>NZ_JBAMYD010000007.1:0-315363 GCF_037002925.1 Rhizobium aouanii
TCATAAACAGTCAACACACCCAACCAAAGTTTTTTGACATTTTTGTAACAGGTTGATTCGGCTGGCATTTTTGTCGGTCGCTATTATCCACAGGGCGCCCTTTCGGGACGAATTCCCGAAAATTCCTTTACCAGCTGGTCAAAAATCCATCGGAACGCTGTTCTCAACGACCAAAATATAGCGATAAAACAGGATCTTGCGCGAAATTATGGTTAACGGAGGATTAAAGCGCCTCCGACCGGCAAACTTTAAATTTCCGTCACAAATCAGCGGCTGAGATTTCGGAACCTATCACCGAGTTGGGTGTTGTCTTTCCCATTGAAGGAAGGAGACCGACATGGCTGCCAATACCGATGATATCAGAGCATCTGTCAGCAAGGACATCGCCGCACTCCAGCAGGAAGTCTCGCGCCTGCAGAAGATGATTTCCGCTCAAGGCGCCGAAGCCTATTACGAGGTGCGCGGCCGCGCCGGCAAGGCTTATGACGAAGCCCTGCCCCGGGCAAAAAACGCCGTCGCCCAGATCCGGGCCGAAGGTGTGGCTGCCGCCGACGCAGCCCGCGAGCATCCGACCGCAACAACCACGGCTCTGGTGCTTGCAGGCGCCATTGGCTTTCTTGCCGGATACCTGCTTTCCGGCAGTCCGCAGCCGCAGCCTCGCCATTGGTGGCGCTGAACACGCCATATCACTCATAAACCAGCTTTTTGCGCACCCGCCGATCCGTTTTTCGGCAGGGTGCGTAAATGCTTATGTCTTAGAAAAACCAATTTTTAATGCCAGCTATGGGAACATAAAAAACGAAGGGAGGACTACCATGGAAAACAAGAGGGCCAACTGCATTATCGAAGTCAGTGTCGACAGCGCCGATGGCCGCTATGCGGTCGGCATCATGAATATGCGCCAGGCACTCGATCTGCCGGAAATGCCTAGTCTGTCCTACACCCATCCGGACCCGGTCAAGGCCGCCGCCGGTATCGTCGTCAGCCGCAAGGAACTGGCCGGCTTCATGGCTTGCCGCTGAGGCAGCGCCACCCTAACAAAGCCGCGACGGCGCTTTATCCAAAGCGCTGAGCCCTTTTGTAGCGCCTGTTATTCCCCTCGTTTTTTATTCACGCTGCTGGCATCCTTCTGTCGTTCATGCCAAGAAAACGGCATCAAAAGCAGGATAAGGATGGCAAATGAGGGAGCGGCGCCCACCGCACAAGACGCGTGAACGGACAAAGCCCGCCGACAACGCCGCGGCCAAAAGGGTTACCCTTCCCCGTGCCCTTTCCAAGCTCGGTTATTGCTCCCGCACGCAGGCCGAACGCCTGATAGCCGAAAATCGTGTTGCGGTTGACGGTCGTATCGTCAACGATACCTCCGCATGGGTCGATCTTGCCACGGCAAGCATCAGCATCGACGGCCTTGTCATCGCGGCCGAAGCGAAAATCTATCTGATGCTCAACAAGCCTCGCGGTCTTGTCACCACCCGCCACGATCCCGAAGGCCGGCCGACGGTCTATGATTGCCTGAGGGATTTCGACATCCCACATCTCTCTCCGGTCGGCCGGCTCGACAAGGCAAGCGAGGGCCTGCTGCTTTTCACCAACGACACCGAATTCGCCCAGATCCTGCTCGACCCGGTCACGCATGTGACGAAGACCTATCATGTCCAGATCGACCGCATCATGGATGACGAGGACATTGTCGCCATGACATCGGGCATCCGCCACGACGGCGAGTTGCTGACGGCGACCGCCGCGCGGCGCCTGCGCCAGGGCGACAGGAATTCATGGATCGAGGTCGAGCTCGACGAGGGCCGCAACCGCCAGATCCGCCGCATGCTGGAGGCGCTCGGCACCGAATGCCTGCGCCTCGTGCGCGTCGCAATCGGCGGGCTCGAACTCGGCGAACTGCCGAAAGGCGCCGTGCGTGCGCTGACCGAACCGGAATTGCAGGCACTGCGCCGGAAAACCGGCATGGAAAGGACGAGACGCAATTGAGTTCTGTGACAGAGATGGCGCCGCACGATTTCTGGCAGGAGCTTCACCCGCCCGGCACCTTCGCCGCCGATGGGGAATTTACCTCCTTCTATGTCGCCGTGCTGGAAGATGGCCGCCAGCTTCGCCTGCCGATCCGTGAGCTGGTGGATGGCGACCACGCCCTCGCCTCGCTGATCGTCAACCAGGCAAGCTTCGCCGTGCTCGATGCGCTCGCCGAAAGCCTCGCCGAAAAGATCAGGCCCATGCGCATCGACGTCGTCGCCGGCCTGCCGACGCTCGGGCTGACGTTGGCCGCTGCCGTGGCGCAGAAGCTCGGCCATAGCCGATACGTTCCGCTCGGCACCTCGCGCAAATTCTGGTATCGCGACGAGCTCTCCGTCGCCCTGTCTTCGATCACCACGCCGACACAGCAGAAACGTCTCTATATCGATCCGCGCATGCTGCCGCTGCTGCAGGGACGACGCGTCGCACTCATTGATGACGTCATTTCCAGCGGCGCCTCGATCGTCGCAGGTCTTCATCTGCTGACAGGCTGCGGCATCGAACCCTTCGTCATCGGTGCGGCCATGCTGCAATCGGAGCGCTGGCGCGAAAGCCTCGCAGCCGCCGGGCCGCAATGGAGCGCGCGAACCGTCGGCGTCTTCACAACCCCCATTCTGGAGCGGAACGCCAGAGGCCGGTGGCAGGCACCACCAGCCTGGCGCGCCATATGAAGATTGTTCAATCTTTGGCTGAAGTCACCTCTGTACAGCGCATGAGGAACGACTACAGTCCCGCCTGATCGATGAAACAACGGACCCGCCCATGTCGTTCGAGGGAGCATCCCTGCTGATCCTTTTGCTGGCGATGCTCATTCTCTTCTCGCTCGATCGCTTCCGCATCGAGGTGGTCTCGATCGCCGGCCTGCTTGGCGGCTATGCGCTCGGCCTTTATCCCGCCGAGCAGATCTTCACGGGTTTCGCCAGTCCCGTCGTCATCACCGTCGTCGAGATCCTGCTGATCGTCCAGGTGCTGGCGCGCGCCAGGCTCTTCGACAGTCTCGCCGCCCGTTTCGCGGCCGCAAGACCTTCGGGCTTCAAGGTCATATCAGGCACTTCCGCGCTCGCCGGCTTCATGTCCATCTTCATGAACAATATCGGCGCCTTTGCGATGACCTTGCCGGTCGCGCTACGTCTCGGCACGGTCCTGACGATCCCCCGCCGCCAACTCGTCATGCCGGTCTCGTTCGCGGCTCTGCTCGGCGGCCTCGTTTCGCTGATCGGCACGCCGGCCAACCTGCTCGTCAGCGATGCACTCGCCAAGGCGACCGGAACCGGCTTTCACTTCTTCGATTTCGCCCATGTCGGCCTGCCGGTGGCCATCGCCGGAATTCTGCTCATCACCTTTCGCGTGCAGCACCTGTTTCCGGAACCCGACGAAACACCCGCAACGGTCTCCCCGACGGCGCGGCGCATCGTCGTCGAGCGTCGCATCCCTGACGTCTCACCGCTGATCGGCGTAAGGCTTTCCGATTGCCCGGCACAGTTCGCCATCAAGCCGTACGCGCTGATCCGTGACGGCAACTTTGCGTTCGGTCCGCTCGACCAGTTGGTGATCGAACCCGGCGACGTACTGCTTGTCGAGGGCGCCGATGCGACCTTTGCCGATCTTGCCGCCACACGGGCGCTGATGGCCGACGCCCACGCGCTTGGTCTGCAGCCGGATTTCACCCGTATCGAAGCCGTGGTCATGCCAGAAAGCACGCTGGTCGGTTCGCGCGTCCGCTCGCTTGAAGTCTTCCATTCTCGCGGCGTTGCTGTCACCGCCCTTTCCATGCGCGCGCCACGCATCGAGGGCCGCTTCCTCGACCTGCAATTGTCGATCGGCGATATATTGACGCTGGAGGGGCCGCGCATTGCAATCGGCGAAGCGTTGGAGGAAAGCGAGTGCCTGCCGCTCGCCTCGACAGCACCGAGCGAACCGGCGCTCCTATCCTGGCGGCCCTTCGCGCTCTTTGCCTGCGGCGTCGCCGCCTCGGCGGCCGGCCTGCGTCCCGATGTCGCTTTTGCCGGCGTTGTGCTCGTGCTCGCTCTGCTCGATCATCTGAACATCCGTCAGGCGATGGCCGATCTCAATTGGCCGATCATCATCATGCTGGCGGCGATGATTCCGATCGGCCAGGCGGTGGCAAGCACCGGAGCGGCCGAAACCATTGCCGGCTGGTTGAGCCTCGTCGTGCCGATCACCCATCCGCTCTTCGGCATCGCCCTCATCCTCTTCCTCGCCATGGCATTGACGCCTTTTGTCAACAACGCGACGGTCGCAATCGTCCTGACCCCGATCGCACTGGAATTCGCAAGAGCCGGCAGGCATGCGCCGGACGCCTATCTGATTGCGGTCGCCGCTGGGGCGTCGCTCGATTTCCTGACGCCCTTCGGCCATCACAACAACACGCTGGCAATGGGTATCGGCGGTTACCGCTTCGGCGATTTCCTGCGCGCCGGCTGGCCGCTTGCCGTCACATGTTATGGCCTCGCCCTGCTCCTTATCGCCCTGTTCTGGCTTTGATGCGATACTCGATCGGCTTGACTTCCCCGGCAATGAAACTAGAGCAGGAAGTCTTCACCCAATAATGAAGGACAGTCGAGCGCCGTGCGAATTCTTTCCGAAGCCCATTTCCCGGAATTGCCGAACTATTATCGCGGCAAGGTGCGCGAGAATTACGATCTTCCGGACGGACGCCGCGTTATTATCAGCACCGACCGGCTGAGCGCTTTCGACCGCATCCTCACCTGCATCCCCTATAAGGGCGAGATACTGACGCAGACGGCGCGCTACTGGTTCGAGGCGACGAAGGACATCTGCCCGAACCACGTTCTCGACTATCCCGATCCGAATGTCGTCATCGGCAAGCGGCTCGACATCCTGCCGGTCGAGATCGTTGTGCGCGGTTATCTCGCCGGTACCACCGGCACCTCGATCCTGACGCTTTATAAGAAGGGCGAACGCGAGATGTACGGCATGCGCCTGCCCGACGGCATGCGCGACAATCAGATCCTGCCGGAACCCGTCATCACGCCGACCAGCAAGGAATTCGACGGCGGCCACGATGAGCCGCTGACACCGGCCGAAATCGTCACGCGTGGCCTTCTCACGAATGAACAATGGCAGACGCTGTCGACATATGCGCTCGCCCTCTTTGCCCGTGGCCAGGAGATGGCGGCGAAAAACGGACTGATCCTGGTCGATACCAAATACGAGTTCGGCACCGATGGTGACGGAAACATTATCCTCGCCGACGAGATCCACACGCCGGACAGCAGCCGCTATTGGCTTGCCGAAAGCTACCCTGCAAGCTTTGCCGCCGGCAAACGCCCGGAAAGTTTCGACAAGGATTTCGTCCGCGCCTGGGTGGCGGAGCGCTGCGACCCCTATAAGGACGAGATCCCGGAAATCCCCGCAGAACTGATCAAGCAGACCTCGGCCGTCTACATCAAAGCCTACGAGGCGATCACCGGCGAACGCTTTGTGCCAGATGATAGCGGCGAGACGCCGCTTGCCCGTGTCCGAAACAACCTCGCTCCCTATTTCCCTTGAAATGGCGACAGACGAAAACCGCCGGCCCGATCATCAGCTTGCGGCATTCCTTCCAATCGCGCTAGAGCGCCGCGCGTCCAACAGGACGCGCTAAGGACGCTCTATCACTTTGAATTGGCGCATAATCCTTTCCGAAAATCGATTCCGATTTTCGGGGTTATGCGCTAGCATCGGCAAAAAGGAGTATCGGGCTCAGCCCGGCGGGGAACAAATGACAAGAAGGCCAAGACGCAAGGCCGAGGAAACGCGGGAAGACATTCTTTCCATGGCGGAGATGCTGTTTCGCGAGCGGGGCTTCGTCGCGGTGTCGATCGCCGATATCGCCGGCGCGCTCCACATGTCGCCCGCCAATGTCTTCAAGCATTTCCGCTCCAAGGTCGCGCTGGTCGATGCGATCGCCGGACGTCATCTCGACGATGCCGCCGAGCGCTTCGCCGCCTTCGATGAGAAGCTGCCGCCGAAGGAACAACTACTCCGCTTCATCCTGCGCCTGCTGGAAAGCCACCTGCAGGACATCCAGAAGAACCCTTATATCTTCGAAATGGTGCTTTCGACGATCGAAGCCAAACTCGAGGCCGGCAATCGCTATCGCGCCCGCATTGAGGCGAAGCTCGGCGAGATCATCCGCGAAGGCATGGCGGAGGGAAGTTATCATTGCCGCGATCCCGAGAGTGCGGCGCGCACCGTCGCAGATGTCCTGGCCTGCGTGCTGCACCCTGTCCTGATCGCTCGCGACGACAAGGAGACACTCGTGCACCGCGCCGAAAAAATCGTCTGTTTTGTCGATGCCGCACTGCAAAATAGCGCTTGCTAAGTGATGATTGCTGAATTACGTCACTTCGTAAAGCTTTTCTTAAATTCGGATAACGGCATTTGAAGCCAACCCAATCCTGACGCCTATATAAGCCTGCGCTCGATCAAACCGAGCCCGCAAGCCCGAGTTCGTGGATTGAACGGCGATTGCCACCGCACAGGAATTCAGCATGATACGGCGTGCCCTCCTCGTCTCCTCGGCCCTGGCATTCGCAGCCCTTCTCGCCGCCTGCAGCGACAGCGGTTCGAAACCCGCCGGCAATGCCGGCGCAGGCGCGGCACAGCAGGCTGCCCCGGTCGGTGTGATCACGCTGACGAAGGGCATTTTCCCGATCACCACGATCCTTCCCGGCCGCGCCGAGACATTTCAGACCGCCGATATCCGGCCGCAGGTCAGCGGCCTGATCCGCGAGGTCGCCTTTAAGGACGGCGCCGAGATCAAGAAGGGCGACCTTCTCTATCAGATCGAGGATGCACCTTATATCGCTGCCGTCGAGCAGGCCAAGGCAGCGATCTCCAAGGCTGAGGCCAGCGTGCCGAGCGCTGAAAGCAATCTCGACCGCTACCAGCGCCTCGTCGGCAGCGGCGCCACCCAGATCGAATTCGAAACGGCCAAGACGACGCTGCTCCAGGCCAAGGCCGAAGTCGAGTCGGCGAAGGCTGCACTTTCCGCTGCACAGATCGACCTCGACCACACCAGGATCGTCGCCCCTTTCGATGGCATCATCGACCAGACGGCCGTTAATGTCGGCAACGTCGTCTCTGCCAACCAGACGACGGCGCTGACGACGATCCGCCAACTCGATCCGATCTACATCTCGCTGACGGAATCGAGCACCAACCTCTTGAAACTGCGCGACGCGATGGCCGCCGGCGACATCAAGGGCGCAGACAACGTCGTCTTCCACTTGATCCTGGAAAACGGCAAGGAATACAACCAGCAGGGCAAGCTCGACATGTCGAAGCAGGTGGTCAGTGAGACCACGGGCACCTTCATCATCCGCGTCCTCTTTCCCAATCCCGACCGCATCGTGCTGCCCGGCATGTATGTCCGCGCAACCGTCGAGCTCGGCGCCGAGGCCGGTTATTCGCTGCCGCAGCTGGCGACGAGCCGTGACGCCAACGGCCGGCTGACGGCACAGTTCGTTTCCGCCGACGGCAAGGTCGAAACCCGCGCCTTCGAGAACAGCTCGCCCTCCAACAATTCCTGGCTCGTGACCGAAGGCATCAAGGACGGCGATCAGCTGATCGTCAGCGGCCTGCAATCGATCACCTCAGGCATGCCGGTGAAGCCGGTCCCGATGAAGATCAACGACGCCGGCGTGGTCGTGGCTGCCGAGCAGCCCGCGGCCGGTGACGCGCAAAAGCCCGCAGCGAAATAATCGCCGCAGGCCCGCATCGTCACCGTCTCAGCCGCACAGGAACAACCGATGGCCAAGTTTTTCATCCGACGTCCGATTTTCGCCTGGGTCATTGCGATCACCATCATGCTCGCCGGCCTGCTGGCGATCTTCACGCTGTCGATCTCGCAATATCCCGACATCGCCCCGACGACGGTTCGCATCAACGCCACCTATCGCGGCGCCAGCGCCGAGACTGTCGAGAAATCGGTGACGACGATCATCGAGGACGGCATGACCGGCCTCGACGACCTCACCTATATGACCTCGACCTCCTCGACGGGTTCGGCCAGCATCCAGCTGACCTTCGGGACGAGCGCCGATCCCGATATCGCCCAGGTGCAGGTGCAGAACAAACTGCAGCTGGTTCAGTCGCAGCTTCCAAGTGACGTCATCGATGCAGGCATCAGCGTCACCCGCTCGACCTCGAGCATCCTTCTCGTCGGCTCGCTCGTTTCGACCGACGGCAAGCGCAACTCCGTCGACCTCGGCAATATCATGTCGACCTCGATCGAGGATCAGATCCAGCGCCTGGAAGGCGTCGGCAGCATCAATGTCTTCGGCTCGGGATACGCCATGCGCGTCTGGCTCGATCCGTTCAAGCTCTTGAAATACCAGTTGACGCCGAGCGACGTGACATCTGCCATCCAGGCGCAGAACACCCAGGTTTCCGTCGGTTCACTCGGTGCCCAGCCGACGATCCCCGGCCAGCAGATCAACGTCACCATCACCGCCCAAAGCCAGCTGACCACCGTCGCCGATTTCGAGCACATCATCCTGAAGGTCGAAAAGGACGGCGCGACGGTTCGCTTGAGCGACGTCTCGCGCATCGAGATCGGTCAGGAAAGCTACGGCGGCAGTTCGCGCTACAACGGTCAGCCGTCGACCGGTTTCGCCGTCAACCTTGCAATCGGCGCCAACGCCATCGATACCGCAGCCCGCGTGCGCTCCGCACTCGAGGTTATCGGCCGCGGTCTGCCGGCAGGTGTCGAGATCACCTATCCCTACGACACCACGCCCTTCGTGGAACTGTCGATCGAGAAGGTCGTGCACACGCTGATCGAGGCGATCGTGCTCGTCTTCGTGGTGCTGCTTGTCTTCCTGCAGAATCTCCGTGCGACGCTGATCCCGACGATTGCCGTTCCCGTGGTGCTGCTCGGCACCTTCGGGGTGCTGGCGGTCACCGGCTATTCGATCAATACCTTGACGATGTTCGCCATGGTGCTGGCGATCGGCCTTCTCGTCGACGACGCCATCGTCGTCGTCGAAAACGTCGAACGCATCATGTCCGAAGAAAAGCTTTCGCCGCTCGAGGCGACGGAAAAATCGATGGGCGAGATCACCGGCGCCATCGTCGGCATCGCGCTCGTCCTCACCGCCGTCTTCATTCCGATGGCCTTCTTCGGCGGCTCGACCGGCATCATCTATCGCCAGTTCTCGATCACCATCGTCTCGGCCATGCTGCTGTCGGCGCTCGTCGCCCTCGTGCTGACGCCCGCACTTTGCGCCACGATGCTGAAGCCGGTCGGCGAGCACAGGAAGCACCGCGTCGGCGACTGGTTCAACCGCAACTTCACGCGCTCGACCAACGGCTATATCAGCGCCATCGGCTATCTGCTGAAGCGGCCGATCCGGGTCATGCTGGTCTTCCTTCTGGTCGGCGCCGGCTGCGCCTATCTCTTCACCCGCCTGCCGAGCTCTTTCCTGCCGCAGGAAGACCAGGGCGTGCTGCTGACCATCGTCACCACACCGCCGGGCTCGACTACGCAGCAGACCCAGGCAGTCGTCGAAAAGGTCGAGAAATACTATCGTGAAAACGAGAAGGACGCCGTCGATTCCGTATTCGGCGCGCTCGGTTTCGGCTTCAGCGGTTCCGGCCAGAACAGCGCCATCGTCTTCACCAAGCTCAAGGATTTCTCGCTGCGCACCGATCCGACGCTGAGCGCTCAATCGGTCGTCAACCGGGCGCTTGGCAATTTCTTTGCGATCCGCGAGGCGCAGGTCTTCGCGCTGCTGCCGCCAGCGATCCAGGGTCTTGGGGTGTCGAGCGGCTTCTCCATGTATCTCGTCGATACCGGCGGCCACGGCAACGACGCCCTGACGGCCGCCTCCAAGCGGCTGATCCAGATGGGCAATAGCTCGGGCAAGATCGTGGCGCTGCGCAGCAGCAACAAGGAAGTCGAGCCGCAGATGCGCATCGTGCTCGATCAGGAAAAGATCGGCGCCATGGGCGTCGACATTACCTCGGTCAATTCGATGCTGTCGATCATCTTCACCGGCCGCGACGTCAACGACTTCACGCTGAACGGCGAGATCAAGCCGGTCTACGTCGAGGGCGATGCGCCCTTCCGCATGCAGCCGAGCGATCTGAACCACTGGTACGCCCGCAACAATGACGGCGAAATGGTGCCCTTCTCCGCCTTTACCCGCACGGAGTGGGTGAAGGGGGCGCCTTCGCTTGCCCGCTTCAACGCCGTCAGCGCCATTCCGCTCGACGGAGCGTCTGCACCCGGAGTTTCCTCCGGCGATGCGATGAACGAAATGGAAGCACTGACCAATCAGCTCGGCGGTGGTTATACGGTCGCCTGGCAGGGCATCTCCTATCAGGAGCGGCTGTCCGGTTCGCAGGCGCCGATGCTTTATGCGATCTCGGTGCTGGTCGTCTTCCTCTGCCTGGCTGCGCTTTACGAAAGCTGGTCGATCCCGTTCTCGGTGATCATGGCGGTGCCTGTCGGCATCCTCGGGGCGCTGACGGCGGCAACGGTCTTCGGACAGGCGAACGACGTCTATTTCAAGGTCGGCTTGCTCACAACCATCGGGCTGGCGGCGAAGAACGCCATCCTGATCGTCGAATTCGCCAAGGATCGTATGGAAAGCGGCATGGGGCTCTACGAGGCGACATTGGAAGCGGCAAGGTTGCGGCTGCGGCCGATCATCATGACCTCGCTTGCCTTCATTCTCGGCGTCGTGCCGCTGGCGATCGCGACAGGCGCGGGCTCGGCGGCGCAGAATGCCATCGGTATCGGCGTTCTCGGCGGCATGCTGGCGGCCACAATGCTCGGAATTTTCTTCGTGCCGTCGTTTTTCGTCGTCATTCGACGCATCTTTGCCACACGCGCCAAAAATGCGGCAGGACTGTGATATAAATGCACTGTGATAATGCAGTTCCCGTTGCTACATTGCGCCCGACTGCTTCGGTGTGTTTTTTGGTATGACGAGGCGCGGCGGCGATAGTGAAGCATGAAGCTTCGGACAAGAATTGACTTGCTCGAGTACAGGATGAAATGAATGGTATCTCTTCGTTTTGCCACACCGGCATTATTGTTATTGTTGTCGGGCTGCGTCGTAGGCCCGGATCATGCTCCTCCTGAAATGCCGCTGCCCGCCAAATTCGGAGAAGGCGGAGCGAAGAGTGTAGGCGACGTTGCAACCGCAGCCTGGTGGACCGCCTTCAGCGATCCCAAACTGAATGGCTATGTCCAGGCCGGACTCGATCAGAACCTGACCGTCCAGCAGGCGATCGAACGCATCAATTCGGCTTCCGCCAACGTCATCGCCGCCGGCGCCGGCGGCCTGCCGAACCTGAACGTCGGCGCTTCGCACACGATCAGCGGCCAGAAGGGCGAGCTGCGCACACAGTTCGACACGCGCAACACCAGTGCCGGCGACGTCCAGCTGAGCTGGCTGCTCGACCTCTTCGGCCTCTACAAGCGCAGCACCGAGAGCGCGCTTGCGTCGCTCGATTCAGCATACGCATCCGCTGATGTCGCCAAGCTGACCCTCGTGCAGGATCTCGTCTCGAGCTATATCGACGTTCGCTATTATCAGCAGCGCCTGGCGCTTTCGAGGGCCAACCTGAAGTCTCGTCAGGAAACCTACGAACTGACCAAGTTCCAGCTTGAAGCCGGCGCCGCCTCGCGTCTCGACGTCGTTCAGGCCGAAGGCCTGGTGCAGTCGACGCTCGCCGAAATTCCCGGCCTCGAAACCAACATCCGCATATCGGCCCATCACATCGCCACGCTGCTCGGCTTGCCGGCCTCGGCTCTCGTCGATGAATTGCTGAAGGGCCGTGGCCAGCCGGTATTCCGCGGCGGCATCACCTCCGGCATTCCGGCAGATCTGATCCGCAACCGTCCCGACATTCGCGTAGCGGAGCGTGATCTCGCCGCCGCAACGGCCAATATCGGCGTTGCCCAGGCGCAGCTTTATCCGAGCATCTCGCTCAGCGGCTCGATCTCGCCGTCCTACATCAACCAGCGCGGCGTCCATGGCGGCCTGACCGGCTGGTCCTTCGGCCCGACCCTCAATCTGCCGATTTTCGACGGCGGCGCCCTGCGCGCCAACGTCAAGACGGCACAGTCCAATGCCGCCAGTGCCTATCTCAACTGGAAGTCGACGGTGCTGTCCGCCGTCGAACAGGTCGAAAATGCGCTTGCCGCCGTCCGGCGTGACGCCCGCACGGTCGCAGCACTTCAGGCTCAAGTGAAGACTACGCAGGAAACGCTCGAGCTTTCCACAGCATCGTACAAGGACGGCGCCTCTTCGCTGCTCGACGTTCTCGACGCCCAGCGGCAGGTTTCGCTCGCTCAGGCAAGCCTTGCCGCAGCCGTCCAGCAGATGGCCAAGGACTATGTCTCGCTGAACATCGCAATCGGCGGCGGTTTCGCCCCCGGCGGCAAGACCACCGCACCGGCGGTGAAGGTTGTGGCTGTCAAGGGCTGACAGCTGCTTCAATCGACCTGAAAGTACAAAGCCTCGCGATCGTCTCGCGGGGCTTTTTCTTATCTGCCGCGTGCCGTAACCGAATAATTGCGCATAAGATGAATTCGGATTCGACAGGCGGGATAAGCTGAGCTATCACTCTGATTAAACGATTAATCAGAGTGATCGTCAATCATGGCAACACCTCGCCCGGGACCGAACCTCAGCAGGATAGCAACGTCGCTCGGCGTCTCCGTCGCCACGGTCTCCAATGCGCTTTCCGGCAAGGGCCGGGTTTCCGGCCAACTGGTCGAAAGAATCCGTGAGCATGCAGCCGAGCTCGGCTACGTCCCGAGCCAGGCCGGGCGGGCGCTGCGGACCGGCCGCAGTGGCGTTCTCGGCCTGGTGCTGCCCGATATCGCCAATCCGCTGTTCCCGAAGATCGCGCAGGCAATCCAATTCGCGGCCTCCGCCGCAGGTTACGGCGTGCTGATCGCCGATTCCCGCGGTGATGTCGCCGCCCAGACCGAGGCGATCAACCGGCTGGTCGAGCGCGGCGTCGACGGCATGGTCGTCATTCCCCGCCGCGCCACCCGCATTTCATCCGCCGCCTGTCCGGTCGCCGTCATCGACACTCCCTCGACGCCCGGCAACACCGTCGCCGCCGACCATTGGCAGGGCGGCCATGAAATCGCCGGCCATCTCGCAGGCCTCGGCCATCGCCGTATCCTCATCATCGGCAACAATCAGGAATCCAACGTCCAGAACGACCGCGCCGGCGGCATCCGCTCCGGCATGCGCCCGGGCATGCATTCGGAAACGCTGTGGATCGACAGGCTGGAGCAGGAGAACGGCGGCGACTGCCCGCTCGGCCTCCCCGAAAAAGTCAGGCAGGGTTTCACCGCCTTCGCAGCCCTCTCCGACCTGCAGGCGCTGCGGGCGCTGACGGAGTTGCAGCAGGCAGGTATTACCATTCCCACCGACGTCAGCGTCACCGGTTTCGACGACCTCATCTGGTCGCCTGTTGTCACACCGTCGCTGACGACGGTCCGGATGGACATGGATAGGATTGCCGGGATCGCCGTGTCGGCGCTCGTGGATACCATAAGAACAAGCAGCATCCGGGAGGGCATGCTCGTTACCGCGGAGATCGAACGCGTCGCCATGCAGTTGATCGTCCGCCAATCATCCGGGCCTGCGAACCCGGCACCAAGAACCTCAGAGATGGAGAACATGTAAGATGAAAAAAGCTCTTTTTGCCTCGGCAGCGTTCGCCGCCCTTTCGCCGCTCGCCGCATCCGCAGCAGAACGAACCCTGACGATTTCCGTCTATGCCTTTGCGCAGGATGATTTCAAGACGCTGGTCTACGATCCGTTCGAAGCCAAATGCGGCTGCAAGCTGGTGGTCGAGACCGGCAACAGCGTCGAGCGTCTGGCCAAGATGGAGGCGAACAAGGCCAACCCCGTCGTCGATCTCGCCGCCGTTTCCATGGCCGATGCGCTGGCCGCGTCCCGCGCCGGTCTGATCGACAAGATCGATACCGCGAAACTCACCGATTTCGCCAAGCTCTATGATGTCGCCAAGGATCCGAACGGCGACGGCATGAGCGTCGGTTACACCTTCTACGCCACTTCGATTGCCTATCGCTCCGACAAGATGAAGATCGACTCCTGGGCCGATCTCTTGAAACCGGAATATGTCGGCCACGTCGCCTTTCCGAACGTGACCACCAACCAAGGCCCGCCGGCGCTCTATATGCTCGGCCTGGCGCTCGGCAAGGACACGCCGGATCTGAAGGGACCGATCGAAGCGCTGGGCGAGAAGAAGGACGACATCGTCACCTTCTACGAAAAGTCCTCGCAGCTGGTGCAACTGATGCAGCAGGAGGAGATCTGGGCAGCGCCGATCGGCCGTTTCTCCTGGGCCGGCTTCACCAAGCTCGACGTCCCGGTCGCCTGGGCAACGCCGAAGGAGGGCCAGACCGGCGGCATGAACGTTCTGGTCCTGACCAAGGGCTCGAAGAACCAGGATCTCGCCTTGCAGTTCATGGATTTCTGGCTCTCGACCGACATCCAGACCAAACTCGCCGAAAAGCTGATCGACAGCCCGGCAAACAGCGAGGTCAAGCTTTCCGAAGCCACCGCCAACAACCTGACCTACGGCGAGGAAACGGCCAAGAGCCTCAAGCTAATCCCATCGGCCGTCGCCCTCGACAATCGCGCCGGCTGGCTGAAGACGTGGAACGAGAAGGTCGGCCAGTAAGGCCCGCGTGAAAACTGGCCCCGGCCTCTGCCGGGCCTCCCTCTTCTCCGCTCGAAAGGCGCCTCATGTTCCAGAACCGCGCAGAAGCCCTGGCGCTTGCCTTGCCGGCAGCCATCTTTGCGACCCTGGTCTTTCTGTTGCCCGTTGCGATCCTCTTGTCGGAGGGCTTCCGCGCCGGCAGCAGCTGGAGCCTGTCGGCCTATGCCGATTTCTTCTCCGGGACGTTGAACCGCACCGTTTTCCTGCGCACGTTCCGGCTCGGCCTCGAAGTCACCGCCGTTTCCGCGGTCATCGGTTATGCCGCAGCCTTTGCCATCGTCAACCTGCCGGCGAATGGCAAGGGCCGGATGATCGGCCTCGTGACCCTGCCGCTGATGATCTCGCCAGTGGCCCGCACCTATGCCTGGATCGTCATTCTCGGCCGCACCGGCATCGTCAACCAGGCGATAACAGGCCTGGGTTTCAGCGCCGAGCCGCTGCGGCTGCTGTTCACCGAGACCGCCGTCTTCATCGGCCTCCTGCAGCTCTTCCTGCCGCTGATGATCCTATCGCTGATCAGCGCGCTCGAAAACATGCCGAAGGATGCAATTCCGGCAGCTCGCGTGCTTGGCGCCAACTGGTTCCAGGTCTTCTGGAAAGTCATCCTGCCGCTCACCAGGGAAGGCCTTGTCGTCGGCGGCACGCTGGTCTTCACCGGATCGCTGACCGCCTATATCACCCCCGCCGTGCTTGGCGGCTCCAAGGTGCTGATGCTGGAAACGCTGATGTATCAGCAGGTTTCCGTCGCCAATGATTTCGTTTCGGCAAGCGTCATCGCCTTCATCCTGATCGTTATGAGCTTTGCCGCCAACATCCTGCTGAAACGCCTTGCGACGGCGAGGAACCGCCGATGACGCTGCGCCTGTTTTCGCCCATCGTGCTTTTCCTGCTGCTGGTTTTCCTGATCGGGCCGTTCCTGATCATCATAGCCGCTTCGCTATCGTCAGGCGATACGCTGGCCTTCCCGCCGCAGGGCCTGTCGCTGCGTTGGGTGATGAAGGTGTTCACTATCGAGAGCTTCCGCGACAGCTTCGCCATGTCGATGTTCCTCGCCGTCTTCGGAACGCTCGCAGCCCTTCTCCTCGGTATCCCGGCCGCCTACGCCCTCTCCCGCTACAAGCTGCCCGCGGCCGAGACCGTCCGCACCATCGTGTCGCTGCCGATCATCGTGCCCGGCATCATCGTCGGCCTGGCGCTGCTGCGTTATCTCGTCGTGCCCTTCGGCTTCAACATCACGCTCGCGCTCTTCTTCGCCCATACGGCCCTGGTGCTGCCCTATGCCGTGCGCGTCGTCTCGGCGAGCCTCGACAATCTGCGCTCGGACATCGAGGAGGCCGCCGTCCTGCTCGGTTCCTCGCGGCTCGGCGCCTTCTTCCGCGTGGTGATGCCGAATATCCGCGGCGGCATCCTTGCCGCCTTCATCCTCGGTTTCGTCACCAGCTTCAATCAGGTGCCCGTCTCGCTCTTCCTCTCCGGTCCCGGCGTCCGCACGCTGCCGATCGACATGCTGGGCTACATGGAAACCACCTACGATCCTTCCATCGCGGCGCTCTCCGCCCTTCTCGCCTTTCTCTCGATCGGCATCGTATTCCTCGCCGAACGCTTCCTGGGATTCTCGCGCTATGTCTGATGCCTATCTTCAACTCGACAAGCTGACCCTTGCCTATGGCGACACGGTCGCGGTGCGGGACCTCGATCTCGCGATCGGCAAGGGCGAGTTGGTGGCGCTTCTCGGCCCCTCCGGCTGCGGCAAGACGACGACGATGCGCGCCATCGCCGGCCTGCTGACGCCCGCCGCTGGCCGCATCCGCCTCGACGGCGCCGATATCACCCGCGTCTCCGCCAACAAACGTGCCGTCGGCCTCGTTTTCCAGTCCTATGCCCTCTTCCCGCATCTGACGGTCTATGAAAACGTCGCCTTCGGCTTGCGTCTCAAGCGTATCTCAGGTGCGGATCTCGACGCCCGCGTCGGCGCCGGCTTGAAATCCGTCGGGCTCTCGGCTTTCGCCGGCCGCAAGCCCGCAGAACTCTCCGGCGGCCAGCAGCAGCGGGTGGCGCTCGCTCGCTCGATGGTGATGGAGCCGAAGGTGCTGTTGCTCGACGAGCCGCTCTCCAATCTCGATGCCCGCCTTCGCCTCGAAATGCGCGCCGAATTGCAGCGCGTGCAGAAGGAGACCGGCGTCACCATGATCTTCGTCACCCACGACCAGGTGGAAGCCTTGGCGCTCGCCGACCGCATCGTCGTGATGTTGAACGGCGGCATCGAACAGATCGGTACGCCGGAGGAGATCTACAACAATCCGGCCTCGGCCTTCGTCGCCGATTTCGTCGGCTTCGAGAATGTCTTCGCGCTGAAGGATGGAAAGCTTGCGACGCCGAATGGGCCGGTCGGACTTTCCGGCCCGGCTCCGGAAGCGACAGCGGGCCTCGCCTGGCGTCCGGGCATGGTGAAGCTTGGCTCCGGTGCTTTCCAGGGCACCGTGCGCGGCACGTCTTTCGCCGGCAACACCCGCGAATACCTGCTCGACACTCCGCTCGGCCCGATCAAGGCCGAAATCGATGCGGGCCTACCGCCGCACGAGATCGGCAGTCCGCTTGCCTTCGATCTGCCGGTTGCCGGCGCGGCAAACCTCAAACGGTTCGGGTGAAATCATGGGCGTCTGGATCGATACGGACATGGGGTTCGACGATATCGCCGCCATTCTGGTGGTGGGACAGTCGGAATTCGAAATCGACGGAATATCACTGGTCTTCGGCAATACGCCGCTGCCGCAGGTGAGGATAAACGCCGCCGGCGCCGCCAGTGCCTTCGGCTGGACGTTTCCCATCCACACCGGCCGCGCCATGCCCGTGCTCGGCAAATTGGAAACCGCTCAGGCGATCCTCGGCGAAACCGGCATCCCGACATCAGGCAGGAGTCTGCCGCAGGCGGCTGACCTTGCCGAAAGCGATGCCTTCACAGCACTCTGCCGCTGGCTGGAGTGCAAAGGCCAGCACCGCATCCTGGCGCTTGGCCCGCTCACCAACATCGCCGCCGTGGCGCTCGCCCGGCCCGATCTTGCCGGCCGCATCACCGAGCTCGTCTGGATGGGCGGCGGCGTCACGTCAGGCAACCATACGGCCTCCGCCGAGTTCAACGCGCTCGCCGATCCCGAGGCCCTCTCGATCGTCATCGCCCATGGCCTGCCGCTGCGCATGGTCGATCTCGACCTCTGCCGCAAAGTGCTGGCCAGGCCCGAAGACGCCGAGCCGGTGCGCAACGCCGGCGGCGCCAATGCCGAACTCATCGCCGATATGTTTTCGGGTTATATCCGCATCGGCACCAGCCGCGGCCGCCCGGCCATGGCAATTTACGATCCTTCCGCCGCCGTCGCCTTCGTCGCTCCGGATATTGTCAGCTTCCGCCCTGCCCGTATCGACGTCGAGCTGCAGGGCGCCTTGACCCGCGGCCGTACCGTCGTCGAGACCCGCGCCACGCATGCGACCTTCAATGCTCAATTCGCCGCCGACATTGATGCCGACATGGCGCGTGTCATCATTCTCGCTGCCCTGGTCAACGAGGCCCGCAAATGAACGCCACTGCCCGCCAAGAACCCGCCGATCTCAACGATCCTGCCTTGCGAGCCCGCGCCGTCGCTGCTGCGCGCGGCGATGCCCCCTTCGACATGCTGATCACCGGCGGCCGGCTGCTCGATGCGGTGACGGGCCTGATCCGGCAAGCCGATATCGGCCTCGTCGGCGCGCTGATATCAAGCGTCCATGCCCCGGCAAGCCGCACGGATGCTGTCGAGATCGTCGATGCGGCGGGCTGTATCCTGACGCCCGGCCTGATCGACACGCACATGCATGTCGAAAGTTCGATGGTGACACCGGCCGAATATGCGAGCGCCGTCTTGCCGCGCGGCGTCACCACGATCGTCTGGGATCCGCATGAATTCGGCAACGTCCATGGACTCGACGGCGTGCGCTGGGCGATGGAGGCGGCGCGCAGCCTGCCGCTGCGTATGATCCTTCTCGCGCCCTCCTGCGTGCCCTCGGCGCCGGCCCTGGAACTTGCCGGCGCCGATTTCGATGCTGCGGTCGTCGCCGAGATGCTGCACTCCTCGGCCATCGGCGGCGTGGCCGAAGTGATGAATATGCGTGGCGTCATCGACGGCGACCCGCGCATGACTGATATCGTCAATGCCGGCCTTGCCGCCGGCAAGCTAGTCTGCGGCCATGCACGTGGCCTCGAAGGCGCCGATCTCAACGCCTTCATGGCATCGGGCATCACCTCCGACCACGAACTTACCTCCGGCGCCGATCTCCTCGCCAAGCTTTCCGCCGGCCTGACGATCGAGCTTCGCGGCTCTCACGACCATCTGCTGCAGGAGTTCGTCGAGGTGCTGAACGGTCTCGGCCACCTGCCCCCGACCGTCACGCTCTGCACCGACGACGTCTTTCCCGACGAACTCCAGGAAGGCGGCGGCCTCGACGACGTCATCAGGCGCCTGGTGCGCTACGGCATGAAGCCGGAATGGGCCATCCGTGCCGCGACCTTCAATGCCGCACAACGTCTGAGCCGCTCCGATCTCGGCCTCGTCGCCGCCGGCCGCCGCGCCGACATCGTGCTTTTCGAAGACCTTGCGGAATTCCGGGCTCGGCTCGTCATATCAGGCGGCCGCATAATTGCCCGCAACGGCCGCATGCGGGTTGCCGTCCAGCAGATCGATACGGCGCCGCTTGTCAATTCGGTGAAGCTGCCGCCGCTGACCGAGAATGATTTTCGCATTCCGGCGCAGGGCGAGCGCGTCCGCGTCGCCACCATCGACCGCCCGCGCTTCACGCAATGGGGCGAGGCCGAAACCGAGGTCAGGGACGGTTTCATCGTGCCGCCGGCCGGCAGCGCCATGATTTCAGTCGTCCATCGCCACGGCAAGACCGACGCTGCCCCACGCATCGGTTTCCTCACCGGCTGGGGTGAATGGCGCGGCGCCTTCTGCACGACCGTTTCGCATGACAGCCACAACCTCACCGTCTTCGGCGGCAATGCCGGCGACATGGCGCTCGCCGCCAACGCCGTCATATCCGCCGGCGGCGGCATGGCGGTCGCCAAGGACGGCAGGATCGAGGCGATGCTGCCGCTGCCGCTCTCCGGCCTGGTGACGGATGCGTCGCTGAAGGACACGGCGCTGGCCTTTACCAGCATCCGCAAGGCGATGGAAAAGATCGTCACGTGGAAGCCGCCCTATCTGGTCTTCAAGGCCTGCTTCGGCGCCACGCTCGCTTGCAATGTCGGCCCGCATCAGACTGATCGGGGGATTGCCGATGTGGTGACGGGCAAGGTGTTGGAAAACCCGGTACTGGCTGTTTGGTAGATCGAGGAAAGCGCAGCTCCGCCAGAAGGCGTGCCGTGTGCCCTTCAAACGCCTAACCGATCGAACCATGCGCCGTTACGGCATCCCGGCATGCGTTGTTCGATGAGGTTGACGGCAGCCAGCCCGTCGGGTCCCTCCTGTGATGATTTTTCGGCCTCTCGTTCGGATCATTGTTGCAATTCATTCTTAATTGCACAATAGTCGAAGCAAGGGTCGTCAAGTATTTTTTGCAAATCATTCCGAAGCGCAACTTGTTCGACTCTCCGCGGCTTTTGCAATTCGGTCGCAATAGCAGCAAGAGGAGAAACATATGCTCTATGGGGAAAGACGGTCGGTTTTGGCCGGACTGATAGGGGTGGCATTCGCAGCCGTGCTGGTTGCCTTTCCCGCCGCTGCCCAACAGGCAACCAATTCGAAGTTCAAGGTGGTGACGACCTTCACGGTGATTGCCGACATGGCAAAAAACGTGGCCGGTGATGCCGCGATCGTGGAATCGATCACCAAGCCAGGCGCGGAGATCCACAACTATGCGCCGACGCCGGGTGACATACAGCGGGCACAAGGTGCGCAGCTCATTCTGTGGAACGGGCTCAATCTGGAGCGCTGGTTCGAAAAGTTCTTCCAGAATCTGCACGACGTCCCCGGTGCCGTCGTCTCCGATGGCATCGAGCCGATGGGCATCTCGGAAGGCCCCTACGAAGGCAAGCCCAATCCCCACGCCTGGATGTCGCCGAAGAACGCCCTGATCTACGTCGACAATATCCGTGATGCTTTCGCAAAGTATGATCCGGCGAATGCGGAGACATACAAGGCCAACGCCGAGGCCTACAAGCAGAAGATCGAAGCGACGATCACGCCGATCCGCGCCACCCTCGAAAAAATTCCCGAGGACAAGCGCTGGCTGGTTTCCAGCGAGGGCGCCTTTTCCTATCTCGCACGCGATTTCGGGCTGAAGGAACTCTATCTCTGGCCAATCAACGCCGATCAGCAGGGCACGCCCCAGCAGGTTCGCAAGGTGATCGATGCGGTGAAGGCAAACCAGATTCCAACCGTCTTCAGCGAAAGCACCGTTTCCGACAAACCGGCCCGGCAGGTGGCGCGCGAAACCGGCGCGCATTATGGCGGCGTGCTTTATGTCGACTCGCTGAGCGAAGCCGACGGCCCGGTGCCAACCTATATCGATCTTCTGCGCGTGACCTCCGATACCGTCGCGAAGGGTCTTGCCGATGGGTTGTCGCAATGACCGTGCTGCTTGGCAATCTTGTCCGTCCCGCATCCTCGGATGCGGGATCGGGGATCACGGTAAAGGATGCGACCGTCACTTACCGCAACGGACATACGGCCCTGAGGGACGCGAGTTTCCAGATCCCCACGGGCACGATCGCCGCGCTGGTCGGTGTCAACGGTTCCGGCAAGTCGACGCTCTTCAAGTCGATCATGGGATTCGTGCGTCTCGCCAGGGGCCACATTCGCGTGCTTGGCATGCCGGTCGAAGAGGCGCTACGCAAGAACCTTGTCGCTTATGTGCCGCAATCGGAAGAAGTCGACTGGAATTTCCCGGTGCTGGTCGAGGATGTCGTAATGATGGGCCGCTACGGCCACATGGGCATGATGCGCATCCCGAAGGCCGCGGACCACGAGGCAGTGGCGGCCGCGCTCGCCCGCGTCGCCATGAGCGAGTTCCGCAAGCGCCAGATTGGCGAACTTTCCGGCGGTCAGAGAAAGCGGGTCTTTTTGGCGCGAGCCCTGGCGCAGGACGGCCGGGTCATTCTGCTCGATGAACCCTTTACCGGCGTCGACGTAAAGACCGAGGACCAGATCACCAAGCTCCTGCGCGAACTGCGGGATGAAGGCCGCGTCATGCTGGTCTCCACCCACAATCTCGGCTCCGTGCCGGAGTTCTGCGACCGGACCATCCTGATCAAGGGCACGGTGCTCGCCTACGGCCCGACCGTCGAGACTTTTACGCAGGAAAATCTGGAAAAGACCTTTGGCGGCGTGCTGCGTCATTTCGTGTTGAGCGGAGCGCAGAACGGCAGGGCAACGTCGATCGGCGTCATAAGCGATGATGAGCGCCCCTTGATTCTGCAGGGTGGCAAAGCGACTGCCCGGGGCCCCGATAGTGGCAATGGGGGGCGGGAATGATCGCCGACCTCCTGCAGCCCTTCACCTATGAATACATGCTCAATGCCATGTGGGTGTCCGCCCTTGTCGGCGGCGTCTGCGCTTTCCTCTCCTGTTATCTGATGCTGAAAGGCTGGTCGCTGATCGGCGACGCACTCTCGCACGCGATCGTTCCCGGCGTTGCCGGCGCCTATATGCTCGGACTTCCCTTTTCGATCGGAGCCTTCTTTTCCGGAGGGCTCGCTGCCGCAGCGATGCTTTTCCTCAACCAGCGCACCAAGCTGAAGGAAGATGCCATCATCGGCCTGATCTTCTCCTCTTTCTTCGGGCTGGGCCTGTTCATGGTTTCGCTCCAGCCGATGGCCGTCAACATCCAGACGATCGTGCTCGGCAACATTCTCGCCATCACGCCCGAGGATACGCTGCAACTCGCCATCATCGGCTTCGTGTCACTCGCTGTCCTGCTCGTCAAATGGAAGGACCTGATGGTCACTTTCTTCGACGAGAGCCATGCCCGATCGATCGGTCTCAATCCGACCGCTCTCAAGGTCATTTTCTTCACGCTGCTGTCTGCCTCCACCGTCGCCGCGCTGCAGACAGTCGGTGCATTCCTCGTCATCTGCATGGTGGTGACGCCCGGCGCGACCGCCTATCTGCTGACCGACCGCTTCCCGCGGCTGCTTGTGATCGCGGTCATCATCGGATCGATGACCAGTTTCGTCGGCGCTTATGCGAGTTACTTCCTCGATGGCGCGACAGGCGGCATCATCGTCGTGCTGCAGACGGCAATCTTCCTGATCGCGTTCTTCTTCGCACCCAAGCATGGCATGCTGGCGGCGCGCAGACGCGCTGCGCAGGCGTTGGAGGCAGCACCATGAATATGGTCGAGACGCTTCTTTCGCCCTTCCAGTTCGGCTTCATGGTCAATGCGCTGGTGATCTCGGTGCTGGTCGCAATCCCGATGGCGCTGTTGTCCTGCTTCCTGGTTCTGAAAGGCTGGTCTCTGATGGGAGACGCCATCAGCCACGCCGTCTTTCCCGGCGTTGTCATCGCCTATATCGTCGGCATACCGTTTGCGGTCGGCGCCTTCGTGGCCGGCATGTTTTGCGCTATCGCCACCGGTTTCCTGAAAGATAACAGCCGTATCAAACAGGATACGGTGATGGGCATCGTTTTCTCCGGCATGTTCGGGCTCGGCCTGGTCCTTTATGTCAAGATCCAGTCCGACGTGCATCTCGATCACATCCTGTTCGGCGACATGCTCGGTGTCTCCTGGCGCGACATCGGGCAATCGGCCGTCATTGCCGCGATCACGGCTGTCATTCTTGGTGTGAAGTGGAAGGACTTCCTGCTGCATGCCTTCGACCCTGCCCAGGCAAGGGCGGTGGGCCTCAGGATCAACCTGCTGCATTACGGCCTTCTCGCCCTCATCTCGCTGACGATCGTCGGTGCCTTGCAGGCGGTCGGCATCATCCTTTCGATCGCCATGCTGATTGCGCCGGGAGCTATCGCCTTCCTGCTCACCCGCAAGTTCAGCACGATGCTGCTCCTCTCCGTCGCCATTGCGGTGATCGGTTCCTTTGTCGGCGTCTACCTGTCCTTCTTCATCGACAGCGCGCCGGCGCCGACCATCGTGCTTGTGCTGGCGATCGGCTTCGTGCTCGCCTTCATCCATGCCACGCGCGGGACGGCCCGGGTTGAGGAATCGCCGATCGACTGATGGACATTGACGAAGTCGCTGCAGCAGATAATCAAACCTTCAATTCTCGCTCGACCAATGCCACCCAATAGGCCGCCCCATATCCCAGCGCTTCATCGTTGAAATCATAGGCCGTGTTGTGATGCAGCGCCCCATCCAGCGCCGGACCGTTGCCGAGCCAGACATAGCAGCCCGGCGCGTTCTGGGCGAAGAAGGCGAAATCGTCGCCTGCCGTCGACGGCGGAAAGCTTGTCTGCACCTTCCCGCCGAAGACCGAGCCGGCCGCCGCCAGCGCCCGTGCGGTCGCATCCGCGTCATTGATGACAGGCGGAATCCGCCGTTCGAATGCATAGTCCACAGCAATGCCGTACATGGCCGCAGTACCATGCGCCAATCGTCCGATCTCGGTCTCCAGCTGGTCGCGCACATCGGGCGAATAGGCCCGCGCCGTCCCGCCGATCTCGACGATATCAGGAATGACGTTCAGCGCCTTCGAGTCGCCCGCCTGCAGGAAGCAGGCGCTGACGACGGCCGGCTGCAGCGGATCGACCACCCGTCCGACGATCGTCTGCAGCGATGACAGAAAGGTGCCGGCAGCCGTGATCGGATCGCGGCCGAGATGCGGCTTGGCGCCGTGCGTGCCGGTCCCACGGAAGGTCATGCGCCAACTGTCGGAGGAGGCAAGCTGCGGCCCCTCGACCACGGCGATCTCATCGACTGCAAGCCCAGGCATGTTATGCAGCCCATAAACGGCATCGCAGGGGAAAAGCTTGAACAGCCCCTCCTCGACCATGCGCTTTGCTCCGCCTCGCCCTTCCTCGGCCGGCTGGAAGATGAAATGCACCGTGCCGGAAAAATCCTGCGTTGCCGCTAGATGCCGCGCCGCACCGAGGAGCATCGCCGTATGACCGTCATGGCCGCAAGCATGCATCTTTCCGGGCGCGGTCGATTTATAGGGCCGCTCCGCCATTTCAGGCATGGAGAGCGCATCCATGTCGGCGCGCAAACCGATCCTGCGTGTACCATTGCCGACCTGCAGCGTGCCGACCACGCCGGTACCGCCGAGTCCGCGATACACCGTGATGCCAGCCTCTTCGAGAAGCCTCACGACGATGCCGGCGGTACGCTCCTCCTCGAAACCGAGTTCGGGATGGGCGTGCAGGTCGCGGCGCAAGGCGGTCAGAAACGGCAGATCGTCTTTGATCCGGGCGGGAATGCTCATCGGGCAATGCTCCTTGGGCCTGGATATCCTGTCATGCGAAACGGGCGCCCAACCGGCGCCCGCGTCAGATCATTCCTTGTTCATCAAACGGGCCACAAGTTCAACCCCGGAACAGGATGATATAGGCCTGCCCAAAATCTGAATCCTGTTCTACATTATATAGTTAGAACGTAATGTCGTCCGAAAACCGCTCACACTTTTCGGCATCATGCTCTAGCCCTCCTCGACGAACACCTCCTCGCGCTTCTTCTTGACGCTCGGCAGGAAGACGACGATCAGCACGGCGACCGCAATGGCCAGAAGAATGGCACTGATCGGCCGCGTAACGAAGGTGGTCGGGTCGCCGCGCGACAGGATCATGGCGCGCCGGAGGTTTTCTTCGAGCAATGGCCCGAGCACGAAGCCGAGCAGAAGCGGCGCCGGCTCACAGCGAAGCTTCGCCAGCACATAGCCGATGAGCCCGAAGAAGGCGACGGCGTAGAGATCGTAGACGTTGGCGTTGACGCTGTAGACCCCGATCGAGCAGAAGGCCATGATGATGGGGAAGAGCACGTAGTAAGGCACGGTCAAGAGCTTCACCCAGAGCCCGATCAGCGGCAGGTTGAGGATGACCAGCATCAGGTTGCCGATCCACATCGAGGCGATGATGCCCCAGAACAGCGCCGGCTGCTCGGTGGCGACGTTCGGACCGGGTACGATGCCCTGGATGATCATCGCCCCGACCATCAGCGCCATGACGGGATTGGCCGGAATGCCGAGCGTCAGCAGCGGAATGAACGAGGTCTGCGCGCCGGCATTGTTTGCCGATTCCGGTCCCGCAACGCCAGCGACCGCGCCTTTGCCGAATTCCTCCGGCGTTTTCGACATCCGTTTTTCCACCGTATAGGAGGCAAAGGCCGCGAGAATGGCACCACCACCCGGCAGGATGCCGAGCGCCGAGCCGATCGCTGTACCGCGAATGACCGGCGCGATCATCTCCTTGAATTCCTGGCGGGACGGCAAAAGGCCGGTGACTTTGGCCATCAGCACCGTGCGTGTCGACTCGCCCTCGAGGTTGCGCAGGATTTCCGCCACGCCGAAGACGCCGACGGCAAGCGCCACGAAGTTCAGCCCGTCCGCATATTCACGGATGCCGAGCGTGAAGCGTGGCGTGCCGGTGTAGATGTCGGTGCCGACGAGGCCGAGCAGCAGCCCGAGCGCCACCATGGCCAGCGCCTTGACGACCGAGCCGTGCGCAAGAGCGATCGAGGAGACGAGGCCGACGATCATCAGCGAGAAATATTCCGCCGAGCCGAACTGGAGGGCGATCGCTGTCAGCGGCGGTGCGAAGATCGCGACGAGGAAGGTCGAGACCGAGCCGGCAAAGAACGAGCCGAGTGCCGCGATCGCAAGCGCTGCGCCGGCCCGGCCCTTGCGGGCCATCTGGTAGCCGTCGATCGCGGTCACGGCCGAGGAGGATTCACCCGGCATGTTAATCAGGATCGCCGTCGTCGAGCCGCCGTACTGCGCGCCGTAATAGATGCCGGCAAGCATGATCAGCGACGAAACCGGTTCAAGTTGGAAGGTGATCGGCAAGAGCATGGCGATCGTCGCCGTGGCGCCGATGCCGGGCAGCACGCCGATCAGCGTGCCGAGCAGCACGCCGATCAGGCAGAAGAGCAGGTTTTCCGGAGTGCCGGCTGTTGCAAAGCCGAGCGCTAGATTGCTGAAAAGATCCATCATCGCCTCCTAGAACCGGACCCAGGGGCCGAAGCGCTCGAACGGCAGGCCGAGCCCGTAGCTGAAGACCGCAACCGAAAAGATCGTCAGCAGCAGCGACAGCACGATCGCCAAGAACACGTTCATCTTTTGCGATGCGAAGCAGGCGATGAAGGCGGTGAGGAACAGTGACGGTGCAAATCCGAGCCCGCGCACCGTCAGCCCGAAGAACACCGGTGCCGGCAGGATGAAGA
Organism: Rhizobium aouanii; assembly: GCF_037002925.1. Taxonomy (NCBI): domain Bacteria; kingdom Pseudomonadati; phylum Pseudomonadota; class Alphaproteobacteria; order Hyphomicrobiales; family Rhizobiaceae; genus Rhizobium; species Rhizobium aouanii. Next base: position 27,133 of record NZ_JBAMYD010000007.1, read on the forward strand.
CCATGCCGCGCCAGGCAAACGGGTCGATCGGCTCGCCCTCGACCCGCAGCGCCTGAATGAAGATGATCGCACCGAGAAGCACGAGCACGGCGGCAAGCACCAGGGGGAAATAACCAGGCCCCATGCGCACCGTCGTGCCGAGGTCGAGCCCCAGCGACTGGATGGCGAAGAAAGCGCCGGTCGCGACGAAAAGCGCGCCGCAAATCGCATTGGTGGTATCGAAACTGATGGATTTCATGGTGTCTCCTGGGGAGATGGTTCGTGACGCACTGCTGCTGCGATTGCCCTCATCCGCCTGCCGGCACCTTCTCGCCGCATGCGGGGAGAAGGGAAATAGCTGCAAGCCCTTCGCCCCTTGCCGCCGTTGAGCGACGCAAGTCCCCTCTCCCCGTTCACGGGGAGAGGGTTAGGGTGAGGGGCTCATCCGGCATGTCCTGACGAGGATAATCCTCAGTCGGCATATTCGCCAGCGGCCTCGATCACCGTTTTCCAGCGGGCGATCTCGCTTTCGAGCTTGGCCTTCAGCGCAGCCGGCGTCGCATCGGCGTCGGAGGATGGCGCCGTGCCGAGCTCGGCGAAGCGGGCGCCGACATTCGGATCCTTCAACGCCACCTGCAGCGACTTCGACAGACGTTCGTTGATTTCGGCAGGCGTGCCCTTCGGCGTATAGATGCCGTGCCAGATGCCGACTTCAAACCCCGGCAGGCCGGCTTCGACGGCCGTCGGAATGTCCTTCATCACGTCGAGGCGCTTGGGCGAGGTCACGGCATAGGCCTTAATCGTGCCGCCTTGAATCTGCTTCGTCGTGTTGGTCGTCTGGTCGCACATGACATCGACCTGACCGCCGAGCAGATCGGTCATGGCAGGGCCGGTGCCCTTATAGGGAACGGTCGTCAGCGGCGTCTGGATGGCGCTCATGAACATCATGCCGCAGAGATGCGATGCCGCACCGATGCCGGCATTGGCGACGGTCACTTTGTCCTTGTTTGCCTTGATATAATCGATCAGCCCCTTGAGGTCGGCCGGCTCCATGTCCTTGCGCGCGACGATCGTCATCGGCACCTCGGTGACGAGGCCGACATAGTCGAAGGCGCCGAGCGTGTCGTAAGCGAGCTTGCGATAGAGCGTGGCGCTGGTCGCCATGCCGATATGGTGCAGCAGGATGGTGTAACCGTCGGGATCGGCATTCGCCACGCGGCCGGCACCGAGCGTGCCGCCGGCGCCGCCGACATTTTCGACGACGATCTGCTGGCCGAGATCCTTCGACATGGATTCGGCGACGAGGCGCGCGACGGTATCGGTCGGGCCGCCGGCCGCAAAGGGCACAACCATGGTGATGGTGCGCTCGGGATAGGTCTGCGCCGAAGCGGCGCCGGCGAGAAGAGAGACCGCGGCAGCCGCGGTCAGGCCGAGCATGGCCTTCAGAATTTTCATCGTTTCCTCCCTGATGAAATAAGCGAACCCGCCGACACATCCTCCGCGCCGGTTCGGATCACCTATTTGCCGCCTGGAAAAATCGACCCGCAATCGTTGCCGCCGCTTTCGAAAGACGATTTTGCGACAGTGCGATGCAGCATGGGTCGATTTGGAAACAAACGGCTCTGAGGGTGGGTGGAAATCCACCCATCGCACCGCGAGATTGGAGCTCCGCCCCAGCACCCGGCTAGCTTTCGGTGGTCAGCATCCGCTTGTCGAGACCATATTTCTGCATCTTTTCGTAGAGGGTCTTCCGGGAAATGCCGAGCGACTCATAGACCGGCCTGAGGCTGCCGCCATGCGCCACCAGCGCGCTGGCAATGACCCCGCGTTCGAATTCGGCGACGCGCTCCGCAAGCCCGGTTGCCTCCTCGGCTTGCCGCCCGCCATTGTCGAGACCGAGGACCAGGCGGTCGGCGGCGTTCCTCAACTCACGCACATTGCCAGGCCAGTCGCGCTGGGCAATGTCGGAAATCACGTCCGGCGGCACGGCCATCTCGTCGCGGCCGTAGCGGGCCGCCGCCTCCCGCACCAGCTGCAGGAAAAGCAGCGGAACATCCGCCCGCCGCTGCGACAGCGACGGCACGTGCAACGTCGCGACATTCAGCCGATAGAAGAGGTCGGCGCGAAAGCGCCCCGCCGCCACCTCCACCTCCAGATCGACCTTGCTTGTCGCGATGAAGCGCACGTCGAGCGCCACCACCTCGTTCGATCCAAGCCGCGAGATCACCCGCTCCTGCAGCACCCGCAGGAACTTGGCCTGCAGGTCGAACGGCATGGAGCCGATCTCGTCGAGCAGGATCGTGCCGCCGCGCCCATGCTCGAACTTTCCGTAGCGCGGCCTCACCGCACCCGGAAAGGCACCCGCCTCATGGCCGAAGAGCTCGCTCTCGATCAGGTTCGCCGGCAATGCAGCACAATTGATCGCGATGAACGGCCGGCTCGCCCGGGCGCTGATGTCGTGGAGCGCCCGCGCCACCACCTCCTTGCCGGCCCCGGTCTCGCCGACGATCAGCGTATCGGCATCGCTCGCCCCGATCGCCCGGATGCGGTAGCGCAGATCCACCATCACCTGCGTGCGCCCCGGCAGCCGCGCCTCGATATCGTCGCGCTTGCCGGCAACCGCCTTCAGCAGCCGGTTTTCGAGCACGAGCCCGCGCCGCTCCATCGCCCGGCGGATGACGCCGGCGAGCATCTCCGGCGTGAACGGTTTCTCGATGAAATCATAGGCACCTTCACGCATCGCCTTCACCGCAAGCTGAACGTCGCCGTGGCCGGTGACGAGAATGACCGGCACCTCCGGGTCGAGCTCTCGGATCTTTTGCATCAGCGTCATGCCGTCGATGCCGGGCATGCGGATATCGCTGACGACGACGCCGGGGAAGCTGTAGCCGATCAGCTCCAGCACGTGGTCGCCGTTCGAATAGGTCTCGACACTGAAGCCGGAGAGCTCCAGCGCCTGCGCCGTCGAACGGCGCAGTTCCTCCTCGTCGTCAACCAGCAGGATCTTCGCGTCGTTCATTCCGCTGCCTCCGGCATCAGTCCTGCCGCCGATTGCAGCTCGATGCGAAACACCGCGCCCCCTTCGGGATGATTGGCAGCAGTAAGGCTACCGCCGAAATCCTTGATGATGTTATAGGAGATCGAAAGCCCGAGGCCGAGCCCCTTGCCGACGCCCTTCGTCGTGAAGAAGGGATCGAAGATACGCTCGGCAATCGCCGCCGGCACGCCAGGTCCGTGGTCCCGCACAGCCAGCACCACCTTGCCGGCCTCCTCGAAGGCCGAAACCTCGATGCGCCGATCATCCAGCCCTTCCACCGCATCGGCCGCATTGGAGATCACGTTCACCAGCACCTGCTGCAGGCGCACCGAACCGGCGCGCACCACCGGCGGACGCGGCCCGAGATCAAGCAGCAATTCGGCATCTGCCGCCTTCAGCCGCCAGGCAATGATCTCGAGCGTATCGCGCATCGCCTCGTCGAGGGAAACGGGACCGAGCTTCTCGTTCGGCTTGCGGGCGAAGTTGCGCAGGTGCCGGCTGATCGCAGCCATACGGTCGATCAGCCCGCCGATACGCCGGATATTGTCCCGCGCCTCCTCCGTCCGCCCACGGTCGATGAGAACGGAGGCGCTGTCCGTATAGGTCTTGGCGGCGGCAAGCGGCTGGTTGAATTCGTGCGAAAGGGCAGCCGACATCTGTCCCAGCCCGGCAAGTTTGCCCGCCTGGATCAGATCGGCCTGCGTCTGTCGGAGCTGCTGCTCGGTCAGACGCCGTTCGGCGATTTCTTCTTCGATGCGGCTGTTGACGCGGGCAAGATCGGCTGTGCGCTCTTCGACGCGCCGTTCCAGCTCGTTGTGGGCTTCGGCTTGCATTTGCATGCGCTCGGCAAGCCGCGCCCGCCTCTGGCGCAGAACCGCGACCGCGAGCCCGGCGATGCAGAGGAAGAGAAAGACTGCCGCAAGCGCCGTGCGTGCCTGGGCACGGATGGAACTCGTCTCCATCAGCACGTTCACCGTCCAGTCCTCGGCCGGCATGTAATGCGAGAGCACCAGATATTCGCTCGAACGGCGCTCGCCGGCCAGCGTCATCAGCTCATGCTGCTCGAAGCGGTCACGCGTCACCGGCAGCGCCGCCAGCCTGGCATTGGCATAACGCCGCGACGCCTCCGTGCGCGCGACGCGGTCGGCCGTCAGCGGCAGGATCGCGCCATAGAGCCATTCCGGGCTGCCGGACATGAAGATGATGCCCTCCGGATCGGAGACGAAGATCTTGTATTCGCCGCCGCCCCAGGAGGATTCGATCATGTCGATATCGACCTTGAAGACGATGACGCCACGAATATCCGCGCCGGTTCGGATCGGAGCGGCAAAATAATAGCCGCGCTTCAGCGAGGTGGTGCCGAGTGCGTAAAACCGCGCCTGCCGGCCTTCGACTGCATCCTGGAAGTAGGGCCTGTAGCTGAAATTCTGTCCGACGAAGCTTGCAGGCCCATCGTAATTGCTGGCCGCGATCGTCTCTCCGTCCGGCTTGACCACATAGATATCGGAGGATTTCAGCAGCCCGTTGATCTCCTTGAGATAGAGATTGGCCGCATCGCGCAGCGCCGCATCTTCTGGCGCGCTCACCAGTTCCTTGATGTCGTCATGATCGGCGATCAGCGCCGGCAGCGCCTCGTAGCGGTTGAGATGGCCGCTGAGTGCCGAAACGGCAAGACGCAGCGCCGTTCCCGCCTGCGCCGAGCCTTCCTCCATATAGGCGCGCGTCGCAATCGCGCTCCCATAAGTGAAAAAGGCGAAGATGATCAGCGGCACCACCAGCAACGCCGCTATCGCACGATATCTCGAAGACAGAACCGGCTCCTCCCTTTTCTGCCTCCACTCCCCAGCGAGGCATGCCCAACGCACCGAGTTTAGAGGGGTGGATAGGGATTTCCAAGGGGCCGCCGAAACTTGACACCCGGCAGGGGCGGATGTCCTATTGCTGCACCGCAAGGAGACCCCGCCCATGAGCGACGACCAGACGCCCGCCGACAGCAAACTCACCACATCCAAGCGCCGCTGGGCGGCAGAGGGCAAGTTCCTGACCGGCCGTATCAGCCGTCCCGAAGCCGAGCGCCTGCCGCCCGGCCAGCACCTTGTCAAGAACTGGCCTGTACTCGACCTCGGCCAGCAGCCGGTCATCTCGACCGAGACCTGGCGGCTCGAGGTGCGCGGCCTCGTCGAAACGACGCGCACCCTCACCTGGGCCGACTTCCAGGCGATCGAACAGAGCACGGGGGTGAGCGATATCCACTGCGTCACCACCTGGTCGCGCTACGACAACAAATGGAAGGGCGTTTCGACGCGCGATCTGCTCGACCTCGCCATGCCAAAGCCGGAAGCAGCTTACGTCATGCTGACGAGTTATGACGGCTATACCACGAACCTGCCGCTCGCCGATTTCGCCGCCGAGGATGCGATCCTCGCCACAGCCTGGGAAGGCCTGCCGCTGACGCCGGAGCATGGCGGCCCGATGCGCCTCGTCGTGCCGCATCTCTATTTCTGGAAAAGCGCCAAATGGCTGCGCCGCATCGAGCTGATGCCTGCCGATCAGGCCGGCTTCTGGGAAAAGAACGGCTACCACATCTATGGCGATCCGTGGCGCGAGCAGCGCTATTCCGACGACTGAACTTTCGGCCGGGAGAAACGGCGAAGCGCAAACACGCCAAGGCCGAACAAAGAGGCAAGCCCCGTCAGCGACGCCATGCTGGCGGCATGGAATGGGATCCCGCTCCAGCGCGGCTTGACGATGTCGGCGGTGTTGAAGGCTTCGCCGCTGAACCGGCAGGTGATCAGCGCAAGCCCGCGCCGCACCATGTCGGCATCGACGGCGGAAATGATTTCACCCGCCGCAGCAGCCTCTCGCGGCATCTCGCGCATCGAAAGCACGACCGCCTTGGTCGCGGCGAGATAGGCATGGGCGCATTCGTTGAACGGGCTTTCCTCATCCGTCACGCTGCCCGGCATCCGGCCCCACAGACAGTAGGAATACTGGATCTCGGCATAGTTCAGCACGCGCCGGAACGGCTCGTTCGTATCGACGGCGCGGGATGCAAGATCGATGATCCGGCCGCGATAGTCAGACATGACAGCCATCTCGCCATGGGAAATCTCCGGGATATCCAGCCCAGCATGGCTGCCGCCGTCACTGCGGCTATGGGCAAAAGCACTTCCGGCAATGAATAGAAGCAAGCTTGCGCTGAGACCGAGAAAGGCAAGCCGTCGATAGAGATCGCGTGCCATCCCTCCAAATTGCCTTCCTTTCCTCGGACTCCTGACGGATGAGAGAGGAATACGGCGCCGCCACATATCCCTTCTCCCCAGCGGGGGTCCGAAGGACAGGGCGAGACCCGTGGCTCGACCCCGGTCGGTGCCGGAAGGCAGATGAAGGGGTGTGCAGCAAAGCTGCGAATGCACTGAGCACAAGCGAAGGGCAACATATAGGGCGTGCCGTGCGGCCCCCTCATCCGACCCTTCGGGCCACCTTCTCCCCGCTGGGGAGAAGGTGTAGCAAGCCGCAACCTCGATACGCCCGATCACCGAAACGCCGGCCGCAGCCCGCCCTTAACGGCAAGCCGCTTTTCCGCCAGCGCCCCGAAGGCGAGGCCGAGCGTTGCCCAGAGGATCGCATGCATGCCGAGCGAGGTCGTGCGGAAGCCCCAGAGCACCATCGCCGAAAAGTTCTCCGGCACCTCGTTGATCGGCGGCAGCAGATAGAGCACGAGGCCGATGAAGACGAGATAGGCAATGCCGGCGATGGTCGCGCCGTTCCAGACACCGAAGCGCTCGGAGAGACGACGTGAAAGCGCCACCGCGGCAATGAGTGCGGCAAGCGAAACGACGATCATCAGGAAGAACAGTTCGGTCCTGACGCCGATCGTGTCGGGATTGCCAACCGCCGGCGGAGTGGCGGGATATCTGATGCTGGGAACAAGCACGACCGCCACGAAGGCGGCAATGGCGATGACGGCAGAGGTGCCACGCGCCGAAAGGCTGCTGAAACGGCCGTGTACGAAGGCGAAGGCGAGCGCGAAGAGCCCGCCGACGGCCACGCTGTAGGCCATGACGCCGGTGAAAAGGCCGAGACCGGCCTGCGTGGCGCGGCTGACGATTTCAGGTTCGGCAGCTTCGCCGGCCGCCTGGGCGCTCGCCTCCTCGAAGGCGATCGCCGCATCCACTAGCGGCTCGCCGAATGTATGGGCGAAAGCGAAAACGAGAATGCCGGCAATCAGGCCCGCGAGCATGCCGCGAAGCAAAAGGTTTCCAACCATGTCAGGAACTCCGATCGCGACGCGATTAGTGGCAGGGAAAGCCGAGGAGATGGCGGCCGTCATGCACGAATTCGTGCACATACATGCCGTTGAACAGCGCCATCGCGCCTTCCTCGGTGCCGACGAAATAGAGGACGATGAGCATCAGCAGGCCGCCGAAGATCGCCCAGGGCAGGATCTCTCCTACAGGGATCGGCGCCGGTACTGCTACGGGCGCGAAAGTGGTGTCAGACATGTATTCCTCCGGGAATGACGCGTTCAGTCGAAAGAGTGCTTGTGCAGTAGGGTCTGACTTCCAGCGCGAAGAGCTTTCGACACGCTGGTCACAGTGGCGCGACCGCGCCGGACTTACACCGGCTTCCAAACCCGCAACAGCACGGTTATATCTGCACGCCGAAGAGACTGTCAACGAAACTTCACAAGCCGGCGAAGGACGCTGTCGCCGCATTCCGGGAGACAAGAACGACCGTGAACACGCGCCTCACCTGGATCTGCCATGGTGCGACGGCAGCAAGCCGCAAGGCCCTGTTCCCGCTCGACGAACCGCTGGAGGACAAGGCAGTGGAGGAGGCCGGCAGGATGATCGCCCCGTCCCGCGCCGACCGTATTGCCACGAGCCCCGCCTTGCGCGCCCGCCAGACTGCTGACGCGCTCCGCCTCGAAGCCCAAATAGATCAGGCGCTTTGCGACTGCGACCATGGCCGCTGGGCCGGCAGGTCGATCGCGGCGATCGGGACCGAAGAGCCGGAGAACCTCATGGCGTGGATGAGCGATCCGGAAGCGGCCCCGCATGGCGGCGAGAGCCTTCTTGATCTACGCACGCGCATCGCCGGCTGGATGGATGGCCAGACCGTCCTCGACGGCCACGTCATTGCCATCAGCCATGCGGCCGTCATCCGGGCAGCGATCGCGCATGTGCTGCAGGCGCCGCTCTCCTCCTTCTGGCTGAGCGACGTCGAGCCGCTTTCCGTCATCCGCATGACCAGCAACGGACAGCGCTGGTCTCTGCGTTTCCAGCATTAGAGACTGCTGATCTTATCCAGCTTTGCACAAGCAAATCGCGTCATCTCTGTTGAACCCGGTTTTGCGGGGACTACTTCCTTATCCCGAGGAGATGGAAGAATGACATATGATTGGAGTGGCGAGCGCACGCGTCGCTTGCGTTTGATGCGTGTCGCAACAGTCACGGTTCTGGTCGGTCTCATCGTCAGCGTCCCGCTGCTGATCGTCACCGCCTGAAGCACGAGAAAGGGCGAGCGATGTGATGAGCACGCTCGCCTTCGTTCTTACCCGCATCAGCCGGTCTCCCGAACCACGAAGGGGACGCCCTGATTCCCCACAAACCTGTCGGGTCTCTCTGCGGCACAGCAACAGGCTGCCGCCTCCGATAATTCGCCTTCTGGTTTCAACAAACATTTCAGACTTTCGTGATATTTCCGCGAAGGTGGAGATGGAGAAGGCATAATGCCGGTGTTTTTCCAAAGCAGGGCCGGACGGCAATGCGTGTCGATCGTGGTGTCTGGAGTGACCCTCTGGCTTCTCGGCACGTTGCTACAGCTCGACGACAGCCTGGTCTCCTTCATGACCGGTTTCGGCGAATACGGCGCCGACAGGCTCGTTCTGGGGCTCGGCATCGCCGGCGCCATGAGCTTCATCTATTCGGTGCTGCGCATCGCCGACCTGCGCAAGGAAATGGACCTGCGCGCCGCCGCCCAGGCAAAGGCCGATTGGACCGCAACCCACGACCATCTGACCAAGCTGCCGAACCGCTACGCCTTCGAGCGCAAGATCCTCTCACGGCCGATCAAGGACGACGAGGCCGAGATCGAAGAATGGGACCGCAACGTCACGATCTTCTCCGTTGACCTCGACGGCTTCAAGAAGGTCAACGATCTTGTCGGGCACAAGGGCGGCGACATCCTGTTGATCGAGGTTGCCAGGCGCATCTGCGCGCTCGGCAATGCCGATTGTGTCTATCGCTTCGGCGGCGACGAATTCATCATCGTCGCCTTCGCCCTGACGGCGCAGCGCGAGGAGCGTTTTGCCAAATTGCTGATCCAGGCCGTCACCCGACCGATCCATATTGATGGCTTTGCCGTCGAAGTCGGCGCCAGCGTCGGCTATGACCGCTGGGCCGAGGGAGCCGAGCCGCTGGAAGATGCCGCCCACCGTGCCGACCTCGCCATGTACGAGGCGAAATCACGCGGGCCGAACCACTATTTGGTCTTCGAGCCTTCGATGCAGGACAAGGTAACGGCGCGCGCCGCGCTGGAAACAAGGCTCCGCGCCGCAATCTCCAACAAGGCGATCAAGCCCTTCTATCAGCCGCTGATCGACCTCAAGACCGGCCAGCTCTGCGGTTTCGAGGCGCTGGCGCGTTGGATCGGCGATGACGGCGTCAATATTCCACCGCCGGTCTTCATCGATATCGCCGAGGAGACCGGCATGATCACCGCATTGTTCGAGGACCTTCTCACCCAGGCCTGCAGCGACGCCCTCACCTGGCCGGAGCATGTGATGTTGTCCTTCAACGTCTCGCCGGTGCAGATGGAAGACAAATTGTTGACGTCGCGCATCCTCAAGGTCCTTTCGGCAAGCCGGCTGCCGCCGCAGCGCCTGGAAGTGGAGATCACCGAAAATGCGCTGATCCAGGATCCCGCCGTCGCCGCAGCCATTCTCGATGAACTGCATGCAGCAGGCATCCAGATCGCGCTCGACGATTTCGGCACGGGTTACTCGAGCCTCGCCCAGCTCGCCCGCTATCGTTTCGACAAGATTAAGATCGACAAAAGCTTCATCGCCACCTATCGCGACGACGAGCGGCAGGAAAAGATCGTCCGCGCCATGCTCGGTCTCGGCAGGAGCCTCAACATCAAGACGACTGCGGAAGGTATCGAAGAGCACGGCCAGCTCGCCTTCCTGCTGCAGCTCGGCTGCGACGTCGGCCAGGGCTATCTTTTCGGCAAGGCAATGCCCGCCTCCGAGGCGAGCACCTTCATCAGCGATCGCAATGCCAAGCTGGCCTCGACGGCCTGACGGTATACTTCTAAGCGGAACTGTGGAGCGGGCGGGAAGCGTCGCTATGAACCTGGCTGGGGGCCATGGCATAGGTCCTTATCCCGCTTTGCAAATTTGCCTTTTATTAATAATTCCGCAGCGTGAAGCTCTCATGACGCCTTGCCCGGCCCGCCCCGTAAGTCACTGACATCGGGCGATATTCCTGTCACATGCCTCCATCCCGGCACATTCATCCAGGATGCCCGGCACGATCCCGGCGGCACAAGAGGATAGGCCGGGCAGCGACAAAAATACGGGAAAGGCGATGAGATGCCTTTCCGTCCAAGGCCCCGGCACTAAGTTCGGCCATCGTCACCGCCACACGGAGTCTGAGAGGACATGTCATCGACCGACCTCCTGCTGACCTTCAACGCCGGCTCCTCCACGATCAAGATCGGCATCTTCGCGATAGACGGCGCCGAGGCGCGACGCATCGGCAAGGGCGTCATCGATTTCCGCGCCGAGCCACTCTCGCTCGGCCTGACGAAAGGACAGCAGGTAGTCAAGATGCCGTTGCAGGCCGAGGTGACGGAAGACCTGCACGGCGTCATCGATGAGACTTTCGCGCGTCTCGCCGATCACTTCGACATGACCGCGACACGTGCTGCCGGCCACCGTGTCGTCCATGGCGGCGACCGCTTCACCGCGCCGATCGCCCTCGACGCCGCCGCAATCGATGCCGTCGATGCGCTGACCCCGCTTGCGCCCCTGCACCAGCCGCAGGCGCTGCGTTTCATCCGCGCCCTTCGGCATCTGAAACCGCATCTCACCCAGACGGCCTCCTTCGACACTGCCTTCCACGCCACGCAGGACGATCTCGTTCGCCGCTTCGCCGTTCCCCGGGCGCTGCATGGCGAGGGCATCAAGCGCTACGGCTTCCACGGCCTCTCCTATAAATTCATCGCCGGCGAGCTCCGCCGCAAGGCGCCGCGCGTGGCAAAAGTGGTCGTCGCCCATCTCGGCAGCGGCGCCAGCCTCTGCGCGCTGGATGACGGCGTCAGCCGCGATTGCAGCATGGGCTTTTCGACGCTCGACGGCATCCCGATGGCGACGCGCCCGGGCTCGCTCGATCCCGGCGTCATCCTGCATCTGGCCGGTGAGAGGAAACAATCCTTCGAGGAGATCGAGGATCTGCTTTATCACCGCTCCGGCCTGCTCGGCGTCTCCGGCATCAGCGCCGACACGCGCGACCTGGTGAAGGATGGGCGCCTGGAGGCGCGCCAGGCGATCGACCTCTTCACGCTGCGCATTGCCGGCGAAATCGGCCGCATGGCGGCGACGCTGAACGGCCTTGACGCCATCGTCTTCACCGCCGGCATCGGCGAGCATCAGCCGGAGATCCGCGCAGGCGTGGCCAAGCGGCTGTCCTGGCTTGGCCTTGCGATCGACGAAAAGACCAATGCCGCCAATGATTTCACCATCAGCACCAGGGAAAGCCGCATCGCCGCCCATGTCATTGCCACCGATGAGGAGCAGATCATCGCCGAGGAGGCGCTGTCCGTTCTTCGCAGTGGCTGATCCAGATCAACAGCTTGCCGGCATCAGCCGGTAGAATTGACGTTGAAGACGTTTTCGAACGGGAGAAACCCATGGAAAAGCATGTCTCGACCGCCGCCCTGACCGACACCGAACTCGCGCTCATCGACCGCTACTGGCGCGCCGCCAACTATCTCTCGGTCGGCCAGATCTATCTGCTTTCCAATCCCCTTTTGCGTGAGCCGCTGAAAGCCGAGCACATCAAGCCCCGTCTGCTCGGCCATTGGGGCACGACGCCCGGCCTCAACTTCATCTATGCGCATCTGAACCGTCTCATCCGCGCCCGCGACCTCGACATCATCTATATGTGCGGCCCCGGCCATGGCGGACCTGGCATGGTCGCCAACACCTATCTCGAAGGCACCTACAGCGAGATCTATCCCGATATCTCCGAAAGTGCCGAGGGCATGCGCAAGCTCTTTCGGCAATTTTCCTTTCCCGGCGGCATTCCGAGCCATGCGGCACCGGAAACACCGGGCTCGATCCATGAGGGCGGCGAACTCGGCTACGCCCTGGTCCATGCCTATGGCGCTGCCTTCGACAATCCCGGCCTGATCGTCGCCTGTGTCGTCGGCGACGGCGAGGCCGAAACCGGGCCGCTCGCCGCAAGCTGGCATTCCAACAAGTTCCTCAATCCCGCCCGCGACGGTACCGTGCTGCCGATCCTGCATCTGAACGGCTACAAGATCGCCAATCCGACCATTCTCGGCCGTACCAGTGATGATGACCTCAGGCGTCTCTTCGAAGGCTATGGCTACGAACCCTTCTTCGTCGAGGGCCATGAGCCGCGCGACATGCATCAGCAGATGGCAGCAACCCTGGACCGGATCTTCGACCGCATCCGCGACATCCAGAGGCAAGCCCGGGATGGCGAGGCCGCGGACGGCTGCCCGCGCTGGCCAATGATCCTGCTGCGCAGCCCGAAGGGCTGGACGGGCCCGAAGGAGGTCGACGGCAAGAAAGTCGAAGGCTTCTGGCGCGCCCATCAAGTGCCGGTCTCCAATTGCCGCGAGAATGACGGCCATCGCAAGATCCTCGAGCACTGGATGCGCGGTTATGATCCGGAAGACCTGTTTACCCCCGACGGCCGGCTGAAACCCGAGCTCCGCGAGCTCGCCCCTGTCGGCGAACGCCGCATGGGAGCCAATCCGCATGCCAATGGCGGCTTGCTGCGCCGGGAGCTCGACGTTCCCGATATCCGCAATTATGCGGTCGATATCGGCAAGCGCGGCGGCGCCATGGCGCAGTCGACCGAGATCCTCGGCCACTACCTGCGCGACACGATGAAGCGCAACGCGGAGGCCGCCAACTTCCGTATCTTCGGCCCCGACGAGACGGAATCGAACCGTCTCGGCAGCGTCTTCGAAGTCACCGACCGTGTCTGGATGGAGGGTATCGAGCCTTACGATGTCCACCTCTCCCGCGACGGCCGCGTCATGGAAGTGCTGAGCGAACATCTCTGCCAGGGCTGGCTGGAAGGCTATCTGCTGACTGGCCGGCACGGCCTCTTCTCCTGCTACGAGGCCTTCATCCACATCATCGATTCCATGTTCAACCAGCATGCCAAGTGGCTGAAGGTGACGCGGGAACTCGCCTGGCGAAAGCCGATCTCGTCGCTGAATTACCTGCTGACCTCGCATGTCTGGCGCCAGGACCACAACGGCTTCAGCCATCAGGATCCCGGCTTCGTCGACCTCGTCGCCAACAAGAAAGCCGATATCGTCCGCATCTACCTGCCGCCGGATGCCAACACCCTGCTCTGGGTCGGCGACCATTGCCTGCGCACCTATGACCGCATCAACGTCATCGTCGCCGGCAAGCAGCCGGAGCCGCAATGGCTGTCGATGGACGAGGCGGTGAAACATTGCGAAGCCGGCATCGGCATCTGGCACTGGGCGAGCAACGAAGAAGATACCATTCTGCCCGACCTCGTCATGGCCTGCGCCGGCGACGTGCCGACCATGGAGACGCTTGCCGCCGTCGACCTGCTGCGAAAGGCCATTCCGGAACTGAAAATCCGCACCGTCAACGTCGTCGATCTCCTGGCACTGCAATCCAGGGATCAGCATCCGCACGGCCTCTCCGACGAGGCCTTCGACGCGATCTTCACATCAGACAAGCCTGTCATTTTCGCCTATCACGGCTATCCCTATCTCATCCACCGCCTGACCTATAAACGCACCAACCACCGCAACATCCACGTCCGCGGCTTTATCGAGGAAGGCACGACGACGACCCCCTTCGACATGACCGTCCTCAACGAACTCGACCGCTTCCACCTCGCCATCGAAGCGATCGAGCGTGTGCCGGGCCTGAAGGAAAAGGCAGGCGAAGCGCTCGCCGCCTTCCGCGGCAAGCTTGCGGAGCATCACGACTATGTCCGTGAATATGGCGAGGACATGCCGGAGGTGCTAAACTGGACATGGCCGATGGCGTGAAGCGAAAACCAGACGGAATCGCACGGAACTGGTCGGCGGAGATCATCCGGCGGAAACAATCGTCAAGCAAAGTCTAAAGTTGGTGAAAACCCTCGGCGCACTGTTCCTGCAAGACCGCATCGTAAGCTATGTGTCTCGAGGCAAGCTTCAAGGCCGTCGACCGAGGAAACGACATGAAAAGTTTCGCTGCCACGCTTACCGCCGCCCGGCTGGAAAAGGCGCTCGCCTTCTACATGACGCCCGAAGCCCAGCGCGATGGCTCAGACGATGCCGTCAAGTCAGCTGAGCAACGAGACGCATACGAGACCCGCGCCGGCGAACGCGCCCGCGACACGGAAGAGGGCGTCGAAGCCTGGTAGGGTAGTTGCGCCCCGCAACCATTGCGTGTTTCCTATACACCCTCAAGTCGAACCTTCTCCTTCATGCGCCAGACCCGCGGCGTTTCTCCGGTGTATTTAACGAAGAAGCGCGAGAAATAGGCGGGGTCGGCAAAGCCGAGCCGAAATCCGATCTCCTGAACGCTGCCCAGCGTAAAAACCAGCTGGCGTTTCGCCTCTTCGACGAGTTTGCCGGCGATCAATTCATGCGGGGTGTTGCCGGTCATCGACCGGACGATACGGGTGAGATGTGTCGGCGAAAGCCCAAGCTCCCTGGCGTAGAAGGACGCGGGCTTGTGTGACCGAAAATGTTGCTGGATGAGTTCGCTCAGCGTTTCCATCCGCCGCTCGTTCTCGTTTGCCGGAAGCTCTTGCGCATTCCCCTCATGGGAAATCCTCGCCGTCAGCCGCAGCGCCAAGGCGACATAGGCGGCCAAGGCCTCGTTGCGGCCGCTGCGGCGGTTTTCGAATTCGTCGCCCAGCCGTCTCAACGTCTGCATGACATAGGCAGCCTCGGCATTATCGGGATCGAGCGACGTCAGATGCGGCGTCGCCAGCCATTCGCCGAGGTGGCTTCGGTCACCGGGCGGGTGGCTGAGATGGGATCTCAACAGGGTGATCACCAAGCCGTCGATATCGCGTGAAAAACGAAAGCCGTGTTTGAGCCCGGGCGGCACGGTGATGATTGCCGGCGGACGGATGGCATGGCTCCTTTCGCCGAAGATCGCATCGCCCGAACCGCCTTCAATGTACAATATCTGAAAGAAACTCTCGTGACGATGCGGGCGGATCTCCCACTGATGCAAGCTGCTACGGGAGCGAATTGTTTCGCAATGTAACCAAAAATCGGGCTTTCGCCCGGTATTCTCACCGTAGAGTTCGTAGGTAGGGACATGTCTGCTCATAGGGCTCTCCGGAGGCTCCTCCCGCACTAATGTTCGATTAGTGCAATTTTTAGGTCGGGATGTCCATTGCTGTGGCAGGGACGACACGGCAGAATCTGGCAAAACGCAAAAATGCAGGGAGGAAGCATTTGCGAACTCAGGTCGCCATCATCGGTTCGGGCCCATCCGGCCTGCTGCTCGGCCAGCTTCTGACCGAAGCCGGCATCGACAATGTCATTCTCGATCGTGTGAACAAGGACTACATCCTCGGCCGGGTTCGTGCCGGCGTTCTGGAGGAAGGCACCGTCGGGCTGCTGGATCAGGCAAAAGCCGGGACGCGGCTGCACGCCGAAGGCCTGCCGCATGACGGTTTCTCATTGGCCTTCGACGGACGCGGCCATCGCATCGACCTCCACGAATTGACCGGCGGCAGGCGCGTGACGGTTTATGGACAGACCGAGGTGACACGCGATCTCATGGAGCGGCGTGAAGAAAGCGGCTCCCTGTCGATCTACGATGCCGTCGATGTCGCGCCGCAAGATTTCGACGACCATTCTCCCTTCGTCACCTATGTGAAAGACGGTGTTGCCAAGCGCATCGATTGCGACTTCATCGCCGGCTGCGACGGGTTTCACGGCGCCAGCCGCAAGGCCGTCCCGGAACGGGCGATCAGGAGTTTCGAGAAGGTCTATCCCTTCGGCTGGCTGGGGGTCCTTGCCGATGTGGCGCCTGTCAGTCATGAGCTGATCTACGCCAACCATCCAAGGGGCTTTGCGCTCTGTTCGATGCGCTCGGCCACCCGCAGTCGCTACTACATCCAATGCGCGCTCGACGAGAAGATCGAGGACTGGAGCGACGATCGCTTCTGGGACGAGTTGAGACGGCGTCTGCCGGTGCATCACGCCGAGGCCTTGGCGACCGCGCCGTCCTTCGAGAAATCGATCGCGCCGCTGCGCTCCTTCGTCACTGAGCCGATGCGTTTCGGCCGGCTTTTCCTGGTCGGCGACGCCGCCCATATCGTTCCGCCGACCGGCGCCAAGGGACTGAACCTTGCGGCCAGCGACGTTCATTATCTTTTCTCCGGGCTGATCGAGCATTACCGCGAGGGATCGGATGGCGGCATCGACTCCTACTCGCAAAAGGCGCTCGCCCGCGTGTGGAAAGCCGTGCGGTTTTCCTGGTGGATGACGACGATGATGCATCGTTTTCCGGATACCGGGGATTTCGACCAGAAGATCCAGGAGGCGGAGCTCGACTATCTCACCCATTCCCGCGCCGCCTCGACGGCGCTTGCGGAGAACTATGTGGGACTGCCATTCTGATAGGAGTGTCTGAGGTGGGCCATGGACCAGAATTCGACCGTAGAACCGGCCGCCGATAGTTCCACTCCTCGACATACAATCATAATTGTACAGTTATGGATTACGGTATTTATTTCATTTTACATCACCATTTCGCATGACAGGTTAGCGCTAAATTTTTAGCGGCTAGCGAATACGGCGCTGGAGCGCGCCAAAAAGGGAGAGAGAGAATGAAGAAACTATTTCTGGCCGCCATTGCGGCAGTCGCCATTGGCACGAGCGCCTCTGCCGACACCATCAAAGTCGGGGTCATCGGTCCGTTCTCCGGTCCGTTCGCGCTGCAAGGCAAGAACTTCAAGGCCGGCATCGACGCCTATATGGCGGTCAACGGCAACAAGGTCGGCAACGACACGGTTGAGATCGTCTATCGCGACGTGCCGCAGGCCGATCCCGCCCAATCCAAGGCGTTGGCGCAGGAACTGATCGTCAAGGAAAAGGTCCAGTATCTCGCCGGCTTTTATTTCACCCCCGATGCCATGGCGGTGACGCCGATCCTGAAGCAGGGCAATGTGCCGATGGTCATCATGAACGCCGCCACCTCGGCGATCGTCACCAAGAGCCCGCTGGTCGTCCGCACCTCGTTCACCACCTGGCAGACCTCGACGCCGATCGCCAAGGTCGCCGTCGAAGCCGGTGTCAAGAAGGTGATTTCGGTCGTCAGCGATTACGGCCCCGGCATCGATGCCGAGAACGCTTTCAAGGCCGGCTTCGAAAAGGCCGGCGGCCAGGTGGTCGAGGCGATCCGAATGCCGCTTGCGACCAACGACTTCAGCCCCATCATGCAGCGCATCAAGGATTCCGGCGCTGAGGGCGTGTTCGCCTTCCTGCCCTCCGGTCCGACGACGCTCGGCTTCGTCAAGGCTTACAACGACAATGGCCTGAAGGCTGCAGGCATCAAGTTCTTCGCGCCGGGTGACCTCACGCAGGAATCCGATCTGCCGGCGCTCGGCGATGCCGCACTCGGGATCCAGACGACCTTCCACTACGCCGTGTCGCACGATTCTCCCGAGAACAAGGCTTTTGTCGAGGCGGCAACCAAAGCGATCGGCAACAAGGCCGAACTCTCCTTCCCCTCAGTCAGCGCCTATGATGGCATGTACGTCATCTACAAGATGATCGAGGCGACGGGCGGCAAACAGGATGCCGAGAAGGCCGTCGATGCGGTCAAGGGCCTTGCCTGGACAAGCCCGCGCGGCCCGGTTTCGATCGATCCGGAAAGCCGTCACATCACGCAGAACATCTATCTGCGCGAAGTCGTCAAGGCCGATGATGGGACCTACATCAACAAGGAGGTCCAGACTTTCGAGAAGCAGGGCGATCCGGGTCTGGCGGCCGTCAAGTAACATCGAGCGTCAAGACATGCGACGGGTTTGGCGTACGATCAGGCCGAGCCCGTCGCTTGGAAGCAAGGTATTTCCATGCAGACAGTCTTCAGCATAGCCGTCGACGCGCTTGCCTATGGCATGGTGCTCTTCGTTATATCGATCGGCCTTTCGGTAACCATGGGGCTGATGCGTGTCGTCAACCTCGCCCATGGCGCCTTCGCGATGATCGGCGGCTATATCGCCTCCTATGTCGCACGCGACCTCGGCCTCGGTTATGCCGTGGCGGTTCTCGCCGCCGTTGTCGTCACGATCGTCGTCGCCATTCCGATCGAGCGTTTTCTTTACCGGCGGATTTACGGCGCGCCGGAACTGACCCAGGTGCTGATGACGATCGGCATCACCTTCTGCGTCATCGGCATCGCCAATTATACAATGGGGCCGACGCTGAAGACCATTCCGCTTGCCGGTGCGCTGCAGGGATCGGCCGATCTCGGCTTCCGCACCGTTCCCGTTCACCGGCTTTTCGTCATCCTCTGCGGCCTCGCCGTGGCGCTCGCCCTCTGGTTTACGATCGACAGGACCAGCTTCGGCGTCAAGCTGCGCGCCTCCGTCGATGATGCGGCAATGGCTGCAGCACTCGGCGTGCGCACCGAGATCATCTATGCGGTGAGTTTTGCCGTTGCCGTCGGACTTGCCGCCTTCGGCGGCGTGGTCGGGGCCGAACTCCTGCCCGTCGAACCCTATTACGCGCTGCGCTACATGGTGACCTTCCTGGTCGTCGTCTCCGTCGGCGGGGCGGGCTCCATTCCAGGTGCACTGATCGCCTGTTTGCTGTTGGGCGCGATCGATACGACAGGACGGTATCTGATGCCGGAATTCGGCGAATTCTTCTTCTATCTCGCCGTGATCGCAATCATCTGCATCTTCCCGCGCGGCCTTGCCGGAAGGGCGAAATAAGATGGCGCTTGTCATGAACAACGAAAACGAAGGTCTACAGCATCGCCGCGGGTTTATCGGCCACGATCTTATCGGACTAGCGGTCATCATAGCCATTGCCGCGATCGGCTATTTCGCCTTCCCCGATAATCTCGCCCTTCTGACCCGGATGATCACGATCGCGCTGCTCGTCCTGTCGCTCGATCTCGTGACCGGTTATTGCGGCGTCGCAACGCTCGGCCATGCAGCGCTTTTCGGCTCCGGCGCCTATGCCGCCGGGATCCTGTCGGCGCATTACGGCATCAATGATCCGCTGCTGATGATGCTGGCCGGCATCGTCGGCGGCGCGATTGCCGGGCTGCTCTGTGGCGCCATCATCCTGCGTGCGCATGGACTGCCGCAGCTGGTGCTGTCGATTGCGCTGATCAACCTCTTCCATGAATTCGCCAACAAGGCTTCGTCATGGACAGGCGGCAGCGACGGACTTTCCGGCATTGCGCCGGACCCGGTCTTCGGCCTCTTCGAATTCGATCTCTACGGTCACACCGCCTTCTTCTTCGGAATGGCGCTGCTGCTGATCGTCTTCGTGCTGCTACGGTTTCTGGTCCGCTCGCCCTTCGGCATGCTCTGCCGCGCCATCAAGCAGGATCCGCTGCGCATCCGCGCCATGGGCGCTTCGCCGAAGGCAGCTCTCATCAGGATGTACGCAATATCAGGCGCCGTTGCCGGTGTCGGCGGCGCCTTGAACGCGATTTCGACACAGGTCGTCGGCCTCGACAGCCTGTCTTTCACGCAGTCGGCCGAAGCGCTTGTCATGCTGGTCCTCGGCGGCACCGGTTCTCTCTTCGGAGCACTTTCCGGCACTGTCATCTTCATGCTCTTCGAGGACTATGTCTCCGCCGCCAATCCCTTCCATTGGCTGACCATGGTCGGCGCGCTGCTGATCGCCGTCGTGCTCTTTGCGCCGAAAGGTCTCTATGGCACGGCCGCAGCCTTCGTTGGCCGCCGCAGGGAGCAGCGCTCATGAGCCCGGTCTTCGAAGTCGCCAATCTCAAGAAAGCCTTCGGCGGCCTTGCCGTCACCAATAATGTTTCGCTCACGATGTCGCCTGGCGATCGCATCGCGCTGATCGGCCCGAATGGCGCCGGCAAGACCACTTTCGTCAACCTCGTGACCGGTAATCTCCCGCCCGATTCCGGCGAGGTTCGCCTCGGCGGCGAGGTGGTGACGAAGGTCAATGCGATCGGCAGGGTCAGGCGCGGCCTTGTCCGCTCCTTTCAGGTGACGCGGCTCTTCCAGGACATGACGCCGGCCGAACATGTGGGACTTGCCGTCCTTCAGCGCGACGGAAAGACCGGGCACATGTTCGGCAATTTCCTGCGTATGCCCGACGTCATGGCCGAGGTCGATGATCTCCTCGGCAAGCTCGGACTGGCTTTCCTGATGCATCGCAAGGTCAGCGAGATCGCCTATGGCCAGCAGCGGCTTCTCGAGATCGCCGTGGCGCTGGCATTGAAGCCGAAAGTCCTGCTGCTCGACGAGCCGGCTGCCGGCGTGCCGCAGAGCGACACCGGCCGCATCGAGCAGGCGCTCGCCGATCTGCCTGCCGATCTCGCCGTGCTGATGATCGAACACGACATGGATCTCGTCTTCCGTTTTGCCAAACGCGTCATCGTTCTTGCATCAGGCGCGATCATCTTCGATGGCCTGCCGGAAGACGTCACCAAGGATGCGCGTGTGCGCGAGGCCTATCTCGGGAGCTATGCCAATGCCAGCCCTGTCGCTTGAGGTAGAGAACCTGTCGGCCGGATATGGGCCGACGAGAGTGCTCGAAGGCATTTCCTTCTCCGTGCCGGCAGGTGCCCGGCTTGCCGTGCTCGGCCGCAACGGCATGGGCAAGACCACGCTGCTCGCAACGCTTGCCGGCCAGACCCGGCGATACGAGGGCAACATCCGCCTCGGCGATTCGGATGTCACGACGGCACCGAGCGCTGCACGTGCGCATAAGGGCCTCGGATATGTGCCGCAGACACGCTGCGTCTTCCCGACGCTGACGGTCGAAGAAAACCTTTTCGTCGGCTTGAAGGCGCGGCCGAAAACGGCGCTGGAGGAAGCCTATGCGATGTTCCCGCGCCTCAAGGAGCGGCGCCGCAACCTCGGCAGCCAGCTTTCCGGCGGCGAGCAGCAGATGCTCTCCACGGCCCGCACCATTCTCGGCCGCCCCTCCGTCCTGCTGCTCGACGAACCGCTGGAGGGCCTGGCACCCGTTATCTGCGAGGAACTGATGGCGGCCTTCGCCGACCTCGCCAAGACGGGAGACATGACCATCCTGCTGGTCGAGCAGCGCATCCAGAGCGCGCTCGATTTCGCCGATCAGGTCGTCATTCTCGAACGCGGCAGACTGGCCTGGACCGGAACGCCGGAAAATCTCACCAGGGATCACGAGGCTGTCGAGGGCCTGCTCGGGGTCGGCGGCCTGCATTGATGGGATGATCGGCAGAAGCTCAGGCTCTGCTGATTGCCCCCTTTCGCCTTCAAGATTGCTCTTGGCGCGCCGAGCAATTCATGCAGTATATCGTCATGACGACGTCGTGATTGACCGGTCATTATTATCTTGCCCGAAAGTTTTCCGCTGGCCGAGTTGATGGATCGCCTGAAAAGGCGAGAAACACCATGATCGATGAAGCGGCAGCAACGTAAGACCAGAGGTAAATCCTGGTTCATAAACAGGATCGACGTTTATGCCGCTCCCTTTACTTGCATAGTTGAGCTGTAATCGACCGGAATCTGTGACGCTGACCGGTGGAATTGCTCTGACGCTCCATCAATTTCGGTTGCCAGACACCCTATAGGGTTGCATAGTCGAACAAAACATCACACGGGAGGTAGAAATGGCAAACCACAAGCCGGTCGCAGGTGACGTATACCAGCCTATTTTCAACATCGACAATCCGATCGACGGCAACATCCTGGACAATACCAGTTCCACGGATGCCGACGGAGATCAGGTACGTCTCAACTTCGTCAATGGACAGCGAATTCCGCAACCGGCCGATCCGTACGGGCCTGCCACGACCACCACAGTCGAGGGAAAATACGGCACTCTGACCGTCTATTCCAACGGAAACTACACATATGAGCTCGATCACACCAACCCGGTGGTAGCAGCGCTCGGCCCGGGAGACCAACTCGTCGACCAGTTCAATTTCAAGATCTCGGATGGCAAGGGCGCCACCGACTTCGGCTTGCTCAACATCGCGGTCGACCTGCCGGAACGCGGCGACGTCTTCGTCAATTTCGAGGATGTCGGCAACCACGACTTCCCGACGGGCTACAAAGGCTTCGATTGGGGCGCTTGGTACGATGGTGACGACGCGACTGTGCGGGAGGAAGCGGATGGCAACCACTATCTGGGAGGAGGCGTGTTCTGGACACCCATCCAAGCCGCCGATGGCGGCAACTTTCAGATCGAGCAATTCAGTGTCGCAAACGGCACGTCGGACTATGACAATGTTCTGACGATCGAAGGTAAGCTGGACGGCGATACCGTATTCTTGGTCACGGTCAACGTCACCGCCGACAGCATTCATGACCCGCAAGTGATCGATCTCAGCGCCTACGGCGAAATCGACTCTCTCGTGCTCGACACCGAACCCGTCATCAACGAAACGAGCGGCCCGGATTATTACGGCGCGCAATACGACAACTTTCATTTCATCGTTTGATTGATAGGGAAAGGGCGCCGCATCACCGAAATCTGTGCACCTTCACCGACTGCGCTCTGCGGCGCCTGTCTGGGTACCAATTTCTTGCGATAGCTGACAGGCCTGCATCTTGCTAGCATAGGATCGTGCGAGGAGGCACGGTTATGCTGGGATGGAGGAAATGATGCAGCCAGTCGGGATCAGGTTAGCGGCGGTCATGTTCTCGCTCGCCGTATGGGCTATTATTATCGCTGTCGCATCTCACTTTTGGGCGACGAAGATGCCTCTATTGCTATTGACGCTCTACAGATAGGCCTGTCCTCGCCGTTGGCGCGAATCCTGCAGATCAGAGCGGACAGTTTTCGGCCCTCGCTACCACGTTTGCCGCTGCTACCAATGTGCTACCACGCCCATAAAAAAGGCTCTTCTCAGAGCCCTAAAAATTGCATTTTATGCAATGAAAACAGATGGTAGCGGAGGTCCGTTCTGGTCACAACAGCCGACAGCATGAACGGACGGAGATCAGCCTGGGAACGTGGCAGATCGAATTGAAACGGGCCATCAAGCAATATCTTGAAAAAACTCGGAAAGCTGCCGCGGCAGACAACGACGACGCCGCGGCAAGTAAGGGTGAACGAAACGGTCGTTAGGCAGCCTGCTTGACGATGGCCCTTCGCTTTTTGCATTTCCTGAACCACGTGATCCCGAGGGCCCTCCAAAATGGCACCTTGTGAGTGGCGGCAAAGAGCTTCGCCTCATCCTCTGCCGTAAATAGCAGGTCGATGATGGCATCGGTCAGGTCTTCTGGCGTGATCTTGTCGCAGTATTCCTCGTCGGTGAGGAGCAGCTCGACAGCCTTAATTTGCGGGGCTGTCAACGGACCTCGTTCAGCACTTGCCAAGACCTCCAATATTTCACGCGCGAGCTTCGGGCCGCGCCGGCTGACTAGCGCCTCAATCTGCTTGATCGCAATCGTCTGACGGCTACCGGTTCCAGTATACGCGTTGGTGGTCTTCAAAACCTTCACGCCAGCTCTGGTGCAGACGAGTTCCAATGTCTGGGCGTCCTCGTCTGCAGCCGCCAATGCTGCCTGGTGAAGCTGCAGCGTTGTCACACCGAGACGGTCTGTATTCTGGCCGATAAAGGCCCTCGCCTGAGCTACGGTGCTTTCTGCCTCAACGATCATGACCGGGATCTTGTCGATGTGCGGGTTCGACGCCGCGGCGATCGCCGTGTGCTGCCCGTCCAGAACCTTGAGGATCGTCTGCCCGTCGCACTGCGAGTATGCGCAAATTGGAGGTTTGAATTTTACCCAATCGAAGCCTTCGATGATGCGCCTGATCTGGCGAGCGCCCTTCTCGCTGATGTTCCGCTGATAGGCGGGGTCCACATAAAGGTCTGTCGGCTTTATCAGTTCGAATATTGGCATACCTGTCGGCGGGGCCTGGGGCTCTAACCCTGAGATTCCAACGGGGGCTAGTGGCCGAATGTTTTCCTGCATCGTCTGTTCCTCAGGTCAGTTATCGAGATGAGGACTTGATACAGGTGGCCGGGTCTGTCTCGTTCAGAGGAGTTCACGTGAGGCTTTCGGAAGCCATAACATCCACAGGCCCCTGTGCGAGCATGGAGCAAACGGTGGAAAAGGGTTTGGCTACGGCCTGAAGAGGCATGCACTCTAAAGCTGCGTTAACGATACATTAACATGCAATTTGACGTCGAACCGAATTCTGCAATGTTAGTAGCGGGCAAACTGAGGGTCATCCGTGAAATCAAGCCTGTTTAACTGGCGTAGACTGATCGCCGTGGCAATCAGCTTAGGTTTGGCAGGGGCAGTTCCTGCCCACGCGGAAACTCTGTTATGTGTTGAGGATGTTGCTGGAGGTCTCAGATTCGTTGACGGACAATGGCAGGGCGTGAAGTTCAAAACAGGCGCGACGCAATACGCAATTACAGCTCCGGCCAGCGACCCTTTAATTTATCAGGTGAAGCAGATCGGTAAGGATGACGTTCAATTCACCTGCAGCCGCTTAAAGTTTGATAACGGCATGCTTAGCGACCAGATTTCTTGCGGGGGATTGGGCTGGGGAATGATAATAAATTTTGCCAAACTGCGATATGTTGAAGTGTATAGCTTAGGCTACATAGATGATGACCGTTCTGGGCAGAACACCCCTTCGATCACTGGCGGAAAATGCTCAACCATCAGCCCTTGAGGCTAGCTCAGACCAATGTTTTCTGGCCTGTTTCATATGAAGTGAACCCACTGATGACCTCGCCCGACACCGCCGCCCTCCTCGAGGACGCCGCCGACCGCATCGCAGATATTTCGCGAGCGGATCTGCAGATCATGCTTCGTCGGGCCGCGCTACGGCTGCGCAACGCCGGCGCCGTCTCGATGGAGGATGACGTCGAGGACGCCTTGCGCGACCTAGCCGGCGAGCTCGGCAAGACGCGTAACGACATGATCAGGTTCATCGTCCGGGAGTGGATGGAGAAGAATACCTATCTGCCGGTGCACCAGCTGGACGAAGACGGCGATGTGGATGGGTCAGCATGAGCCCGTCGCGAGGTCTGGAAATGAGAATCCTGATAGTTGTGCTGGCATTCTGCTTTGCTGTACCCGCAGCAGCGAGTACGCTTGAACTCGACAAGGCAGTAATGTCCGCTACCCACTTTGGGATGACGCCAATGGATGTTGCTGATCGCAGAGCACTCGCCCAGGCCGGACTTGCGTATTGGGAGAGCTTTGATAGCCGAATCCCACGGAACTCTCCGACAGTAATGGATTGGCTGAAAAAGGAGATGAACACTACCGATAGCGTTCGTATCCATCGGATCACTGCCACATCTGAGTATGCACTGTGGGAGCTTTCGGAGACGTCAACGCTCTGTGTTGATTTATTTCGATCGGCCAATGAGTTGGTGGGTCTTGGGGCCTTCAACGAACTATACATATGGACCAAGACGCTGGGCTGTTATGTTTCTCGGAGCGACCTTCTTTTACATTTGAAGCGGGCCGGTCTTTCCGACGGAAAGGAAGATGGTCTCTTCAGCCTTCAGCATTTTGGCATCTACCACAAGGAGATCACCGGTATCGTGGCTAATACGCTCCTGGATGAAGCTCGCGGCTCGAAGTAGCGAGAAGGCCTTATATGCGGAGGCGCTGCCGATAGCTCGATCGGCGCTCTAAAGCCTCAGCGGTTGAGGCAGTTTTCGGGAGATTTTATGCATCAGCGAATAGACCTAATCGATAAGGGCAATAGTCTCAGAGACCAGCTCCGCTTGATTGAGATGGCGGCCCACGCAATCGACGATCGAGACCAACGAAGCGCGCTCATAGGAGGCTGTGAGCAGGCAAGGGAATATATGGAAGAGCTGCTCGCGATGATGCGAAGCATTCCGAGGGGCGAGCCAATCATGGCGACGAACGAATAGATACTGCGATGATTGCAGGATTGATTATCTGCACATCGTTGACCGTCGTCGACGGCGACACGGTGAAATGCGATGGGCAGAACATGCGACTGCTGGGGGAAGGTGTTCCGTTCGTCTCAGGCATCGATACACCGGAGATCGGATCGCACGCGAAGTGCATCAAGGAACGGAAAATGGCGCTGATCGCCAAGGGCCGTCTGAAAGAGCTTTTGGCGGAAAAAGGATTGCGTGTCGTAATGAGCGGCGCAGTCGACAAGACGCCGTCGCACCGACCGCTCGTCAACATCTATCGAACGAATGGAGAAGAGATCGGCAAGAAGTTGCTCGGCGAAGGTTTTGCAAGGACATGGAGCCCGAAGAAGCGGAACGACTGGTGCACCTGAACATCAATCGTCCGAACGCGTCCCGTCTATCAACCAATACTCACTTGCATCTAGAATTTACTTATATTGTGATAAGCTTCGGCCCAACTATCGTCCATTACTAGGGCAACATATTCAATTGGCAAATCGACTTCATCTGCAATTTCTGCGAGCGAGATTTTGTCATCTTGGTATGGCGCGAGATACAGTTCTCTGGTTGCCCAAGGGAAAAGGATTGCAAGGGCCTTCCAAATCGCAAGACGATCGCTCCAGACCCGCGCACCATCGGCAACATCAACCATGTCGGGTGGAAGCACAATTTTTTCAATTAAGCGGTTTAACGCGAGTTCATTGCTCACGCGATGTTCGATCGCATCCAAAATATGGATTAATTCCTTGCAGCATATGAGTCTCTGCCAAGAAGTAGGCAGGCTGTCAGCATATTGGACACTTATATGTGTCCGGATCTGCTCATCGCCGAAGGGTATGTCTTCCCATTGGACCATCATACCCCGGTAGATGCCTACATCGATGACGTCATCGGGCATCGGCCAGAAGAACACGTCAAAGTTGGTATGTTGTTGCAGGAGAACCACAACGTCATCCTGGACGTCAATTGGTACAATTTCGGCAACCGAAAAATGCGCTATGAGATCTCTGACGTCCATGTGCCTGCTCTAGATACGAAAAAGGGCTCTTATGAAAGAGCCCTTCCATTGATTCTTTATTTGAAGCAAGGATTACAAATTTGCAACACGCTCTCGTACATTTACCTTAGGTTTTGTACTACGCGGAGCTTCACCCCTGCGAATATGTGGGTTTGCGCGCTGGAATTCGGCGGCGGCACAAAGCTTCGCACGGAATTCCTCTGGCGTGATATAGCGGTTATCACCCCTGAAAAACTTTACGTTGACGAGCTTCATGCCTGGGCGTTCAGGATGCAGGCAATCCTCAATGCTGGTCATAGACATGCTCTCCATTTAGTGGCCTCTCTGCAGAAAACCTCTGATTCACCATTGTTCAAAGGTTTTAAGAATTCGTTAATATGTGAGGTGTACGCGGCAAATTAAAGGCGTTCAGCGCGCCTTAGCATAAAATTTCCGCTTGTCAACTCTCCCATATTCTTGAATACGACGATACCCTACGATTGTGGTCCGGTCTAGACCCGATTTTGGCCCTGCGACAATTGTGGCTATTTTTCGACTCCAGTCCTCGCCTCTTCTACACGATCGTAACTTGCGCGATGCTTATGTGTTCCCAATTACTTCAGCTCCGAAAGCTGATTTGGCGTAAGAACAGACAGATCGGCGCCGTCTCTCTCCCAATAGTGATGTGGAGACGTACCAAGCGAATAGTAGAGCAGCATACTTAGTTGATCTTCAACCAGTGACGAAGCGCCGCCACGGCGCCGTCGCTCACATAGGCGACAACCCCGCCGACGGTTAGGCCGGCAAAGGCAATGAGCCCTGAGATGCCGTAGCCGAGGGTTTTCATTTTTTTCCACTCTTCAAGGGTAGGAGCGACCGCTTCGTGGTTCTTCTCGACGGTCTCCTTGAGGGTTTTGATTTCCTCTCGGATCTGCGCGTCTACCCCGGCGCTGATGGCGACCGTCGTGTCAAAGCGGTAGATCTGCTTTGCCTGCTCATCAAGGCGCCGGTGAATTACGGACCGGCTTTCGTGAGCATTATCCTTCTCGTCACTCAGCTCGTCGCGAAGGTGAGAAACGCTGTCCTCGATACCAGTCAATCTGCCTTCGACCCGACCGAGCGCGCGAAGGATGTCGTCATTGGATGCCATTATATCGACGCCTGCCTGTCTATGGATTGAACTTCAGCTTTTCGGATTGGGAAACCCCGTTGGCGATGCGGTCAATCATGACGGGCTGGGGGTGCACCATGGACGCCGGCGTGCTTTCCCCGATCGCCGCAGCCGGACGCACCACCGTTCCAATCGGCATCACAACCGCACTTGTGCCCTGGTAAGTGATCACGTTTCCAACAATGCTGGCAATGATCTGGGTGCTCAGGCGCGCAACGCCGTCAGGTCCGGAATAGAGGTTTATCGTTTGCTCTGGTCGAAGGAAGCTCGCGTCCGCCACGGTGATAGAGTTGTAGGTCGCAATACCATCCGTGCCGGCCTGGACCGTGAGCGTGGTGCTGGGAAGCTCCAGCATGCTCGGCCACGCACCGCCTTTAGACGGCGACACCCAAGCTGCGTAAGTATCGATTGCCGCGTCGCAGCAGGTCGACGTCTGCGCCATTATATCGTCGTGCAGCCGCCACTTTCCAGACGCGTCCGTTCCATCAGCCGGCCAGACATTGTTTGCCGAATAGGCCTGAAACTCAACCCGTAATCCCAGGTCGCCAAGGCGAATTGTTCCAGTCGCCGGCGACGTTCCGCCCGCGAAATCGTAAGTGAAGGTGTTCGGACCTGTGACGGTGATGACGACGTTGCCGTTGTAAGCGGTCGGCGTTGCCCCGGTGATGCTGACAGTCTGCCCGCTGACGAGGCCCATGGTTCCGGCGGCTATCGTGCCCGTTGCCACGGTCCCTACCGACGTAAGGGTGATGGTCTTCTGGATATCGGTGCGCCCCAGCGGCGGGAACGCGACGATGCGAACGCCAGGATATTCAGCGCGTACGCGGGTAACGTTCGAACGGTAGTTGGTGTTGAACCACGTGTTGTACGAGGTGGATACGTCGTTCTGCCCCAACTGGTTCGCAACAACCGTGAAGGGCCATTCGCCACCGTTGAAGGCGATGATTTCCCGGATGACGTCACGTCGTCGGGTCGCGATCGACGAACCGCTACCAGTATATTCGCGGACCGATCCGGCGCCCGGCATACCAATCAAACAATGCGGGATGCGTCCGGGACCGCCGTCCTTGTCGAGCCAGCGCCGGAACCATCCGAGATTGCCGCGAGTATCGGCCGCTGAGCTGAATTCCTGCCGGCTTTCCCCCAGACTGTCGACAAAGCCAAGGGCGATCGGCCGCCCGTCCCAGTCACCCTTCGCAACCATGAAGTCAGGGCCGTAATACTGCGGCTGCGCCTGCGTGCCATAGCTTGTATCGAGAGAGGCTGTGCTGTCGGCATCCGGCGTAGACATGAACGCTTGCAGGGTTGCGAAGTCACTTGCGCCCCATACGCGTTCGCCCCGGTGCTTCTGGACGCGGTAGACCGGCCAAATCTTTTCGCTGACGGCGGTATGATAGAAGGTCCATAGTTCGATCGCGCTTTCAGGATCGATGTCTGGGGTGGTTAGAGGATCAGTCCATATGCCGTTGGTCTGGTCGGCGACGGTCGTGGTGTTTGACGCATTGAACTGCAATTGGCGGAAGACACCGTCAAGCGCTCGCATGAACATCGCGTCTACGACAACCGAGTTTCCCGGTGTGCCGATCGTGCCGGTCACGATTGTTTCCTGTGGAGAGTTGCCCCCCTCCGTCGAGGCGGAGCCTGAAAGATGGAAGCGAAAGGTCCGCGTCTTATATTGCGGCGTGTTGACGACAATCTTGCTGCACACATATTCGGTGCCGGCCGCTGCAGTGACGATGTTGCCTGAGGGCATGCGGTTGCGCGTGGCAAAGAACATGAAACGGTCGGGATCACCGCCGCTTCCGCCCCCGGCATTCAGCATCGGGTTCGTCAAGGCGAGCGAAATTGCATTCATCATCGGCGTCTACTCCCAGCAGCCTTGAGCGGCGCCGAACTTATTATGGCTGGCAATCTGGTTTGCGAACGGCCGATCGGTCTTCAGGATCGTGACCGACGTCTGCAGGCTCGGCGTCAGGCGTGAGAACCCGTCGCACACATTCTGCTTTGTCGTCGTCTGACAGCCCGAGATCAGCGCACAGAGCGCCAGCATCAGAAGTGGAAACTTCATCATCGATCGTGTTCCTTTCGCGCAGAACCTGAACGGATTTCGTGAGGGCAGCTGTTGCGGCCATCTGCTTGCCTTCGGACTGCCCAAGCCAGCGTGCCGGGTAAAAGGCAAGGACGGCGCCGAGGGCGATGGCGACCGGCAGCTTTATGACGTCGGGGATAAGGGAGAGCATCACAGGCCTTCCAAGCAGAACTGACGTTCCTTCTGCCGGCGGCGAGTCAGGCCCGGGAAGACGATGCCCGCGGCGCGGTTCCACTTCAGGAGAGCTTCGCAGCCTTCAGCGGTCTTGCCGGCATTAATGAGCCTGATCGCGCTCGAGCCGCAAGCAGCCTTGACGCCGACATTATAGGCAAAGGAGGTCAGCGCCACGAAACGGGCATCTGGCAGGGTGACGCGCACGCAGCGCTCTATCCCGGCCGCATAGGTTTGGAGCTCGAGCGATAGAAGCGCCTTGCACTGCTCGACGGTCCTCCGGTCCCCCGGCTTTACCCCGTTCGTGCTGCCATAACAGATCGTCCAGGGCTGACCTCGAGTCGCCGGATCGGGATAGGCGTTCTGCCTCAGCCCTTCAAGCGAACCAACGAGCGCAACAGCCATTGCAGCCACCGCGCTGCCCTTCTTCATTCTATTTGCCATTGGAAAGCCTCTGATCGATTATTCGAGCCGGGACGGAAAGCAGCAGGAGGACGATCGACAGCCACGGCGGGATGTAGCCATCGAGATACGGGACGATGTACGGCGCGAGTTCAAAGGCTCCCGCGAAGTAGACGCACCAAAGCGACAGGGAGCGCGCGAGAACGCGCCGCCAGTTATGGACGAGCATGGGAGGCTCCAGGTTGTGGGGTGGTTAGGACCGCTTAGGCCCGATTTGGAATGCGTAGTGATGGTTCCGGCCGTCGTAGGGCTTGTTCACCCAGCCAAACCAAAGCTTGAGATAAAAGCCACCGAACAGCGGTTGATCGCGCTTAAAGCAGAAGAAGCGCACGCCCTTGGCCGTCTCCATGACGTACCATTGATTTTTAGGGGTATCGCTGATTACCTGGCGGACGATGACGCTGCCGGCCGCCGGCATGCCCAGCAGTTCCGATTGCCAGCCATGGGCGGGATTGCGGCAGATCCAGCAGGTTCGTTGCCACCAGAGAGCCCAGCCGGTGAGATCGGGCCTATATCCCTTCACGCGCTGAGATATGCCACCGTCCAGATCGGCGTCGAGAGTGGAAAACCATTGCAGGATGCCGGGAAGCCTTGGGCCGGTCCGGAGCGAGAGAGCGGCCAGCAGCGGCGACAGGAGAAAGGCCAGGAGCACGAAGGCGAGATTGGCCGGGAAGTAAGCGAGATAGCGCAGGATCGGCTTGATCATAGCTGCGCCGCCGCTTCAAAGAACGCGTCGATCTGCAGCGACGTGAAGCCCATCGCCGCGAAACCTGCCATCATCGTTGGGCTGTCCTTGACGAAGGTGCCGCTATATTCGAAGGCGTCCTGGATCTCGCCATCCTGCTGCGCCACCCATGCCTTGACCTGGTCGAGCAGGCCAGAGCGCCGCAGCATCAGCCGGAACTGCCGCGCGGACACCGATGACACTTTTGGCGGGGCGTTCAGGCGCGCGACGAGTTCGGGATTGTCGTCAGAGAGGAACTCCTCTGCCATGCCCTCCTGCAGCTGCTCGAACACGCCATCGATGGCGCCGTCATCAGATCGTGAAACAAAAGGCATTACGCGTTCCTCCCGCATGGAAAATGGAAGCCGTCGGTCCAGACCCAAAGGCTGCCGGAGGCGCCGGCGACGCGGCGAATTTGCCGACTTGTATTGGTCCAGATTTCTTGCGAGCCAATAGCGAAACCACTTGCCACCTGAATAGTGCCGATATTACCGCCGTCATCCCCAATGCCAGCCGCGAGGATGCCTTGCGCCGGGTCGGATAGCAGAGCTGCGTTGGTAGTCGCAGACGAGGTGAATTCGAAGCGAAGTTTCGCCTTGGATTTAACGCCGTTCGGAACGGTAAGCGTAGTCAAGTTCGATGTTGTCGATATACTGACGCCGACCGCATCCTTGACCGGTGTCACGAAAGTATATTCATCCCTCGGATACATGACGAACAGCCGGATGAGCGAAGTTGCATCCGTCAGCACGACGCCGATCTGCTTGACGATGGTATAGCCCGTGAGCAGCGTCGTGTTGACGCCGCCGATGGTTGCCGAAGTCGAGAACACCACGTCAAAGCTCAGATCGTCGTCCTTGCGCAGCGCATAGGCGAAGTAAGTCGCGCTTGCCCCGACAGAGCCGGTATCGAGCCCGCCATTGCCGGTCCCTACCGCCCACGTGCCGTTGATCCGCTTGGTGATCGACGCAGCATTAGAAACGAAGCTCGAGCCCGAGCGAACCGAGCCGGCCGCGAAATCCACATGGGTTGTTGGGCTGCCGCTGTTGTTGGACAGGAGCACGCCGTCGATGAAGCTGCCGACCGCCGTGGTTTCGGCTTTCGCCAAAAGCCGCGTCAGAACCTTGTTCGTGAAGAACGCCGCCCCGCTGCAGATGATGAAGACGGAATAGCCGTTCGGGACAACCAGCGTTGCGGCCCCGTCGATTGTCTCCGCCCCGTTGGCATCGATAGTTACGTCGGCGCCATCGGCGATCACCGTATAGTGCCAGTTCGCGCCCAAGGTCGCGGCGGCGGTCAGGGTGACGGTTGCAACTGCCGTGAAGCGGTGCACAGCGGCATCGTCCGACGCAACGGCGGTGTAATCCGCTGATTTGGCGGCATAGACCATGGCGTGATCGAATGCGACGTCGACGCCATTCTGCGTGAACCCGAGAAGGCCACCGCCCTTGAGATAAAGGCCGGTCTGCGGAACTGAGGCGAACCCTACCCCAGGCGCTGACACCGTCCCGCTTGCGGCCTTCAGCGGCGCAACCATCGGCGCCGACCCGTCACGCGGCAGCGAGTTGGTGATTTCGTTGCCGAGGTCGGTGGTCAGCGCGTTCCATGGCACGGGGTCGATGACCTGGCCGACGGAAGGTGTCGTTCCGGCGGGCTTGGAATAGACGCCAGTTGATGGATTTCTGGGCATTCACCTTCTCCAAAAAGAAGCGGCCCCGCGAATTGCGAGGCCATCAATGGTGTAGTATTGGTTGCCGATGCAGATCGATCACGACCCTGAAGAGCCGAAAGTTGACCGCGGACCTGGGCCGTGGAAGTCGGTCTTTGTTATTCTCATTCTGGGGTGGGCGTGGTTTCTCTATTTCAGGCCGTTTGACTGGCCTGCCATTGCTCTTGGCATTGGCACTGGAGGCGGGATAGTCGCCTGGGCAATCGAGATCACTGGCAACAAGATTCCCGACTCATGGCGCAGTAAGTCTCGGAACTCCGGCCGCTCCTGATTCCACCAGCGCTGACACGAGCCGCGCCCTTAGTTGATCGTTCCGCGATAGCTGCTGTGTCCCTGCCTGCAATACGTCTAGCGCAACGTCTGGGTTCGTCTCCATTAGCACGCGAGAAAGCTGCTCCACCACGGCCGGCGGTTGCCCGGTCACAGTACCGAGGACCTTCGAGAGACCTGTCGTAATCGCTCCGATACGGTCGCCGCGCACGAAACGTGCGATAACCGAGGGGTCGAACTGGTTCAGGTCCGCGGCATCTGCGAGGTTGTCGGCCGAGCGAGATCCGCCGAGCGCCGCATTTGCTGTCCGGAACATAGTCTGTTCTCTGCCAATGCGGTCTGCAAGCTGTCCACCGCGCTCCGGAGCGGCGAACGCCGGAAGTTCGGCATCGTACTTTGGCGTCTGCAGCATCCGCGCCTTGTTCGTCGTCGGCGACGAAGACGCCCCCTCCAAGCGAGCGATCATCGGATCGATGTAACCGGCGCGGAAGTCCATCTGTTGATCGGCTGGCATCGCCTCGAATTCGGGGATCGTATCCTGAGCTCTGCGGGAGATACGGCTTGCTGCACTGCCCGCTTCAACGGCCTCGATCCGGCGCGACGCACGGGCGAATGCATCCCGGGCGCCCACATATCCCTCGGAGGCATCGGCAAGCGCCTGGTCCACCAGCCCCTGAACACGTGAGAGGTAGTGCGCGCGATTGCCGGCTCCCTGTGCCTCGGCTCTTTGGATCATGTCGTCCAAGTCCAACTTCGCCCTGAACAGCGTGTCGAAGTCGGTTACCTGGGAATTGCCGTCCGAAAGCATGGAGCGAACGCGCGTTAAGGCGCCCTCGATCGAGTCATTGGCAATCCGGTCGCGTGGGTTGACCAATTGGTTGACGCCCGGACGAATTGTTCTGTCGATCTCTTCAAGGACCGGCGTGACGTTGACCGGGCCGGCATTCGCACGGGCGGCTGGATATAGTTCGTTTGCCTCAGCCGTGCGCTGCGCCGTACGATCGGCGACCCGACGGCCGGCTGTATCAAAGGTGTCAAACCCTTCTGCGAGATTGTTCGCCAGCCGCTCGCCCTGTCCTGCCTGCCTCGCCATCATGGCCTCGGCAAGGGCCTGCCGGTTATCATGTGGAACCCGAGCGGACGTCGACATCAGCCGTTCGCCTGTATAGCCCATGGCGTCGGCGACATTGAACATGTCCTGACCGTCAGCGCCTGCAGCGCGCATGTTATTGGCGATTTGCTCGGGTGTCTGCCCGGCGCGGCGCAGCGCCGTAGCGAGCGCATCCCGCACATATCCATTCGGTGCAAACGGCGCTATCAACGGCGCAGCAGCGGATTTGACGACCTGTGAGACGCCGGCAACAGCAGCAGGCGCTATTGTTCCAATGCCGAGACCCAAAAGCCCCCCTAAGCCGGCATTTTCCAGCCTATTTTGAAACCCTCCTTCCCCGGATCCAAATCCGGAGAGGCCACCCATGATCGTCCCCTCCTTCATCGCAGCACCAGTTACGCGCCCCAGACCTGCCTCAGCCTTAATGGCGTTGACAGTTGGAGAGAGTCCAGCCTTGGCGAGGCGGCTGGCGCCCCATAGCGCGCCTGTTGCCTTGCCTGCGATGTTGGCTGCCGGATGCTCCTCGTAGGCCTGTTCCTGCTCCCCACGAGTATCCGCCAAAGCTTGATCGTAGGTCTTTGCATCGCGCCACGGCAAGATATGGGAGCCGGCATAGTCGATGCCGGCACCGATCTCGTCGGCATAGCCCATCCCGACCATGTCGACGATGCCTTGACCGAACGAGTTGATGTTGCCGGTCACTTTGTCGAAGGTTGACTTTTCGGGCGGCGGCGCGGTCTGCACCTGAAGCTTGCCGATCGCACCCTTCAGGGCTTCCTCATCCGGCGCGTCGACCTCGAAGGACTGACCGTTAAGCTGGATTTGATATTTCGGCATCAGTTGACCTTCCGTATCCGGACACCTGGCGAGATTTCCGTCCAACCTTCGTCGCCGTCGATCTGCTGACGCTTGTAGGTCGGTCCAGCCTCGCGAACCATCGCATTCAAGACCGTCTCGCGGTTCTGCTTCTTCTGCTCAAGCACTTCTTTGGTGTCGCCCGGCATGGGAAAATACTGCTTATTTGCGTTGGCGAACTCCTCGGACGAGATGACCGCGCCCGACTCTCGGCGGAGTTGGGCATTGATGAAATCCCGACGAGCCTGAGCAAACTTCTGGAAGTCCTCGGGAACGATCTGGTTTTCGATGATATCCGGAATCCAGGAGTTGTCGGTGACGCCTTGAGACCAATTATTCAGCCCAGCACCCCCGAATTTGTCGACCAAGGCAGCTGAGTTAGTCATACGATCGGCGAACCCTGCCGCCTTGTTCTCGTCGAGTGTCACCTTTGGCTTCGTGATCTGGATGTTTCCGTTGTCCGCCGGCGCCGGCTGCGGCACTTCTGCCGGCTGGTCAGGTCCGGGTTGCGCCGACGGCGTTTGCGGATTCGGTGCGACTGGCTGCGCCGGTGCGTTGGCAGGCTTCGAGAAAATGCCTTGCGGCGTCAGGAAGATGATCTCCCCATTCGGGCCGCTGATCGTCTTGCCGGCGCCAAGCTGCTGCGCCTGTTCTGGAGTGATCTGCCCACTTTCCATCAGGCCATTGAGAGCCTGTGCCTCGACCGAAGTGCCACTGAACCGGAAGCCGCCACCTTGCGCCTGGGGCGAACGTATATCACCGGTCTTTTTGTTAAAGAGTGCGCCGTTTTCGCCCTTCTCCCAATCGCCGTTTCCGAAATCGACAATGACGCGGCCGGTTGAAGGATCGATCAGCCGTCCGTTGACCTCGATCGGTTTTGGAGGCGCCTGATAGATCGGCTGAACGGTGCCAGTGCGCGGATCTGTGCGCAGTATGGTACCGTCCGGCGCCGTCTCAAAGCCGTATTCCGGTGGCCGCATCAGGGTTTGCAGCGATTGCGCGGCCATCGCCTTCACCTGCGGCGATGCGTTCGGGTTCGTGATCGCCTGCACCAGCGCCTGAACGCGCGGGTTCGCCATCGGGTTCTGTGCCTGCTGCGGCGCGTTGTCGAGCGCCTGGGCGAGACGTGCCTGTCCTGACTGCTGCGCCTGGGCAACCTGCTCTGGAGATGCGGGAGACCCGCCCCCAAGGATCGCTTGGAGAATGCCCTTGTTCGGATCGGCATTCACAAGCTGCGGGCTGTTCTGGAACTCTGGCGGGATCTCCTGCCCCACAGACGGCACGCTGGCGACATTCGGCGTCGGGCCTACCGTGGAAGGCGGCAGAGGCGGCAGAGGCGGCAACGCAGCCTGTGGGCCTGCCTGTGGCGGCATGGGCTGCGCCGGTGCGGATGCTCGCATCTGCCCTGCAGCGCCAGGCATGGGAATGCCGATCGAAGGGTCGAGGCTCGCAACTTCACCCGGGGCGGATGCTTGCGGCATGGGAGGGGCAGCGGCGGAGCCGGCGCTTGCTACCCGAGGGTCGACATAGCCGGGCGTCGGCGCCGCTGGCGGGGCATTGACCGGGGGCGGCTGGATCGCCGCTGCTGGAGGCGCAACGACTGGCCCTGCGCTAGCCACCTGAGCGCCAGCGGGGGCAGCCGTAGCACCTGATTGAAGATCGGCCACGATCTGCGCCATTTCGGAATCCGGGACGTTCTTGAACCCCTCCCATTCCGACCGCAGCGCACTGATCTTTCCTGGCAACGTGTCTGCCGAGGCGATGCGATTGCGAGCGAGATAAGACGCCACGCGGTCTTGGGTGGCCCGATCATAGGGAGCGTTCGGATCAAGACCCAGCGCACCCACAGCGCTGCGCAGCGTCGTCCCAACCGTCTGATATTTCCCGACGGGCGTTGCGACACGGCCAACCTTGCCTTTGACATACTGGGCATATGGTCCGCTCGGATCGGTGAAGGCCAAGACGTCTCTGATCGGCATGCTCGAAACCGACGTGCCGGCAAATGGCCCATCCTTTTGAGCGTGTCCGAAAAGAGTGTCGTAATCGCCCGCCCCTTCCGTCCTGTCCACCGCGGCGAGGAAAGACGACGGGAGGTCACCATTGGTTGGAGTGGCGGCGATATTATCCGATGCGTCCACCTTCGGCATGGAGGAGCCGGTAGCGCCGGGGTTGGCAGGCTTGTCGCCGCCACCGAACAGCGATGACAGGAAGCCCTTGGGCTGCTCTGGAGGTGTGTAAGGCTGTCCAGTGATGGCGGAGATAACCTGAGCGTCAGCCGCGCGCTGCTCGTTCGCCTGATTGCGAATGGCAAGGCCGCCCATAAGCGCCTGCGCCATGCGCGCAGCGCCTTCCCACGGAGATTTGATCGGGCTGGTGTCGGTACCCTGCTGAAGCATGGCCGCAGCGAGACGCTTGCGGGCGTCCGTGACATCACCTTGGCTCCGGCCCGTATCGCCGCCAAATATGAACGACATTATGCCACCGCCTTTTCATAATCTACACGATCGAAGCCGTCGGCGGCCTCGATTACAGCTTCGGGATGGACGTCCCGCACATCGTCGGACATCAGCCCGATCTGGCTGGGACCGCCCTCCTTGTAGCGGAAGGCGTAGACCGGCAGGCCGTTGTCCAATGTGCCGACGCGTCTGATGTCTTCCTTCAGCCGCCGATCGGATTTCATCGCCCAGCCGCCGAGCAGAGAGGAACCAAGGCCAAAGAGGCCGCCCATAGCCGCATTGCTTGCCGCGACTTGCTGATTGTAGGCGCCCATCTGCTGATTATAGTTCTCATTGATCAAGCCAGCCTGATCCACCGTGGGAAGCTGTGTCGTCGGTGAGTTGACGTAGTTGGGCTGATTGACCTGAGAGCCGGACATCAGCGCCGAAATCTCGTTCAGCGGCTGGTTTCGCTCTGTGAGGATCGAGTTCTGCGCATTCGAGTACATGTCGCCGAGATACTGGTCGGATGCAGCCTGCTTGCGCGTGGTGAAATCACGCAGCGCGTTGTTATAGGCCTCGGAACCCATCGAGATGCCCTTGTCGGCAAGGCTTTGGTCAAGGCTCTTCTGATCGCGATCCCACTGGTTGTTGAACCCGCCCTGCCAATGGTCGTTGACGTACTTGTCAACATTCCCGGCACTGAGATCGACATTGGTGCCGAGAACGCCCGAAATCTTGCCGGTCTGGTCATTGGCCAGTTTCGCCAGACCAAGCTGCGTCTGCTGCGTCTGATCGTAGATCGCCTGGTTCTCGGGCGAATAGGTCTGATAGGCCGAATAGGTCGGCAGCTGGTAGGTCTTACCGTTCTGGTCGGTCATCGTCGTATTGCCGGTGACCTTATATTCCAGCGAACCGTCGGGCGTGTACTGGTTCGTATGGCTGAGCCCAGCGTTGGCGATGGCGGTGTCCACGTTCGTCGCTGTCTGCGCCGCCGCGGTCTGTGTCGGATCGGGCGCTTTCGGCGCCTTAGGCGTGGAGACCATAGGGGAAGTCCTCTTTGAAGATTCCATAGAGCAGCGCGTCACAGTCGCCGAAGTAAGCCGTCTGCCGGCCTTCCAGGCGCGCGCCGAGCCTTTCGAGCGCCTGCTGAGCAGCGATATTGTCGGCGCGCGTCCTGAATGTCGCCCGGCGGCAGCCGAGCTGGTCGACGACGTATCGAAAGACTGCCCGCATCAAGGTTGCCGAAAGCCGATCAGCGGCAAGCGAGACTTCGACGTCATGTTCCGTCCAGACGTTGAAGACATAGGCGGCGATGATCCGGCCGCCCTGGACCTGCGCCATGGCAGTGAACGGCGGATGGAAGGCAACCCCGATCTTGCCCCCAACCCATGCCGCGATATCCTCGCGAGGCTCGGAGACGATCAAATCGGGGAACCTTTTTCATAGAGAACCGATCCGCCGATGACAGCCGCTTCAGACACAGAACCGGACGCGCCGGAAATCAACGCCCGGATCGTCGGCGCCAGCGCTGAGCCGGAGCCGCCCGCTGAAGCAAACTTTCGGACGATCGACAGACCGGGGAATTTCGAGACGCCCCAGATTGCCGAGCCCCACGTCGCCGCTGCATTGTTCTCGACTGTCGACAGGAGCGCTGTCGGAATCTTGGTCTGGTAGTCGAACGACATGCCGGCATACATCAGCGTCGAGACACCGATCTGCGCCGTTACACCGATCAGCTTCGAGAACTTGGATGCCATGTCCTCGCCGTAGCGGTTCCACGCTCCCACCATGAGAGCATCGATCGCCGCGCCGTTGTCATTGGCCCCGATCTCCGCTTCGTAGACAGTGCCGTCCGCGGCGCCGAAAAACAGCCTGTCCTGCCAGTTTCCCCAGCAGGAGGCAGCAAGTCCGACGAAGCGGCACCAAGCGCCGGTTTCGGTGTTCATCACGTACTGATATGGCCCCAGCGATGACGGCAGGTTGACGATTGCCATCTGCCGTGCCGGAAAGCTCGCCAGTTGCCATTCGTCCGAGGTCGTGCCGGCGGTCGCGACAGTCTCGCGCCAGGTCGGGCCGATCTTGGCGGTGATGGCGCCGAGGCTGGTTGCCCCTCGATCGAGCTGCACGGCTTTCGTGATGGGCACGATACCGTCCGTCGTCATGATCGCCAGATCCGCACCGACAGAAAGGAAGCATCTTTCGGTTCCGAGCGGTCGCCCGAGCTTGAACGTCCCGATCAGGCCCCAATTACTCACGCTGGAAGGATCGGACCCCTGATAGACGATCACCTCGCCTTCAGACGACATGAGCACCAGGCATTGCTGCAGCCCGGTGGAAACCGGGATCGTCCAGACACCAATGGCGATAAGCGTGCCGCCGTATTTCATGTTGCCGCCGACCGGCAGAACCGTCGCCGTGCCGCTGACGGCGTCGGTCGCGAGATACCAGACGTTGGTCGAGTTCTTCTCGATGAACCAAAGCCTCGAGCGATAGGCTGTCACAGCGATCAGCAGCGATGAATCCGAAATTCCAGTGATCATCGTGGACGAAACATAAGGCGTTGC
This sequence comes from Rhizobium aouanii, assembly GCF_037002925.1. Lineage (NCBI taxonomy): Bacteria > Pseudomonadati > Pseudomonadota > Alphaproteobacteria > Hyphomicrobiales > Rhizobiaceae > Rhizobium > Rhizobium aouanii. The sequence goes on from NZ_JBAMYD010000007.1 coordinate 68,065, forward strand.
GACGGCGCCCGTTTCCAACTGGGCATTGGTGACAGAGCCGGCCACCGTCAGGGTCAGCGTGCCGGCGACAGGCGTGAATGTCAGGGTGACGCGGTTACCGACGCCGGTTCCGTTCAAGACGCCTGCGAACGCGCCAGACAGGGTCACGGAGCCCGTCCCGAAGAAGCTCAAGGTATATTGGACCGCCTTGACGGCGACGTTCTGCGTGGCGAGCGTTGCGGTGCCGACCAGAATGTTGTTCGTCCAGGTCGTTCCATTGTAGAGCAGAGGCAGATCCAGGCCATTGACGAGGCGCAGATATTCCTGGCCGGCCGGATTGGTGTACTGCTGGACCGACCAGCGGGCGCTGGACAAGCCCGATACCGCTGCTGCCCCTACTACGCCGCCGGCGGTCACGTCGAAAATCTTGTCTCCTGCCGCGGCAAAAAGCCTGTTGCTCACGCCGACGTAGGGAATGACCGTCTGAACAGGCGCCCCGAGACCGGTTGCGAAAGCGCCATTGCCATAGCGCGCCCGCACGCGGTTCGCCTCGGGAAAGAAGTTGTCGAGTTGAAACGCCGCGTCCTTCGGCATGTCCGCCATCTCGACGTCGGTTCGCCAGCCACCAATAGGCGCGATCCAGTCTTTGCTCGGCGACACGCGGCCGGTGCGCCCATTTGGGGGAACGGGTTTTCTGGTCATACTGTGATAATGCCCGGCCAGTAGTTTTCGGGGACTTCACCGCGGTTGGGCATCGACAGACTGATCGGCTGCGCGGCGCGGTCAGCACCGACGGCAGCCTCCTTGGCCCGCTCGAAGTTTTCGAGCTCTTCGCCGTAGTCCAGCCCCTTTGCCCGCTTCCAGCGCCAGATTAGCGAAAGCTCGAGAAGGTCTTCCGGGAAACGCGCCGTGTCGGTGTCGTTCGCCCAATTTTCGGCATAGGTCGGGCCGCCCATGACCGCGATCCAATATTTCGAAACGTACTCGTAGCGAAGCGTCTCGCCGACATCGTTCGGGAAGAACGCCAGCTTGCCGCCCATCATGCGGTAAATCTGCGGGACCGGGTTGGAGTTAAGGATGGTGTTCCGTTCCCATGTCTGCGGCTCGACGGGGCCGTTAAGCTGCCACAGGCGCGACGTGTTCCAGATCACAGAATTGGCGGTGAAACGACCGAAGTCCGATGGTGGCTCAGCGGGTTCCGGGATTACCCCGGTCGCCGTGAAGTTCCGCGTCGTCATCAAGACCGACCAATCATGGTCCTTCAGCAGGTCCCGGCCGGCACGATACGACAAGATCTGCAACTGCCTTATCTGCGGGTCAGCCGACGACACGACGGCAGTCGGCGGATCAAGATCGATTTCCGCGCATACGTTCTGGATTATCGTCAAAATCGACATGCGCGGATCTCCGGCTTAGGCTGCTGCTGCTGCGCGGCCGCGGCCACCTTGGCGCTCTTTTTCCATTGCCTCGAAGCGCGAGGCCATTTCCTTCATCTGCTCCTGCAGGCGGCCGACTTCGTCCTTGAGACGCTCGTTCTCTGCGGCAAAGGCCGAAGCGGCCCGGGAGTCCTGCGCGGTCGCAAGATAGCCTTGCGCGGCAGCGACGAGCTCGTTCGCGCCCATGCCGATCTTCTGCTTGGCCGTGTCGGAGAGTGCCGCGAGCTGCTCGACGGTATAGATGTTGATCGCTTCCAGCTCCTTGATCTGGCTGGGCTTCAGATAAGGCCACTGCGCCAGCGGCGTGCCGACAAGCTGCTCGCGGGCCTCGGCGCCTTCCTTGAAGCGCTTGTAGGCGTCGGAAAAGCGCTGTTTGTCGTTCTCCGTCACCTCCCGATAGACTTCGGTGTGTTTGTCGCCGGCGATGAAGATCCGGATGAATTCCTTGTCGGCGAAGATCGGGCGGCCCTCCTTCTCCGTCAGAAAGGTCTGTTCGACCGGCTCGAGACTGAAGGAGGCATAAATTCCGGTGTTGCTATCGGCCATGGTGCTGTCTCGCTGTTGATGGCGGGGGAAAGGAAACGGGCGCCGAAGCGCCCGCCGTTGATCACTTGCTGGTGTCGGTCGACTTTGCGGGGGCTGCCTTCCTGGCGGCCGGCTGCTCGACCTTCTCGGCGATCATCAGAAGCAATTCCTCGATCACCGGTGAGATGTCGCGGCCGGCCTCACGGTCGGCAGCGATTTTCTTGTGAAGTTCATTCATCAGGGACATTTCAGCCTCCTTAGTTCACCTTCGACAGGAAGGGGCGCATCAGCGTAGCTTCGAGCACGCCCGTCGCTGTGACCGTGATGGCGGTGCCATTGGCCGTGGCGTTGGCGGACATGGTGATGCTCTGGATCGTGCCCGAGGGGGTGTAGGTGATCCCGCTGATGGTGGTGGCACCCGGAATGCCGGTGCCCGAGATGGCGGCGCCGATGAACGGGCCTCCTGCGGGGCTGACGTTTCCGAGTGCGGTCAGCTGGTTGGAGCCGTTGACCGTGGTTGCCGTGAAGGTCTGGTTAGCCGCCGCGAAATTCACATTCGCGATGGCTTTGGTGGTCGCCGTGGCCGATGCCGGAGCATTGGCGAGGCCTGCGGTCGCTGTGGTCTCGGCGACGACGAGAGCCGCCGTAGCCGTTGTCACCAGTGCCGGAGCCTGCCCGTTGCGCTGCAGCCAGATGTAATAGGTGCCTGGTGCAAGCGTGATGGCCTGTGCAGGTCCACCAGACTGGGTCGGCGCCTGGCTTGCACCAGCGAAGACGCCGCAACGATTGCCGACGACGGCGGCGGCCGTGGTCAGCAGTGAGGCGACATAATCCCGGGTCCACTGGAACCATTGGCCGGGCTGAAGGGTCGTCTGCGAGGCCAGCACCAGCTGGCAATAGACCCATTCGGATTCGCGGTCTCCGCCGGCGACAGTGCCGAGGGAGAAGTTCGGACCCGGAATACCGGAGCCGGCAACAATCGGGCCTTCGACGACGAACGGGTTCGCGCCAAGACGATCGGTCTGAGAAATTGCGATGGTCATTGGAGTTGATCCTTTCGTTCGATCAGGCGAACAGCACGCCCTGCAGGAAGGCGTTGTTCATGGTGAGGTTGCCGGCGAAGCCCATGAGCTGCACGAAGGCGTCCTGGTTGGTGTTCATGCGCTCGTCGCCGATCGGGGCCATGTCGCGGTCGCGGTGCGGGCGATAGAACAGGTACTTGGTGTTCAGGAAGAACATCTGATTGAGCGGCGCGCCGCCGCCGAAGCCGCCGTCGAAGATCACGTCGGCGCCCATGTATTGCAGCGACTGGAAGCCGGCCATGCCCTTGTCCGCCGAGGTGATGCGCTGGATTGCCTGCAGCGATTCCCAGTAGAGGCGGAAGAAGTTGTTGTCGGCGACGACAAGGTCAGGCGCGTCGGAGCCGCGAACGCAGGACATGTAGAGCCGGTTCATGTAGCTCTGGATGTTGGCATTCGAGGCGGCGGCACCACCATCGGCCGAGGCCGAGAATTTCTGGTTGCGCCAGAAGCCCCAGGTGGCGCGCGAGATGCCGCCGACGGTGCCCGATGTCGGCGAGGTCGAGATCAACAGCTGCAACCCGCCGATCTGACGGCCGCCATCGGCGGTGCCATCGGAATAGCAGTCGAGAGCGATATTGTTCTTCAGCGTCGTTTCGGCGTTTTCGATGCGCTGCTCAAGCAGATCGAGGACCGCATCCTCGCCGGAATTCTGCAGCTGTTCGAGGCCCGACATGGACACGGCGACCGCGGCCTGCTTGAGGTCGTATTCGGCAGCGGTAATCACATCGGACGGCTGCACATTCAAAATGTCGTATCCGGAATATCTGCGAAAGGTCGAATTTTCGGCATATTGCAGTTCCTGGACGATGGTGCGGCCGCCGGAGATTGGCTTCTTGCGGCCGCGGCTGTTCAGACGAGTGAGAAGACCGTTGTTCTTCGTCACGTCGTCGGCGACCGTGCCGCTGCGGTTGCGCAGCGTCGTGGTCACGATTTCAGAAAGGTTGGGGGAAACGGGCATGGATCACTTTCCTTTTAGATCAAACGCGACCGTTCGCGGCATGCAATGCGCTGCGAAGGGATTCGCGGATTGAGGTTGGTTGGCCGGCGCCGGCGCCCTGGGTTGGTCCAGGCGCGGAAGAGCCGGAAATCGATCGCGAGGCGCGGCGAGCCTGATCTGCCGCTGCTGCCTTCTGGGACGTTTGGTCTTGAACTGTGTTCGCCGGCGCAGCCTGGCTGATCAGCTGCTGACGAATATCGGGACGCATCCAGCAGGCGGCGTCGTAAGCTTCCTTGAGGTTCGATGCGCGCCCTGCGCTGATAAGGGCGACCATGTCATCGAGAACTGCTTCGGCGTGCACATTTGCTGGGTCGGAAATGAAGGCATTGACCTGAGTTTCAGTGTCTCGTTTCCGAAGTACCTGTTCAACCGTTGCCTCGACGTTGACGGGCTGAGGCGCTGGCTGTTGCTGAGCCTGTTGCGGACGGCGCTGCAGGATCTGATCCTGCTGCCCGGCGACAAGGGCCTGAAGATTGACGCCGGCCATCCTGGCGACGTGAATGACTGTGTTGATCGGGTCGCGAATAAGCGACTGCTCCCAATCGATCGCCTTCCGCATGACATCGGCGTGTGTCGTGCCGGCCTGCCTGACAATAGGCGTGAATTCTTCCAAGCCCTTGTAGTCCTGCAGAACGCGGAAGCCGTTGTCGACCTCCTGCTCTCGCTTGGCGACGGCGGCCTGGACCTCGGGCGGCAGAGTACCGAACTGGGCCTTTGCCTCAGCCGACCAGCCAGGGGGCACACGGTGCGTCGTTGCGGCCGGCTGCTGTTCGGGCGCCACGGCTGGCGTCTGTGCGGCGGCTGCGGCGGCGTTGGCTGCTGCTGGTGCATCAACAGGCTTCGGCACAGCCGCTGCGGCCGGGGTTCCCTTGTCTGCCTCCTTCGGGGCAAATCGGCCGTGCTCGTCGCGCTGGCGATCGGCGTTGCCCGATGCCGAGACATTTCCGTCAGAGTTATCAAGCGCAGCCCTGAGGCTGTCGCGGATGCTGATCGGCTTTTCGGTGGACGTGCCGAGGTCTTCGCTGCCGTTGCCGGCCTCGTTAATCAGGTCTTCCATGTCGGATGTTTCCTATTTCGGGGATTGATGCCCGTTCAGGCGTTGTATTCGGCGTGAACTCGCCGCAGTTCGTCGCGGATCTCATTTCGATCCGTCTTCGGCGTCTCGATCGGCTGTGGCTTTTCATTACCTATCTCGACGACCCCGGCAGATCGGTAGGCGGAGCGCAGCTTTGCTTTCGACGTGTAATGCTGGCCGTCATGCATCGACTGGATATCGATGCTGTCGCTGACGAAATGCGGCGCTGGCAGATCGGACTGCGCCGGGCTCTTTACCGGCATGCAGTTGTGCGGCCATTTCTCCAACTGGTGCCATCCACCACAGACGCGGCAAAAGCGTTCCCTCATTGCATTGCTCCTGGCTGCTGCTGGTTCCTCGCCTGCTCCATGGCGCGCGCTGCCATATCGCTGCGCGCCTGCTCGATCGTGGTTCGTTGCTCGACCTGCGCCTGGGCCAGCCCTGTCTGTGCCTTCATCGCCTCCGCCTGCGCTTTCACCTGCGTCGTCTTGAGGTCAATCATCTGCTCCGGCGTTGGTTCAGGCGGTGGCTTTGGTGCCGTTGCTGTCTGGGCGAGCTGGGCGCCTACCTGCTCAAGCGTGTTTTCCAGCTGACGGCCGGCCCTGAAGCCGCGGGCGGCGAATAGCAGGGTCTCGACCATCACAGGCACAAGCATTGGCGTCTGCTGCGCGATTGCGCCGGCCTGCTGCATGAAGCCGCCGACCATTTGCACGAATTCCATGCGGCGCTGCTTTTCGGCATCCTCGTCGGGCTCGATCGTCGAATCCGTCTCAATGTCGATGCGGAAGCCGCGAATGCTGTCGTTCCTGAGAAGCTGGGTCACCTCGTCGATCGTGGGCTGCTCCATCATCTTCTGGACCTCGGGCGGCATCTGAGGATGCTGGGCCGGCGGTGCTGGTTGGCCCATCTGCTGCGCCCGCATCGCTGCTTGCTGCGCGCCCATCTGAGCCTGCTGCATCTGCATCTGGGCCATCTGCTTCTGCTGCATCGTCGGAAGCTGAATGCCACTCACCAACATCAGCGTTTCCGGCTGGAATTGGTCGCATATAATCTCGCCGGCCAGGGCGACGGTGTCCCGCGCGAACCGCGCCAACTCCGACTGGCGGTCTCTGATCCGGATCGAGCCCCACTGGCTCTTGATGCGCTGCGCCGTCGCAGTCTCCGACGCCTGGGTATCGCCGCGGACGATGTCGGAGATGCCGGTGATCTGGTAGACATCCTCGATCAGCTGCTTGCGGGCCTCGATACAGGCGACGATAACCTTTTGAACATCGTCGATCGGCAGCGTCACGATAGCGTTCGATCCACCCTTGTCGGTGAAGGCCGACCACTCTGGAATGGGCACCATCACCGTGTCGTTCTCAGGCCGCATCGCCTTTTCGATCGCAGGCGATACCGAGCCGTCGCCCGATGGATAGAAGATTTTCAGCCGCAGCTGATCTGTCAGCTTGTTGATCCGCTTCGTCAGCAAATCGATTTCATCGCATTGGCCCTGGTAATAGACGTAGTCCGGAACCGGGATAAGCGAGCTCGTAGACAAGGTGCCGAACGCCGGTCGCGGGCAAGGCCAGAAGCCTTTCAGCTTCAGCGGTGGCTCGGATACCTCAAGCGCGGTCGGGCAGCCATCTGCAATCCAGACTGTGTAGTCCTCGGTCTTGCACCAGATTTCCCAGACGTTGGTTTTTCCCTCGTTCTGAGCGCGCTCGGTCTGGTTGGTCCCATGATTGGAGCCGGCGCCATTTGCGGCCAGGCTTGCCCGTCCCTCGGGAAAGCGCTTGTCGAATTCCTCGTCTGTCATGGGGACGCGGCGCGCCACCCACGTTACATCTTTCCAACGGCGCGCCGGCGAGTGCAGGAAGTCCGACCAGTGGACATAGTCCATGCAGACCCGTTCATCGGTGATCTGCTCAGGCGTGGGGCCGCTGTTGTCCCCCTCCATGTCCAGAGCCGGAGCATTCGAAGGTTCAACGCCTATGTCGAGCGGCTCGAAATCCGCCTCATACCGCAGCCAGACCGTGCCGCGGGCGCAGAGCAGGAAGTCGTCGCGCACCGCGCGCATCAGCGAATCCAGATCGGCATCATCGGCCGTGAACGCAAGATTGCGCTCGACCAACTCCGAGGCCATGCGGGCTACCGGCTGAGAGTCCTTGAACCGGCGCTCTACGACGGGCTGCGGGACACGGGCATATACGGCCGGCTGCAGAACCGAAATGTTCGCCCAGAGCATCGGGAACCGTCGCTTGGCGCTCTGCTGATCGTTCTGCTGCAGATAGATCTTCTCGATCTTGGTGCAGCGATCGACCCAGGATTTGAAGTATCGCTGGGCGCGCTCGATCTCCTGCTGCCAGTGCGCGCCAACCTTTGCCAGGTCGTACTTCTCACCGCCCGGCAATGTCGTGGCTTCGTCGTCCATCAAACGTGCTCGCTCTGGGTCGGTGTGGAATTGACGAAATCGTTGAACGTCATGGTCTGGAACGTCGGCAGCGGCTTTGGTTCAGGCTTGAGCGGTTCGGCCGCCAATCCGGTGAAGATGATCGCGAGCCCGCCAAAGGCGTCGGCCCCGTGGGATGCCCAGTTGTGCAGGGGTACGTCGCGGAAAACGCTCAGATCCTCATCCCATTCTTTTCGGTAGTTCCGCAGGCACTTGATGCCCTGAGTGCATCCGGCCTGGTCGAACTCGATCTTGGCCAGGATGCGCCGCGTGCCGTTGATGCGGTCGTGAACATAAGCTCGTTCGATCTTGCGGACCGTGCCCAGGTTCCTCGCCTTGACCTCCGCAAGCATCACCTCGATGCGGGTCAGTCCGCCGCGCGTCCATTCCCTGACGCGGATGTCGTGAGGCATGTTGTGCACGCCATAGACATAGCCGTACTCGTTGGCGCGCCGCTCCAGTTCGTCGAGCATGCCGTCCATGCCGGTGCCGGTGTGTTCGAAGTAGCCGATCATTCGAACGCGGCTCGGGAGCACCTGGAAGAGCCAGACGCTGTTCGTGTCGTCCATGCCGATGTCGGATATCGTATGAACCGGATAGCCCGGCACATGCGGATAGACGCCTATGCGCTCCTCGGCGTCGGCAACCGCCATCTGATCCGAATAGTATGCGCCCTCTACGCTGGCTTCGAACGCTTCCGCCGGCGACGACGGATATTCCCGCTTCATGTCGCCCAGCTGCGTTTCCGCCTTTTTGACGTACCAGGCCTTTTGACCGTCGGTCAGTTCGATGCCCTGATCGGCCAAGGTGCGGAAGTACTTGGCGAACGCGTCCGTGATAATCACCCCGGCCGGATCGATCGAATATTGCGGCTCTTTCCACCACGGAAAGAAATGGAACTTGAAATCGAGCGGCGTCAGCGCGGATGCCTGGCGGTGCTTTACCTGGGCGTCTTCGCAGAGATTGTAGAAATGCCCCTCCTGCCCCTCGGCTGTGCTTTCGATGAACACCAGCTGCCCAGCCTGGACGGTGTTGAGGGCGCCGGTTCGAACTTCCCTCGCCTTCTCCGGATACTTGGCGCAGAGCTTTCCATATTCGGAGATATGCAGGTATTGGAGCGTGCCCGATCGGAGCGACGTGCCGACGCGGATGCTTGAGTTATTCCCCAGCAGCAGTTCCGTCTGGTTATCCCTGACGATCGGCACTGCTTCCCTGATCCCCTCGGGCAGGTTGTCGTAAGGGTATTTCACCTTGTCCCGAAAGATGGTCTGCGCATCCCCGAGCGTATGGGCGATGGTGCCGGCACGAATGTCCCGATTGAACACGCAGGCATCGAGCATGAAGATCTGGATGAACGTCGTGAGGCCAAGCTGACGGGCCTTCAGCAGCACGTTCAGATAATGCATCTGCTCAAAGAAGGTCATTTGAGCCCAGTTCATTTCGAACCTGACCCTTTTGCCTTCCTTGTCCGTGATCCAGTAGAGGTTGTTCAGACGCCAGCGCCAGTCCGAGAACTGATCAACTGCTGCTTGGAAGTCCGCGGGTCTTGCCATTGATAGCTTCCAGCAGCTGCGACACCTCGCCGGTCACGCCGTGTTCCAGCTCGACCTTGGCGCCATACTTCTTCGGCTTCAGCTTCTCAGCGATCCATTGACGAGTTGCGATGCGAAGTTGAGAGCGCCGGATCGCCTCGCCATTCTCCTGCCAGCCGGTCGTTTCACCGTCGGCGCCCTTCTTCTCCATCCAATCATTCGTGCCGTCGTCAGCGATTTCGGCCATCTCGTCGACATAGCCGTCCGCCTGAATTTCGCGGGCGCGCGCGTACTTGGTACGGAAAGCGGCCTTCTCGTCATCACACAGCCATTCCATGACGGTTGTCTTCGCCGGCATGGCGTCATCCCTGCAGATCGATCGAAGGCTTTCGCCATCAGCGATGCGCTCGCAGATGATGTCAGCGAGTGCGGTGGTGTACTTCGTCGGTCTGCCTGTCATGATCCCCTGCCTTCTGATCGGCTGGATGGGTGGTGATGAAGATGGGCGGCGAAACCTTGGCTGCGCTTCCCTGTATCCCTATCTCGTTCAGCGGGACGTTCTTGCCGTTGTCCATCAGAACAATGCGATGATGTTTGAGGCGGTGGTCCCTGTAAGGGCCACGATGGCGGCATGAACCGGCAGGATCGTCCCGGCCGGCACGCTCTTGAAGATGACAGGGTCCATATCCCGACGCGGCGCAATGGCAACGTCGCCAGCGGTGCCGATATACAGAGCACGGGCACCGACTATGGCGCTATCATTCGGCGTTACCACTGCGGCCCGCGAGGCCGGAGCAATCGAAGGGTCCATTTACGTTCTCCTTTTCAAGGCCGTGGAGGGCAACGAGATCGAGGCGACCAGCACCAGACGAATTATGGGAAGAACACGATGATTGAAGAAGTCGTTAGGCTGCTACTGACTTCGAGCCCGAGCGGCCGGAACTTCTGTACCTCGTCGATGTTTTACCCGCATGAGCAACACAGAGAAAAAAGCCACGAAAGGCATGATCAAATTCGTGCTGACTATCTTCGTTGTCGCGATGATTATAGCGGTGGCGTATATGGCGTTCTTCACGCCGGGACAGGCTTAGGCCGAGCCGGGCCAAGTGCGCCGGTCGTACGGAGCGGCCAACAATTGCAGCAGATCGCTCTGGCACCGCGGCCGAGATGGCTTTGCCTTCAACTGGAGCAGGCGAGATGAGCGAGAACTTCAGCGCCAGAGAGACCTTTGCCATCTATGGCGAGTGCGCAACCACGATCACATTCGTCCGGGATGAGTTTGTCACCGAGGAAAAGACGTTCCCGGCAATGCAAGATGCAATCGATTACCTGAAAGCAATCGACCCTACCCCGCGTGGGATAGTTCTCCACATCCGCGCTCACGGTCGCGACATACCGTTCGACCGTGATAATATAGCGAAGCTGATGCGGGAGTTTTGATTATGGCTGAGGATCACTCAAAACGACCCATAACCCGCATACACCCGCTCTAACTCTGCGAGAGGAGCATGCTCTGATGGTTATCAAAGTCCAGGAAATGCCCGAGTATCAGCCGGGTAGAGGATATTCCAAGGACGACTGGGATGGCGTTTTCGACAACCCACCCATGTCCAGGGAGGAAATGGAAGCCGCAAGGCCGTTCAAAGAAGCCTTCTCAGATCTCTCCGAAAAGATGGAAAGAGCCATAGCAGCTCGTCGAGGCCGATGCTTGATAAGCCCAAGAACCCCTGAACATTAGGGAGATGCTCGCCGCCGACGACTCAGGTCAGGGCGGTCGCCGCTCTGAGGAGTTGCCGACGAGCGGTTGGTCATGGCCAGAACGTCCAGATCAACGCGATTACAACGCAGATGCACATGACCAGCAGCGCGCCGCGCTCGATCTTCCCGCTCATACCGGCCACCATCCTGGTAAAGATGCCAGACCGAACGTCAGCGCCACCAGAGCGAGATAGACGCACCATCCGAGAGTTTTGCGAACGAGACGAGGTAGGCGAGCCAGAGGGCTTTGCAGAAGATGTCCGAGGCCTGGGCGAAAGTCGTCTTTCCCCTCACCTTTGCGCCGTCCATCGTCGTGTGTGCCAGCCATTCGAGCAGACCTAACCACATTACCGGTGACCACTGCGATGCCGGCGCCTTGAATGCCGGGAGTGAGCGATCAGCTGGTAAACGCGCAACGGGCCTGATTGTTTGGCGTCAGATCGGGGAGGTTATCGCTGCCCGCGGTCCGACAGGACCGGTAAGGGCGCCTTTTGATTGCATTCGAGGAACAATCTGGTTGAACCGAGGTTAGCTGCTCATCTGAACCGTGGAGGTACAGGCATGCGCGCGCTAAATTTAATAACTCTCCTGCTGATCATCATCGGCGGACTAAACTGGCTTCTTGTCGGTCTTTTCCAATTCGACCTCGTGGCGGCCATCTTCGGCGGACCAGGAGCGATTCTTTCAAGGATCGTCTATGCCTTGGTCGGCTTGTCCGCCCTGTGGCAACTGGTGCCGTTTTCCAGAGCAATGTCGGCCGGGGAGACGGCCGCGGAGTCCAACTTCGGAAACCGGCACTAAATTGCGGCGAAAGGGTCGATTGCGGCTTCACCGTTCGGCACGCTCACTGAGCTTCCGAGCGGACCTTCCAATATGGGCGCATTTCTTCCATCGTGCGGATTGCTGCTTATCCGCGTGGACCGGCGCTCTGCGCACTGAACATCCACAAATCAGTGCGCAAACATTACCAGACAGTTATGATTAATCAAGCTTATTGGCGAGATTTCCAAGCGTTTGCAGCGTTTCGGTTATAAACGCTCTCGACGATGGCGAAGATAGACTGGATGACAGCCCGCCGCCCAGGTCGGTGAACTGCGCCCTTCGAATCCTCCGGCTGCTGGCATTTGCCGGCTTCCCGCGGCTCCGTTGCTCTTGCTCGATCTCTTCCTCTCGCCGTCGGCGAGCTCGGGCAATCAGGAAGTTTTGCTCCTGCTCCCACGCGATGTAGCGCAGCCGGTCGATTGTCTCCTGAGGGAACTCAAAGGGCATTGGTCGTTGTTCGTACCGCTTCGTAAAGCGCAGGATCTTGCTCACGCCGTCGACTGCTTCAACGGCCCGGTAGTCGTGCGGGCCTATGTTGACGAACAGGTATCCGGTGAATGTCGGGAAGCGCCGCTCGATCCAGTGCCCCTGGCGATGATGGCGGACCTCGATCCGATAGCTCGGCATGAAGGCTTCGAAGCCCTCGTTGCGGAGGTTGCGTTCAACGGCGCTGTCGCCCGTGCGGTCCTGCCCTTCCCGCATCGATGGGCACCGTTGCGCGCCGGGGACGGCCTTCACGGCAAACCATGTCTCCACCGGCGAATATCGCTTGCCCTCGCCTTTCCTTGCTTCCAGGAACTCAGCTTCGGGAACGGCTTCAGCGTTGGGGTATTTCGAAATTCTCACGTTCATGCGCGCCTCGCTGCTGGTCAAAAGTCACCTGTGGATCTCTGGCGATATTGCTGACGCTGATCGGCCTCCCCGGCTTTCCACACCGGTGCGAAACCGTTCAGGGATCGGTAGCCCTCAATCTCGGGAACGTACTCGAGGGTCACATCGCCCTTGCGGCCTGACCATGAAAAGCGAGCCTTCTTGATCCATACGACAGTCTCGTGCTGATCGGGATCTGGAACGTCGATCACGACGCCGTGGTCGGGTTTGTTGTACCAGGCTGCCGAACCCTCGATGTCGTACAGGGTCGGAGTCCTGGATTCGCCGCCCTTGCCGAGTTCCTTGGTCGGATGTGCGACGACGATCGCCAGCACCCCGTACCTAAGCGCAAACTTACGGATCTGGCGCAGCGCCCGGTTTATGTATTGCGTCTCGCTTTCACCCTTCGGCCGGTAATGCTCAACCTCGTTCCATGGATCGATGACCAGCACCCGGATCGAATGCCGCATGACGGCGTCCGCGGCGCGATCGAGCAGCCATTCCAGCGTCATGTCGTCATCAGCCTCTCCAGTCGGATCGGCATCGATGAAGACGAAGTGCTGCTGGATGAACACGTCCGCCTCCGCCACGTCGTCGCGGGTCCATTGCTTGGTGCCGAGCCCCGACGCTGCCAGACGGAGCTTGAAGCGCAGCGCCGGAACTGTCGGGATTTCGAACGATGCAACGCCGACGCGCCAGCCGTGTTTGCGGGCTAGGTTGACGCAGAGGTTCATGGTCCAGGTGGATTTGCCGTGGCCCGGAATACCGGTGACCACCATCAGCTCGCCCAGCCAGACGCGCAGGTAATCGTCAAGGTCCGGCCATCCTGTCGAATAGGTCACCGGCTCGTCGAGCTCCGGGTAATCCGAGAGCAGATAGATGCCCTTGACGGGGTATGGCTTGGCTTCCGTGATGACGCGGACCACCGCGTCCGGTCCAAGCATCATCTTCACGTCGTTCAGGTCTTTGCAGCCCTCGGGATAGGTCACGAACGAGCATCGAGCCGCGCCGAGGCGTCGCACCAGCTCCGCGGCCAATCTGCGCCCAGGAGGATCGTTGTCGACCGCCAGAATGAACCGCTTGATGCGCTTGATCCGATGACGGTTGTTGTAGACGAACTCGAATTTCCCGCGGCTGTCGTCGTCGGGAACAGCTTCATCGAGCTGGTCCGGATCTTCGCCGTCTCTGACCGGCGGCGCGCCGTCCGGGACGCTGACCGTCGTGTGGAATCCGCAGTCGATCGCCGTCAGTCCGTCGATCTCACCCTCGGTGATGATCAGCGCCTTGTGCCCTTCCTCAAGCGCCGGATCATCCATGCAGTCCGCGTTCCAGAATGTTTTCCGGCCGCCCTTACGCTGCCAGAACTTCTTCCCTGGCGCCCGGTATTTCTCACCGACCGGCCGGCCGCCGTCGATGAACGGAAAGACGACGATGTTGCCGGCAGCATCCGGTTCGACGGTAGTGCTACCGTCGGCGCCCATGATGGCCTTACCCGTATAGGCTCCGGAAAGAACGGCGACCTGAGGGTCGATCTGCCGGTTTTGGAATGCCAGTGCGCCCGCCGGGCCGAGAATGTTGGTCAAAGAAATCGCCTCCATGGAAGCCGCAATGGTGACAGTTGAACTGGACGCCTTCAGCATCGATCCGGACGGAGAGACAGGGCTCACGCTTGTTACGCCGGTTCGACGAGCATTTCGGGCAGGTTGTTTTCTGGTTGCCGGCAGAGATGCGCCTAAGCTGGATGCCGTTTTCGCGAAGGATCTGATCTACGGTTTTCATATTCGTGGATCAGCCCGCCGTTGGCCGCCTCCTCGATCGCGAACCGCTGCGGCAGTACTGACGCGATCGACTGCCGCTCGTTCTTTTTTCGCCAAAGCCCCACTGACGGCAGTGAACCACTTGTTGCCCTTGGTGCCAGCCCATTCGTCCAGCGCCCAAAGCTCCGCCTCAAGCGCGACATGCGGGAATGCCTTCCGCCACTGCTCCAGATTTGCTGCAGTCAACCTGATCGACTGAGCTTCGAAGGCAAAATCCTGAGAAATCGAAGGGGCGACGGCAACAACATCGTCAGATGTTGTTTTATCTTCTATTCCATTCTCTTCCCTTCCCTTCCCTTCGTGCTCTGTTACAGAGTCAGTGACATTCTCTGTCACAGTGTCTGTCACAGAAGACTGACGTTGAAGTTCGCGCGCCTCGCGAGCTGCCGCAGTGCGCGATTTGTTCATGCGAAGTTTGCCGACAGCTTCTGTCGCAATCTCTATGACAGTGCTGTGCCAAACTCGTCCGTCGCGTCGATCCCAGCCCTTGAGGATGTCATCTTTCAGCTCTTCCCATCTGTCCGGCGCGCACATGGCGGCATCGGCCAAGACGTCGTCGTCGTCCTCGATGCTGCCGGCCGGAATCTCGTGCCAGGCGCGCATCCAGAGGTTCACCATGTAAAACGCGATTTCTGGATTTCGCTTGCAGCGCAGCCATGCCTTCGACTTGCGAAGGCGCTCGATCTGCAGCGGCATATATGGCAGCCGTTGCACGTCAAGATCTTCGTTCATTGTGGCGTGATCCTCCTGAGCTGCGGGCCTTGTGAGCTGGAAAGATCACCACCTTCCGATCAAGGTCGACTGGCGAGGGCGCCGGATCGTTTGTGAAAACGTCAACGAACGCGCGCCAAGCCAAAGCCGCGGCGCGCGCGTCCTGGAAGCTATGGGAGCTATCGGCTCTGATCTTCGCCAGCCGGTAAGCTTCCCAGGCAGCGATTTGCTCTTCGGTCGTCGCCATCAAGCTGGCGCCCGCTCTGGAGATTGGTCCAGCAGCTTTCGAAGACTCACCTCTGCCAGCTTCGCAGTTCGACCACTATGAGCGAGCCCGCTGCGCCGATCGTGTGCGATCCACGTGCCGTCTTCGGTACAGAGTACATTCAGCCTATTCGCCTCGGCTTCGTATTCCTCCAGGAAGGCCTGGACCTTTGCGGCCGTCTCAGGCCAGCATCGCCTGCCATCGCGCAGACGGAGTACGAAGTGTGGGTCGTTCAGCGCTCGCAAGCCGATGGTGGTATCCGCGATCGGGACGCGCGCTTGGTACTCGCTGATCAGTTTCAGCAATTCATCTCTGCCCATATGCCGCTCCATTCTGGTCTATAGCCCATTTACCATTAGGCTATAAACCAGATGACGGCAAGGCTCTGTTTGGGCTATAAACCGCAAATGACACAGATTTGGAAAGAGCGACTGGCTAAAGCCCTCGAAGAGAAGGGCCTCAACATGCTGACCGCGTCGAGAATGGCGGGGAAAAGCGACACCTATGTTCGCGATTTGCTGAAGCGCGACAAGGAACCGACCATCGAGAATTTCATCAACCTGGCAAAGGTCGTCGGCAAGCCGGTCTCTTATCTGATAGGCGAGACGGACGAACTGAAGTCAATCATCCCGGTCATGGGGCTGATCGGCGCCGGCGCCGAAGTGATGCCGGACTTTGAGCAGGTGCCCCCGGAAGGTCTCGACCAGATCGAGGTTCCCTTTGCGCTTCCAGACGAGATGATCGCTCTTGAGGTTCGTGGAAGTTCAATGCTTCCGGTCTATCGAGATGGCACGGCAATCATCGTGTATCGCCACCAGCGCAAACCCTTGGCGAGCTTCTACGGGGAGGATGCGGCTGTGCGGACCTCAGACGGCCGGAGGTTTCTGAAGACCATCATGAGAGGCGGCCCAGACACCGTTAATCTGTTTTCTTGGAATGCGGCACCAATCGAGGGTGTCCGTCTTGAATGGATAGGCGAAATTTTCGCAACCATTCCAAAATCTTCCGGCAAGTAAGGCGCCGAATTGCAGAAATGCGGCTATAGCCCATTGACATTATGGTCTATAGCCCATTACCTTGGGCCGACTTAATCGATCGGAGCAATCCGTCATGGACCAAGTAGAAATCATAAAGCACAAGCCGACGGGGCAGCGGCGTTATAGACACTCTCCCCGTGACATAGAGCGCGTCAGTTCCGATCACAGAACAATCAACTCAGCGGCGGATTCACCAACGAGTAGCCGCGCTCCACCCATAGTAAGGATGACATCCATCTTCCCGTTTGGCTTCTGCTCGGTAGACACTGTCATTTCGCTACGCTCTGACCGCAAATACTCGTTTGCTTTCTCTATCAGAGACAAGCGATCTGACACCGGTGCTTGGATGATTGGAAACATCCACTCCTCCATGAACTGCGCAAGGTCGAAAGCCCTGGCTGGATACGCTTCTTCCAGCGTGGCAACAATCTCCGAGTTCATTGATCGATTGTTTTTCTCAGCCTCGCGCTTGATTCTCTTCCGCAAGCCGTCAGGCATGCGTAACAGGAACTTGTCTAGCTCATCATTCGGGGTTTTCGGTGTCTGCGCCATGTTCAATCCTTTAATATCGAAGCGATATAAAATAAATGATATCGGAACGATATAAGGAATTGACACCGAATGATATCGAAGCGATATTAACCTTAACGGAGGGGTTACGTGAAAGAAGAAGCTAAACTTCTCTGCCGGCTTCCGCAGGACGTAAAAGAGTTTCTGGCACGTCAGTCGGAAAAATACGGCAGTTCCATGAACAGCGAAGTTGTGCGCTGCATCAGGGAGCGGATGGTTAGGACTGACGAGGAAACAGGTTTCTGGCTGGAAAATGAAACGGCGACCTAACGAGGCTGCAACCTCGCTGATCGCCGAATCCAAAAGACTGCCGCCTGCAAGCGGAAATCAACGTCCACACCTTAGGAGATTTGGACATGGGAAGTCATAGCACAAAAAGTGCGACGTCTTCAATCGCTCTTACCGCCCGCAAAATCCACCTGATGGTGGCCGTGGCGAACAGCGCGATCGAACTCGACGCCTATGAGATGAACGCCGGCACGAAGAAGCAGCTGCTCCGCGAGGCTTACGCCGACTGGAAGTCAACGCACGGGCTCGCCCGGGTTGAGCGTGATAGCGACGAGTGGAAAACGATGATGAGCGACACAAACGCCGCCTATCAGAACCTCGTCTACGCCAAGAAGAACGAGGCTAACGCGCGCCGGCGCCTCAAGACTGCCGTCCGCAACTTCCGGAACTGCAACTAACCAGCGACCGGCGCAATTTCGCGCCGATCTCCCAAACATCACTGGGGATACCATCATGCCGAACACGAAAACGGCCGCTGGCGAAGCTATGCCGAAAGTACCGCCGACTGACGCCGAGATCATCGGCGCCTTCAGAAACCTCGAGCACGAGATTTGCTGCGTCAACTATATGGCCGACATCCTTGCCGACCTTCTCGACGATCAACTGGTCCCCATGGAAACCAGGGGCAACGAAGCGCTGATGATCATGCTGACCAAACACCAGCTCGAAACTCTGAGCTTTGCCTGGAATGACGTCTCCTTCCGGACGCAACGAATCCGAGATGCGTTTTACGCCGCCGGTGAAGGGGAGACGATTCGATGAAGCCGACCGAAACCCTCGAACCGGACGAACTCGTCTATGAACTGCTCGACCTCGAACATATCCTGGATGCGATCTACGACGTCCTCCGCAATATGGAGTACGTCAAGGCCGACGGCAGCCGGAACGTCGAGCTTGATCGCGTTGCGGCCCTGCATCGCATCACCCGCACCCACGTTTCGTGGATTGCGCGTGCCACCCGTCATTTCGATATTCCCGGTGCCTACGTCCCGGACATCCGCAAGGAGCAGGCCGATGCTTAAGTCTCCTCACCATGCGATCGACCTTTCTTTCATGCGGCTGAAACCCAAACCGGAGGGCGGCGTAGATCATTGGAACGTGACGGCAGCCGGCCCGTATTCCGAACCGGGCAATTACACGCAGGACTACGAAACCGGCCGCCATGTCGCTGAAGAATTTCTAAAATACATAGGCAAGCACCCCACCAATGGGAATGCGACCCTACTTGGCTGCATCACGGTTGATATGATTCAGAAGCAGGTACCGAAGGGTCTGGTTCTCGGATTTATGTCTGCGGTCAACGACTATGCGATGACCGTTGCTCGCATAGTCGCGGGCAGCACGACTTCAAGCGTCCAGCCAAGTCCTTCGATCACAGAGGCCATCCAGGCTTGGCGCGATGCCGACACGAAGTTTAGCAACGAGTTGACGCAGAATGCTCGCAGCGACCACGACGAACTATGGCAAGCAAAGGAAGACGCTGAGACGGCAATGCTGAAAGAGCCTTGCCGTTCACTCGACGACATCCGAGCGAAAGCAGAGATCGCATTGCGCGACGAAAACGTCTTCGACAGCATCGCCAACTGCACGATCGGCAGCGAACACGCCTTGCGGGTCTTCCTCCGGTCGCTGCTCGGCGAAGAGCCGGAGCCTGTGGATAGCGGGGGGAACTAGCCGATGGCGGCAGAAAGCCCCCTCATCGAACTGGTCAAGGCGCTCGCCAGGAGGCGGGCGCGGCTTGACGCAGTCCCACCAAAGCCCGCTAATGAGAACCTCTCAGAGGAAAAGCAGGCCACAAAGCAATGAAACGCGCGGTGATCTACGCTCGCTACTCGACCGACTTGCAAAACGACAAGTCGGTCGAGGATCAATTCAGCCTGTGCCGCGACTTCGCGGCGCGGTTGGGCGCCACCGTCGGCAAGGAATTTTCAGACCGGGCAAAATCAGGCGCGTCGATGTTCGGCCGGCCCGGACTTGCAGATCTGATGACTGCCGCAGAGCGCGGCGAATTCGATACTCTCATCACCGAATCCACCGACCGTGTGTCGCGCGATATCGCCGACCTGGCGCACGTCCACAAGGTTTTGAAGTTCCGCAACATCGAGATGCAATGCGTCAACGGCGGCCTCATGGATACCGTCCAGATCGGCATGTACGGTATCGTTGGGCAGATGCAGCGCGAGGAAGGCGCCAGGAAGGTAAAGCGCGGGATGACGGGCGTGGTGCGCTCCGGCCGCAACCCGGGCGGCAAGGCTTACGGATATCGGCCCCTTATCGGGCAGAAGGGTGAGTTGGAGATTGTTGCGGAAGAGGCCGAAGCCATTCGCAGGATCTTCGACATGTATGCCTCCGGCAGTTCCCCGCGCTCAATCGCCGCCACTTTGAACGCAGCCGGCATTCCGGCGCCGCGCGGAAAGCAATGGAACGCATCGACCATCAACGGGAACGGGCAGCGCGGGAACGGCATTCTTCGGAACCCGCTATATGCCGGCAAGATCGTCTGGAACCGCGTCCACATGGTGAAAGACCCCTCGACCGGCCGCCGCATTTCACGCGTGAACGCCGATGGCGCTGTTGAGACCACCGATGCACCACACCTCCGCATCATCGACGAGGAGCTATTCGCGGCGGTCAAGGATCGAAAGGATTCGCGAGGCGGCGCACATGCCAAGCATGTTCAGAAGAACACGCGCCTGCTATCCGGAATTTTAAAATGCAGTGAATGCGGGGGCAGTCTCGTCATCTCCAGCGCCGATCGAAGCGGGCCGCGCGTGGTCTGCAGCACCCACAAGGAATCTGGAAGCTGTTCGAACAACGCCCGCTACTATGTCGAAAAGATAGAGCGCGATGTCATTGATCGGCTGCGGACGATGTTCGCCGACACATCGATCATCGATGCTTACGTCTCTGAATACAGAACCGAGAGCAAGCGCATCGCCATGGAGCGGCGCAGCAGCCGCGGTGCGAAGGAAGCGGCACTGGCGGACGTACAGGGGCAGATCACGAGGGTAATCGAGCAGGTCTCGAAAGGGACGATTGAGGACGATGATGTCCTGGCGATCCTTCCCGGGTTGAAAGCGGAAAGGGCACGCCTGAAGGCGGAGCTGGCGGCCGATGAACCGCCGACGAACGTTATCGAGATCAAGCCGAAAGCATTCATCAAGTTCAGGGAAGATATCGAAAGCCTGGCTGAGATCCTGAAGGATCGACAGGCTGAGCCGACGCCGGAGATGGCAAAAGCCTTCCGCGAGGTCGTTTCGGGGGTTGTCGTTTATCCCCGCGCTCCTGGCGAAGCATACGAATATGAAATCAAGGGTTTGCTGTCAGGAATAGCCGGACCGGAATTGTCGGCTGTTGTAGTGGTAGCGGAGGAGGGATTTGAACCCCCGACACAAGGATTATGATTCCTCTGCTCTGACCTACTGAGCTACTCCGCCACTGGTCAACGATACCCGCTCGCGAAGCGATGCCGGTTCGTGGGATGAGCGGCTTATAAGGTGCGCTTCGGCTTTGTGTCAAGCGCATGATCGAGAAAAACGGTGGGCTTTGCCGGCCGTCGTTACCTATGGGTTTCAGGCGGCGACGGGGCTGGCCAAAAGGGCCTTCAGGCAGGCTTCGGCCGCAGGTTCGCGCTCGGAGCGTTCGATGAAACCGCCACCGAAGACGCGGGCGTTGTCGCCGGGCGCCGAATAAAGCGCGCAGGCCTGGCCGGGGGCGATGCCCGCCTCGCCGACCGTCAGGTCGACATAGATGCCGGTTGCATCGACATGCAGCTCGGCGGGCGCTGGCGCCCGTGTCGAGCGGACCTTGGCGTAACAGGCGAAGCCTTTGCCGGAGGCGGCTTCCTGGAGTGTCTCGTCGCCCAGCCAGTTGACGTCACGCAGGTAGACGCGGTGCGTTTCCAGCGCCTCTTTTGGCCCGACGATGACGCGGCGCGAACGGGCGTCGAGAAAGACGACGTAGAGCGGCTCGCCGGTGGCGATGCCGATGCCGCGGCGCTGGCCGATCGTGAAGTGCAGGATGCCTTCATGGGTGCCGAGCACGCGGCCGTCGAGATGGACGATCTCGCCGGCGAGCGCAGCATTCGGCTTCAGCTTGGTGATGACGTCGGAATATTTGCCCTGCGGCACGAAGCAGATGTCCTGACTGTCGGCCTTCTTGGCGACAACGAGGCCCATTTCTTCGGCGAGCCTGCGGGTCTCCGCCTTCGGCAGGCCGCCCAGGGGAAAGCGGAGATAGTCGATCTGTTCCTGCGTCGTGGCAAAGAGGAAATAGCTCTGGTCGCGGTCGGCATCGGCCGGGCGGAAAAGCGCGCGGCGGCCGGGATTCTCAGGCGAAGGATTCCGTCCCGAGCGGATATAATGGCCTGTCGCCAGCGCATCGGCGCCAAGCTCCTTGGCGGTCGCCAGCAGATCGGCGAATTTGACGGTCTGGTTGCAGGAAACGCAAGGGATCGGCGTTTCGCCCGCCACATAGCTTTCGGCGAAAGGATTGATCACCGTCTCGCGAAAGCGCTTTTCGTAATCGAGCACGTAATGCGGGATGCCGAGCGTTTCGCAGACGCGGCGCGCATCGTCGATGTCCTGGCCGGCGCAGCAGGAGCCGGCGCGGTGAACGGCGGCGCCATGATCGTAAAGCTGCAGCGTGATGCCGAGCACATCGTAACCCTGCTGTTTGAGAAGGCCGGCGACGACGGATGAATCGACGCCGCCCGACATGGCGACGACGACACGGGTCTCTTCCGGCTTCTTGTCAAAATCCAGTGTGTTCAACGGTGCTGCCAAATTCTGTGTTGTTTCGATCCGCCGTTCTGACTTCGGAATGTGGCGGATTTCCTGCATTTCCGGCGGGATCGGCCGCCAGCTTTCATGGGCGACGGATATAGAAACTATTGCGCCCGCGCGCAAGTGCCGGCTTTCGGCCGAACTTGGCGGCGTCATAGGCCATGACGCCGATGGAAGGTGATGCGAAGGCGCCTGCGAGATAGATCCTATTCCGCCGCTTGACGGCGATCTCGCGCCGGCGGCTCGCTCATCACTGCCCGCATGCGCGGAAGTGCTTCGGGATATTCGCGGCGGATGAAATCGATCAGTCTCTCCCGTACCTCGCAGCGAAGGTCAAAGGTGCGGTTGGAATTCGCTGCCGATACGAGGACGCGGATCTCCATGACCGTCTCACGAAAATCCGTGACGGCGACATTCACGACGCGGCGGTCCCACAGCGTCGAAGCCTTCGCGATCTCCTCGACCTTTCCACGCACCACATCGACAGGCACGCTGTAGTCCAGATAGATCATCACCGTGCCGATCAGCGCTGAACTTTCGCGCGTCCAGTTTTGAAACGGATTCTCGATGAAATAGCTCAGCGGCAAGATAAGACGCCGCCAGTCCCACAATTGCAGGACGACATAGGTCGACGTGATCTCCTCCACTCGCCCCCACTCGCCTTCCACCAGCAACGCATCGTCGATCCGGATCGGCTGGGTGATGGCAAGCTGGATGCCGGCAAACAGGTTCTTCAGCACCGGCTGAAGCGCAAGGCCGACGACGATACCGGCAACGCCTGCAGATGCGAGCAGGCTGACGCCATATTGCCGGACCGCATCGAAGGTCATCATGCAGGCTGAAATCGCGATGACGACGATCAGCAGGTTGATGACACGCTCCATGATGCGTGTCTGCGTCACATGCTTGCGCGCCAGAAGGTTGTCCTCGGCGTCGAGCTTGAACTGGCGCAGATAGACCGTCATCCAGATATGCTTGGCGGTCTTTGCCATCCAGGCGACCAGGATGATGAAGAAGATCAGCAGGAAGTGGCGCACGGTCGCCGACTGATATTCCGTCAGCGGCGAGACCGTCGCACCGAAGGAAAGGGCGGCTGCCAGCATCGCAAGTCTCACCACCCGTTTTAACCGGGAGACGAGGGAGCGCCAGAAGAGATCCTTGCTCTCGACGAAGCGCGTCAGCAAGCGAAAGAGAATGCGATGCGCAAAGAGCCCCACTGAGATGACCGCCGCGAAGATGACGGCGCTTGCAAGCCAGTCGGGGAGCCAGATGCCCCCGGCGCGAATGTCGTCCAGAAATTCCGTCATGCAGGTGCAGTTAGAGTGCAATGCAACATCGGAAAGTGACGAGTCGAAAAAATGGCTTCACACAAGAAAGGCGCAGCCGAAGCTGCGCCTCATGAAAAGCAGGGGTGCGGCTCAGGTGCCGATCAGCTTATTACAGGCGAATGCGATGCCCGGATTGGCGATGATGGCGGTTACGAGCGCCAGTCCGATCATCGAGAATGAATAGCGTTTCATACACATCCTCCTTTCCAGCCCACGACAATTATGCCGCGTCTGCCACCTTTCTCAAAATGACGAATGCTTGATAGCGCCAGGGGGCATGCGCCGGGCGGCTAATCCCAGCTGTCTCGCAAGCACGCCTATCTCAGAGACGAAGCGGCCTTCAGCGCGCGCCCGTGGATCAACGCCTCCGCCTCATGCTGCGGCATCGGCCGGCCGAGCAGATAGCCCTGCACCTCACTGAAGCCTTCGGCGCGCAGCCTCTGCAATTGCTCCTCCGTCTCGATCCCTTCGGCCAGCGTCGTCGCGTTGAAGCCGGAGCCGATGCCGACGACGGCGCGCACGATAGCGAGATTACCGGCATCCGTCTCGATGCCCGAAACGAAGCTGCGGTCGAGCTTGATCTTGTCGAAGGGGAAGGACCTGAGATAGCTCAGCGACGAATAGCCGGTACCGAAATCGTCGATGGCGATACGCACGCCAAGCGCCTTCAATGCGCGCAGCCGCGGCAGGCTTTGATCGGCATCGGTCAGGAATACGGACTCGGTGATCTCGATTTCAAGCCGGTCGGCATCAAGGCCCGTCTCGTCGAGCGCCGCGACCACGGTCGAAAGCAGGCTCGCATGCCGAAACTGGCTGACGGAGAGATTGACGGCGATCCTCAGATGGGCGGGCCAGCCGGCAGCCGTGCGGCAAGCTTCCCGGATCACCCAGTCGCCGATCGGCACGATGAGGCCGGTTTCCTCGGCGAGCGGAATGAATTCCATCGGCGCCACCAGCCCGCGCTTGGGGTGGCGCCAGCGGATCAGCGCCTCGAAGCCGCCGATGCCGTCATTGTCGAGCTGCACGATCGGCTGGTAATGCAGCTCGAACTGGCGCTTCTCAAGCGCTTCCCACAGCTCTGCGGTCATCACGTGCCGATGTTGGGCGGCAAGCCGCATCTCCGTCTCGTAGAAACGATAGGTCGAGCGTCCGCTCTCCTTGGCGGCATAGAGCGCCAGATCCGCATGCCGCATTAACACATCCGCGTCGCCGGCATGATCGGGCGCCAAGGCGATGCCTATACTGCAGGTGACATGCTCCCGGGCGCCGTCGAGATCGAAGGCATGGCTCAGCGCCTTGAGCAGTTGCTGCGCAAAACGCCTGGCCCGTTCCGGCTCGTCGAGCTCCAGCACGACGGCGAATTCGTCGCCGCCGAGACGGGCAACGAGATCGCCCTCTTCCGCCAGCTGAAGCAGCCGCTCCGACACCTGGCAAAGCAGCGCGTCACCGGCGGCATGTCCCTTGCTGTCGTTGATATGCTTGAAATGATCGACGTCGATGTAGAGCAGCGCGATCGGGCTGTCGGCGGTCGCTTCGACCGCCCACTGGTTGATATGGTTGGAAAATGCCGCCCGGTTCGGCAGGCCGGTGAGCGAATCATGCATGGCGAGATGGGCAAGCTTCGCCTCGACGGCGCGCTCTTCCGTCACGTCCTGCGAGATGCCGAGCAGATAGCGCGGCGCATGGCCCTCCGGCGTCGGCAGAGCGCGCTTGACGGTGCGCAGGATGCGCGGCACGCCATCGGCGCGCTGCATGGTCTCCTCAAAGCTGATTGTCGCATTGGCTTCGAAAGCACGGCGATCCTGCTCGCGGAAGGCGTCCGTCTGGCTGGCGGGAAACAGCGCCCGGTCGGTTCGGCCGACCACATCCTGCGCCTTCATGCCGACGATGTCGCCGCAGGCCTCGTTGAAAAGGACGTAAAGCCCGTCCGCTTCCATGTCCTTGACAAAGACGCCGACCGGCAGGTTGTCGACGATGCTGTCGAGCAGCGAGCGCGTATCGCCGACCTGGCGTCTGGCGGCATTGATCTCGCTGCGATCCTGCACAATCGCCAGGATCGCAGGCTGCCCCTCGAAACGCACTTCGCGACCATAGGTCAGCACGTCGAAGGTCTCGCCGTTCGCCTTGAGGTGAACCCAGCGTTCCGCCTTCTCCATGTCGGTACGGCCGCTGACGGCGTCGATCATCCGCTCCCGTTCATGCTCGGGGCGGATATCCAGAACCGTCATGCGCCGATACTCGTCCGCGCCGTAGCCGTAAAGTGCTGTCGCCGCCTCGTTGACGATGAGAAAATGCAGCGACACAGGATCATAGACCCACATCGGCGATGGATGCGTTGTAAACAACGACCGGAAGTCGTCGTTTAACGCTTCGGTCTGCTCGGTCTTCTGCAAGAGGGCCATGGAAATTCGCGTGCGGTTGATGCCGATCTCAGCTCTATACCGGGAAAAGTTAAATAAAATCAGAATCATAATCAGGGCTAAACTTTAGGCTTCCGCCTTCAGAATGTGCAAAAGCGGCGATCTGCCATCGCGATCTCGGGCCTCGATTAAATAATTGAGGCGCCATGGAACAATTTTCTCGATCGTGCATTCCTGGGCATCGAAGTCGCAAGCCAGTTGCTGAGGAGGGTTTTATGGGCAGGTTCGGCACGACGACGGATTACAGCAGGATCAGACATTGGATCGAGGAGCGCGGCGGCCATCCCGCCCGCATCAAGGACGCAAGCGATAGCGAAACCGTCCGCGTCGATTTTTCCTCTGAAACGCAGGAAGAGATTTCCTGGGACGAATTCTTCCAGGGCCTCGACGGCAGCAGGCTCGCCTTCCTTCACCGCACCAAGGCTGAAGACGATGTCGCCCGTTTCGGCAGGCTCGTCCGCCGGAAACGCCGGCACCATTAATTTATCTGTTTCTGAAACAGCAAAAAACCGGCGCCGTTTCCAGCGCCGGGTTTTTCATTTCCTTGGGAAGAAAAACTCAGTCGATATTGAAGGTCAGCGGCTTTGCCTGGCGGATCGCCTGGTGGGCCGTCAGCTCGGCAAGCACGGCGTCATCAACCTTGCCGTCGACATAGAGCAGTGCGATGGCGTCGCCGCCCTGCTTGTCACGGCCGAGCTGGAAGTTGGCGATGTTGACGCCGGCAGCACCAAGCGTCGTGCCGATGAAGCCGATCATACCAGGGACGTCGGTATTGGTGATGTAGATCATGTGCGAGCCGACATCGGCATCGAGGTTGATGCCCTTGATCTGGATGAAGCGCGGCTTACCGTCCGAAAACACCGTGCCGGCGACCGAGCGCGTCATGCTTTCCGTCGTCACCGTCAGCTTGATATAGCCGTCGAAGACGCCGGTTTTGTCGCGCTTGACCTCGGAGAGCACGATGCCCTTTTCCTTGATCATGATCGGCGCCGAAACCATGTTGACGTCGGCGACCTGCGGGCGGATGAGGCCGGCGAGCACAGCACTCGTCAGCGCCCGCGTATTCATGTTGGCAGTGATGCCGTCATAGAGGATTTCAATTTCCTTGATCGGCTCTTCGGTGACCTGGCCGACGAAGGCGCCGAGAACGTCGGCGAGACGGATGAAGGGCTTCAGGATCGGCGCTTCCTCAGCCGTGATCGACGGCATGTTGATGGCGTTGGAGACCGCACCGTTGACAAGGTAATCCGCCATCTGTTCGGCGACCTGCAAAGCGACGTTTTCCTGAGCCTCGGTCGTCGAGGCACCGAGATGCGGCGTGCAGACGACGTTCGGCAGGCCGAAGAGCGGGCTTTCCTTGGCGGGTTCGACCTCGAACACGTCGAAGGCGGCACCGGCGACATGGCCCGACTTGATCGCCTCGGCAAGCGCGGCCTCATCGACCAGGCCGCCGCGGGCGCAGTTGATGATGCGCACGCCGGGCTTGGTCTTCGCCAGCGCTTCCTTGTTGAGGATGCCGCGCGTCTTGTCGGTCATCGGCACATGCAGCGTAATGAAGTCGGCGCGGGCGAAAAGCTCTTCCAGCTCGACCTTGGTGACGCCCATCTCTTCGGCACGCTCCTTGGAAAGGAACGGATCGTAGGCGACGACGTGCATTTTGAGGCCGATGGCCCGGGCGCAGACGATCGAGCCGATATTGCCGGCACCGATGACGCCGAGCGTCTTGCCGGTGATCTCGACGCCCATGAACTTCGACTTCTCCCACTTGCCGGCCTGCGTCGAGGTATCGGCTGCCGGAAGCTGGCGGGCGACGGCGAACATCAGTGCGATCGCGTGTTCGGCCGTCGTGATCGAGTTGCCGAAGGGCGTGTTCATGACGATGATGCCGCGGCGCGAAGCGGCCGGGATATCGACATTGTCGACACCGATGCCGGCACGGCCGACGACCTTGAGGTTCGTCGCCCCCTCGAGGATCTTTTCCGTCACCTTGGTGGCGGAGCGGATGGCCAGGCCATCATACTTGCCGATGACTTCGAGCAGACGGTCTTTGTCCTTGCCGAGTTGCGGTTCGAAATCGACTTCGACGCCGCGGTCGCGAAAAATCTGGACGGCGGTTTCCGACAATTCGTCGGATACGAGAACGCGAGGTGCCATG
This sequence comes from Rhizobium aouanii, assembly GCF_037002925.1. Taxonomy (NCBI): domain Bacteria; kingdom Pseudomonadati; phylum Pseudomonadota; class Alphaproteobacteria; order Hyphomicrobiales; family Rhizobiaceae; genus Rhizobium; species Rhizobium aouanii. The sequence goes on from NZ_JBAMYD010000007.1 coordinate 95,947, forward strand.
AGGGCCTCCTTCAAAAGTGTTCAGCGGTGAATGAATCAGGAATAGGCTCCGCCCTGTGGCGGAGCCGGATGCGATCACCTCAGGCGGCGGCCTGAGCGAACTGCGCCTTCTGTGTTTCGAAGGCCCAGGAAAGCCACGGCATCAGCTTCTGCATGTCGGATGCCTCGATCGTGGCGCCGGCCCAGATGCGCAGGCCCGACGGCGCGTCGCGGTAGTGGCCGACGTCATAGGCGACACCTTCCTTTTCCAGGAGGCCGACCAGACCCTTGGCGAAATTCGCCTGGCCGTCGTCATCAAGCGCTGCGATGTCCTTGTCGACGATCTTCAGGCAGACGGAAGTGTTAGAGGCCGTTTCCGCCTTAACGGCGAGATTGGCGATCCAATCGTTTGCCGCGACGAAATCGTGGATGACCTTGGCATTGGCGTCGGCACGCGCGATCAGCCCCTTGAGGCCGCCGAGGCCCTTGGCCCAGACAAGCGCATCGATATAGTCCTCGACGCAGAGCATCGACGGGGTGTTGATCGTCTCGCCCTGAAAGATGCCCTCCGTCAGCTTGCCGCCCGAGGTCATGCGGAAGATCTTCGGCAGCGGCCAGGCCGGCGTGTAGGTGACCAGACGCTCGACGGCGCGCGGCGAAAGAATGATGACACCGTGGGCGCCCTCGCCGCCCAGAACCTTCTGCCAGGAGAAGGTGACGACGTCGAGCTTGGCGAAATCGAGTGTCTGCGCGAAAGCGGCCGAGGTGGCGTCGCAGATCGTCAGGCCCTTGCGGTTATCAGGGATGAAATCGGCGTTCGGCACGCGCACGCCCGAGGTGGTGCCGTTCCAGGTGAAGACGACGTCGCGGTCGAAATCGACGGCGGAGAGATCGGGAAGCTCGCCGTAATCGGCTTCCAGCTTGCGCACATCCTTGAGCTTCAGCTGCTTGACGACATCGGTGACCCAGCCGGCGCCGAAGCTTTCCCAGGCGAGCATATCGACACCGCGTTCGCCGAGCAGCGACCAAAGCGCCATTTCGACGGCGCCGGTATCGGACGCCGGAACGATGCCGATGCGGTAATCCGCCGGCACTTCGAGAATTTCACGGGTAAGGTCGATGGCCTGCTTGAGCTTGGCCTTGCCGACCTTCGCGCGGTGCGAACGGCCAAGGGCCGCGTCGGAAAGGGCTTCGAGCGACCAACCGGGGCGCTTCGAGCAGGGGCCAGAAGAAAAATGGGTATTGTGCGGACGGATGTCCGGCTTTGCGGTCTTCGCCATGATGCTATCCTCTCAGATAGAAAGCCCTTCGTTGGGGAAGGGTGTCCCGCCGCCGTGTGTATGGATCCGGCGCGTCATAGTCAAGATCGAAGTGTCGCGGGCGGAACATATTTTGACGCAGGGCGGTAGGGCCGCAATACGAAAAGCCGCCCGGTTGGGGGCGGCTTCTGGTGTAAGGCGATCGGGCTTACTTGTAGATCGGCTGCTGCAGCGGGATTTCCGGCGGCGGTTCGTAGCTCGCCTGGGCGCAGCCGCCGAAGAGATAGCGAGCGCCGACGCGGGCTTCGTGAGCGGTGAGACCCTTGTCGCGGCCCGGGCCGCCATTGTCGGCATAGCCGAACATGTTGCCGCCATCGATATGCAGATAACGGTAGCCGACATCGGCCTTGATATTGCAGGTCACGTCGATCGAAGCGCCGGCCATGAGGGCGTAAGTGAAGCGCCAGTTGCCCTTGCCGCCATGGGTGACCTGGTCGTCGCAGAAGCTGCCGTCATCGGCACAGGCAACGTTGCGCAGGTTCTTCCACTTCACGTAGGAACCACCGATACCGGCGCCGACATAAGGCGTGACGTAGCCGTAGGTGCCGAGATCGACATAGGCGTTGGCGAGCAGCGTATAGGCTGTCAGCGAAGAGCGGTCGCTTGAGGTGCAATCCACCAGCGGAAAGCCGCACTGCCCAACCGTCGAGCCCTTGAAATCCGCCTGGGTGAGATAGTCGAAGGTCAGATCGGTGCGCAGATAGCTGTTGATCTGATAACCGACACCGCCGCCGATCGTCCATGCGTCATCGAGATCAGCGTCGTCGAAATCGACTTCCGTGGCGTTGCTGCCCTGGAAATAGCGGGCGCCGCGCAGATCGGTAAAGGCATAGCCGACATCGCCGCGCAGGTACCAGCCGGTCGCTTCGGTGACCGTTACCTCGGGCGGCTGCTCCGGGATAGGCTCGGCAGGGGCGAAGTCCGCGGAATAGGCGTTTGTCGCGATCAACAATGCGGCGAGGATGCCGGACAAGCTTCTTTTCATGGATCCCACTCCAAAATCTCGTTGCGTCGGCAGGCTCAATCGCCGCCAATCTGGTACGCTTCGTATGGATAATGAATTGGAAACGTTAAAAGCTGCTTAACTATAAATGGGAAGAAACGTTAAGAGAGAGATTGGCGGCAAGCTCCTCGATATCGGGGAGTTAGGTTCAGGCTGGCAGCTGCCGGACTCACCGAAGACCGCCAACTGCAAAGCCATGAACCCCGCCCCGTCAAATCGCCAGGTCGGTTCCTTCGCCGTCAGATCCATCGGCTGCTCAATCGACAAATCTTGCTGCTACTTCCATTGGGTCGCGTTTTCGGCAGCGCAGCCGTATGGTGGCAAGGAGGTGCCAAAGGTCGTTTTGAGCTTGGCACAGCCCCAGGCATTGATCGGGCCCGGCATGGCATTGTTGAGCGTGATGCCGATTTCATCGTAAGGGCTGTCGGTGTTGGTGATGTAGCGGTACCAGCGGAAACCGGTAAAGACGACGAATGCGACAGTAATCGTCAGCAGCAGGCGCACCACTTTTTTCATGATATTTCCTTTGAATGCAAACGCCGCCGTGTAGCATCCGCGCGTGGAGGTTGACAGCGTTGTCACCAAGGCATCGGCAAATTTCCGTGGATGCCGTCTCAGCGCTCACTGCTGCCCGACATGCTGCGGCTGCCGAGGCTTGCCCCTCTCGGAAGCCAAGCTGGCAAGTCACTGACATGTTGTCTTCGGAAGGGCGGAAACGGTTCCGCCGGGAAGTCGATCCGGAGTGGATCTTCGAACCGAAGGCACCAATAACGAAAAGCCGGCACTTGCGTACCGGCTGTTGACATTTCGTCTCGAAAAATCAGGCGGCCGTTCGGACGTTCGAGATCGTACCGATCAGCTCGTTGACGATGCGTTCGATCTGGGCGCGGTCGTCACCCTCGGCCATGACGCGGATCAGCGGCTCGGTGCCCGAAGGGCGGATGACGAGGCGGCCGTTCCTGGCAAGCTCGGCTTCGGCATCGGCGATCGCCTTCTGCACCTGGATATCCTCCAGCGGCTTGCCGCCGCTGATGCGGACATTGCGCAGGAGCTGCGGCACCGGCTCGAAGCGGCGGCATACCTCGCTGACAGTCCTTCCGGTACGTTTGACCGCGGCCAGGATCTGCAGCGCCGCGACGAGACCGTCGCCGGTCGTGCCGTAATCCGAAAGCACGATGTGGCCGGACTGCTCGCCGCCGATATTGTAATTATGCTGGCGCATATGCTCGACGACGTAACGGTCGCCGACCTTCGTCCGGGCAAGGCCGAGACCCTTGTCATCGAGGAAACGCTCGAGGCCGAGATTGGACATGACGGTCGCAACGATACCATTGCCGCGCAGCTGCTGGCTCTCGGCCCAGCTCTCGGCGATGACGGCCATCAGCTGGTCGCCATCGACGATCGAGCCGTTCTCGTCGACGATGATGACGCGGTCCGCATCGCCATCGAGGGCGATACCGATATCAGCGCGCACCTCGTCGACCTTCTTCTGTAGGGCGACGGGGCTGGTGGAGCCGCAATTCAGATTGATGTTGGTGCCGTTCGGCTCGTTACCAATGGTGACGACCTCGGCGCCGAGTTCCCAGAGCACGGCCGGTGCCACCTTGTAGGCGGCGCCATTGGCGCAATCGATCGCGATCCTCAGGCCTTGCAGTGTTACGTCGCGCGGCAGCGTGCGCTTGGCATGTTCGATATAGCGGTCATGCACGCCGTCGACGCGCTTGGCGCGGCCAATATCGTCGGATTTGGCAAGTTGCGCATTCAGGTCCTTTTCGAGCAGATCCTCGATCTCGGCCTCGATGTCGTCGGACAGCTTGTAGCCGTCAGGGCCGAAGAGCTTGATGCCGTTATCCTCGTAAGGATTGTGCGAAGCCGAGATCATCACGCCGAGGTCGGCACGCAGCGAGCGTGTCAGCATGGCAACAGCTGGCGTCGGGATCGGGCCGAGAATAAAGGCGTCGAGGCCCGCAGCCGTGAAGCCCGCGACCATGGCGTTCTCCAGCATATAGCCGGAAAGGCGCGTATCCTTGCCGATGACGACGCGGTGGCGGTGATTGCCGCGGCGAAAGATCGTACCGGCGGCAATGCCGACCCGCATGGCGAGATCCGGCGTCATCGGGAAGACGTTGGATTGGCCGCGAATGCCGTCGGTACCGAAATAGCGTCTTTTCATCTGCACTCCTGTGCTTTCCGCGCGCCATTCAAAGCAGCGCACCGTTCCAAGCGAATCCGGCTTCGGTGGATTGTCGTCAATCCAGCAGCGTGATTCATGCTTGCCTCAATTCAGCGGAATGCCACAAAATGCGGCGAACGGCACGTAAATTAGCAAGAAAAATGATTATATCCCGTTACCAATGGAAAAGGCCGGATCTCCCACTTCGGAAATCCGGCCTTGTTCAAGGTAGTGCCGCTGTTCAATGCGGCTGCGGTTCGAGGCCGCCTTCGGGCTCGTCACCCTTGGTGGCAGGCCGTGCGCCGGCCTTCGGAACGGCTGAGCCGCGGCTTGGCGGCGAATCATCACCGAGATCGCGGGAAGGCTTTTCGCCGCGGATCAGTGCCTTGATCTCTTCGCCGGTCAGGGTCTCGTATTCGAGCAGACCTTCGGCAAGGGCGACGAATTCGTCGTGCTTTTCCGTCAGGATCGTGCGGGCCTGCGTATAGGCTTCGTCGATCAGGCGACGCACTTCATTGTCGATCTTCTGCGCGGTTGCTTCCGAAACATTCTTCGACTGCGAAACCGAGTGGCCGAGGAAGACTTCCTGCTGGTTCTCGCCATAGGCGACCTGACCGAGCTGATCGGAAAAGCCCCACTGCGTGACCATGGCGCGGGCAAGTTTGGTCGCCTGCTCGATGTCGGAGGAGGCACCCGAGGTGATGTTCTCCTTGCCGAAGGTGAGCTCTTCGGCAACGCGGCCGCCCATCATGATGCAGAGGCGCGAGACCATCCACTTGTAGCTCATCGAGTAGCGGTCGCCCTCGGGAAGCTGCATGACCATGCCGAGCGCACGGCCGCGCGGAATGATCGTCGCCTTGTGCAGCGGATCGGCGACGGCGACATTGAGCGCGGTGATGGCGTGTCCGGCCTCATGGTAAGCGGTGAGCTTCTTTTCCGCCTCGGTCATGGCCGAGGAACGGCGCTCGGCGCCCATCATGATCTTGTCCTTGGCGTCCTCGAATTCCTGCATGGTGACGACGCGCTTGTTGCGGCGGGCGGCCATCAGGGCGGCTTCGTTGACGAGGTTCATCAGGTCGGCGCCGGAGAAACCGGGCGTACCGCGGGCGAGGATCTTGAGATCAACATTCGGCGCCAGCGGAACGTTGCGGGCATGCACCTTGAGAATGCGCTCGCGGCCGACGATGTCGGGGTTGGGCACCACGACCTGACGGTCGAAACGGCCGGGACGCAGCAGCGCCGGATCGAGAACGTCGGGACGGTTGGTGGCGGCGATCAGGATCACGCCTTCATTCGCCTCGAAGCCGTCCATTTCGACCAGCAGCTGGTTCAGCGTCTGCTCGCGTTCGTCATTACCGCCGCCGAGACCGGCGCCGCGATGACGGCCGACGGCATCGATTTCGTCGATGAAGATGATGCAGGGCGCATTCTTCTTCGCCTGCTCGAACATATCGCGCACACGGCTTGCACCGACGCCGACGAACATTTCGACGAAGTCGGAACCCGAAATGGTGAAGAAGGGCACATTGGCTTCGCCGGCAACCGAGCGGGCGAGCAGCGTCTTGCCGGTGCCCGGAGGGCCGACGAGCAGCACGCCGCGCGGGATCTTGCCGCCGAGACGCTGGAACTTCTGCGGATCACGCAGGAATTCGACGATTTCTTCGAGATCCTGCTTGGCCTCGTCGACACCGGCGACGTCTTCGAACGTCACTCGGCCATGCGCTTCGGTGAGCAGCTTGGCCTTGGACTTGCCGAAGCCCATCGCGCCGCGCGAGCCGCCCTGCATCTGCCGCATGAAGAACAGCCAGACGCCGAGAATGAGAAGCATCGGCAAAAGCGTGCCGAGATAGCTGAGGAAACCCGAAGAGCCGTCCGTTTCAGGACGGGCGGAAACCAGGACATTCTTCGACTGCAGGCGATCGAGCAGACTGTCGTCGATCACAGGCGAATAGGTCTGGAAGGTGGTGCCATTTTCAACATAGCTTCCGGAGAGACGGTTGCCCGTGACCACGACGTCCTTCACACGGCCCGCATCGACCTCACGCAGAAACTGCGAATAAGGGATTTCGCGGGAGCCCGTTTGCGCCGGCGCCGTCTGAAACATACTGAAAAGGGCGATCAGCAGAAGCGCTATGATCGCCCACAAGGCGAAATTACGTAAGTTAGGGTTCATTGAACTCCCCAGCATGGAACAGCCGCCTCATGGCGACCGTCTTATTCGTTTCTAACATAGGGTTGCGCCGTGCGATTGCCAAGGCGATCCCCTAAGTCAGATGGTTTTTCCGTCAATACTTCTTAAAGGCAGCCTCGCATAGGGCGCCGTCGCGAAAACCGCCGAAAGCCTATCGGCAAAGATGAAGTCAAATCGTGTCAAAAAGCGGTCGAAGGGTGCGAAATAGGGTGTCAGTTCGACCATGCGGGCGGATTCCTCAGATAAAAGGTTTCCTTCGGCAGATAAAACCGGCGCGGAGGCGACGGCGCGCCTCCATGCCCCCTTGGGAAGGTGATGCATATGCCCCCTCATTCCTGTGCTTGTCACAGGAATCCAATCACCGCGCGTCTGCGCGGTGATTGGCTCAATAAAGCGTGAAGTGTCTTTCGCGCCCAAGGACTTGGGCGCGCTGGATTCCTGTGACAAGCACAGGAATGAGGAAGCGTATGGAGTGGCGGCCTCGACCACAATCGATGTGGACAAACCATTGCGCGCATAAAACCTGCCATCCCAAACCCCAGCCTCTCTCGGCCGCAGAACCAGGGGCAATATCCCCCGGCTCTCGCGCGCCAGATAAAGCCCGTCGCGCCTGAGATCGAACACCACCCTGCCAGCGGTCATTCGTCCAAGCCCGCTACCGGTGGCAAATGTGAGAACCCGCTCCATCTGCCCCCTCCCCGGCGCAAATGGCTGTCCACCGAAAACAGCTGCCAGACGGGCGAGTACATAGTCGAGGACTGCGCGATCCTGCCGCAACCCATCAGGCATCACCTGCCCGAGCAGGCTGCCGTGAAGCTGGAAGTGACGATCCAGCCATTCGGCTCCTCTGGACGACAGGGCCAGCCGCTCCTCCCAGGCCGCGCCAATATCCTTCTCCATGCCTGCATCGGCAGAAAACTGCCGGCGCATCCGCACGCGTTCGTACTTGGTATCCTCGTTGCTGGGATCGTCGATCCACGGCACGCCCCGCTCCTTCAGGAACGCGCGGATATCTGCCCGGGTGGAAAAAAGAAGCGGCCGTAAAATCCAGAAACGCCGGTCGAAGAGCACCGCATCTGCAATACCGGTCGAAACCTGCTCCGTTCGCATACCACGCATCTGCAGCGTTTCGCGCTGATCGTCGAACGTATGCCCGGTAACGATGAGATTGGCGTCAAGCGCTTCCGCCGCTTCGGCCAGCAAGCGGTAGCGTGCCTCGCGGGCAGCCGCCATGATGCCGGTTTTCGGCTTGTCGCCCTGCCAGGTCATAATGCTGTGGGAAATACCGAGCGATGCGCAGAGGGCGCCGACGTCACGCGCCTCGTCTGCGGAGCCGGCGCGCAACGCATGGTCGACGGTCGCAGCGCAAAGGGAAATCTTGAGATGGGGCGCGGCCTTCACGGCTTCATCGAGCAGAAGAAGCAAGCCGGTGGAATCGCTGCCGCCTGATATCGCGACGAGAATGCGTGCGGGGCTTTGAAGCGACGTGAGAAACTGGAGGATCGCCAGTTGAGGCGATGCGGCTTCCGGAGACATTCCGGAAGACCTTAGCAGGAGAGGCGCTTCTGTTCGCTCGCAACCTTGCTTGTGACGGCACGCGAAGCCTTCGGATAACGCTTCGACACTTCGCGCAGCGTCGCACAGGCCGTCTCGTTATTGTCGAGGGCCGCAAGCGACATGCCGAGCTTGAGCAGCATTTCCGGCGCCTTTTCCGATGTGCCGTATTTCTGATGCGCATTGAGGAAGGTTTTGGCCGCCTCATTGTACTTGCCCTGCGAATAGAGCGCTTCGCCGAGCCAGAAATTGGCGTCCGCCGCCCGCGCGCTGCTCGGGTAACGGGTGATATACTGCGTGAATTCCTGTTCGGCCGTATTGTAATCCCCGGATAGCACGTGGCCATAGGCGGCCTTGTACTGGTCGGCCTCGCTGCCGAGCGAGGCGGTCTGCTGCGGTGTTTTGGGGCCGGCATCGGGAATCGGCCCGGAACCGATGGTGGCGTTTTCGTCGACGCTTCCGCCGATCGGATTGCCGTTTTGATCGAAATCGATCGAGCCGAGCTCCTTGGGCGGCTGGCCGAGGCCGCTATTCTCAGGCACGCTGGTGGAGGGAGCCGTTTCGGCTCCCTCCGGTGCTTGGATCACCTTGGCAATGTCGTCGCCGCCGGAGGCTGCCGGAGCGGCATCCGTCTCGCTCTTTTTGACAGGAGCCTTGGCGCCACCGCCGGCACCGGTCTTTTCGAGCTGCTGGAAGCGGAACTCATTGTCTTCCTGCTGCTTGCGGATCGTCTCCTGCATCTGCAGGAGCTGAAAGCTCATCTCCTCGATGCGGCCGTTCAGCTGCCGCAACTGCTCTTCGAGCTGCTGCACGCGGACCTCTGCGTCGCCGCTCTGCACCTTGACGACGGGTGGCGCCGCCTGGTTTTCCGCGGATCGGCCGCCGATATGTAGCCCGAAGAACGAGGCCGAATAGGCCGCCCGTTCGCTTCCGGTCACAGCCGCGAGGCACAGCATGCCTGCCACGACAAATTTCTTCATATGTATCGTCCTGTCCCAGTGATTCTTCGCACCTCGATGGCACGAACAGGAGATTTTTCCAATTGCTTTCAAAAAGCAACGGAGTCTGGCCAAAGTGTGGTCAAAAAGAAAAGGCGGCCCCTGAGGGGACCGCCTTTCGAAAAGCGAATTGTTGCTCGGCAATTACATGCCGGCGCCGCCAAGCACGGTAACCGCGCGGCGGTTCTGCGACCAGCAGGAAATATCGTCGCAGACGGCGACCGGACGTTCCTTGCCGTAGGAAATCGTCTTCAGGCGCTGCGCCGGGACACCGCGCGAAGCGAGATAGTCCTTGGCGGCAGCCGCACGGCGGGCGCCGAGCGCGAGGTTGTATTCGCGCGTGCCGCGTTCGTCGGCATGGCCTTCGACGGTGATCTGGTAGTTCGGGTAGCGGCCAAGCCACTGGGCCTGACGGTCGAGCGTCTGCGAGGCATCGGCGCGGATCGACGAGGAGTCGGTGTCGAAGAAGATGCGGTCGCCGACATTGACCGTGAAATCCTGGGCAGAGCCCGGCGTCGCAGCACCTGCACCGCTACCGAGGCCGAGGTCGCCGGCGCTGTTCGGCGGCTTCTTGGCGCAGCTTGCGAGCGCGAGGCCGGCGATAAGCGCGATCATGACGGGGTTGCGGGCGAAATTCTGCATGCGGCTCATTGCCGGGGTATGAATTCGGCTCATGGCCGGTCTCCTTGCGATTTCATCAGGGTTTCCGGACAGTAACCGCACTCGGTTAACCGCCCCTCAAAGATTATGGTTAACGATTTACTGATTTGTCCCCTGGTCGCTCGGTTCCATGACTTTGGGGCGACAAGAAGGCAGCAGCGCATCGCCTACTCCATCAGCGGCGACCAGGCCGGGTCGGAGCCGTAGGTCGGCGTCTTCACGAGCTGCTCGTTGTAACCGGTCAGATCGATCGAATAGAGCTGCGGACCGCCCGACCCCGCCGCCTGGCGGAAGAACATCAGCACGCGGCCGTTCGGCGCCCAGGTCGGGCCCTCATTGTGGAAGCCGGTCGTCAGGATGCGTTCGCCCGAACCATCCGGCTTCATCACGCCGATCGAGAACTTGCCGCCGGCCTGTTTGGTGAAGGCGATGAGATCGCCGCGCGGCGACCAGACCGGCGTCGAATAGGAGCCGTCGCCGAAGGAAATACGGGTCTGGCCGGAGCCATCGGCGTTCATCACGTAGATCTGCGGCTTTCCGCCGCGGTCGCTTTCGAAACTGACGCGTGCGCCGTCAGGCGAATAGGAGGGCGACGTGTCGATCGCCGCCGTCGAGGTCAGGCGCGTGGTCGTGCGCGAGCGCAGGTCCATCGTATAGATGTTGGAATTGGCATCCTGCTGCAGGCTCATGATCACCTTCTGACCATCCGGCGAAAAACGCGGCGAGAATGTCATGCCGGGGAAATTGCCGACGACCTCGCGCTGCCCGGTTTCCAGCTGAAGCAGATAGACCCGCGGCTGCTGGTTGGCAAAGGACATGTAGGTCACTTCCTGCCGGCTCGGCGAGAAGCGCGGCGTCAGCACGAGATCGCTGCCATCCGTCAGCATGCGCACGTTGAAGCCGTCCTGATCCATGATCGCCAGCTGGCGCTTGCGCTGCTGCTTGGTGCCGGATTCGGAGACGAAGACGACACGGGTGTCGAAATAACCTTCCTCACCGGTGATCTGCTTGTAGATCGCATCGGCGATGATGTGCGCCACACGGCGCCAGTTCTCCGGCTGCGTGTAAAACTGCTGGCCGGTCATCTGCTGGCCGGCAAAGGGGTCCCAAAGGCGGAATTCGGCACGAAGACGGCCATCCGCTTCCTTGGTAACCCGGCCGGTGACCAGCGCCTGTGCATTGATGACCTTCCAGTCCTCGAAGCGCGGCGAAGCGTCGGGATTAGAAATCTTCTCGATGAAGGCGGTTTTGTTGATGGGTGCGAAGAGACCGGACCGCTGCAAGTCGGCGGCGATGACTTGCGAGACCTGCGCGCCCATGTCGCCCTGGAAGTCAGTCACCGCAATCGGCATCGGCTGGACATTGCCTTTTCGGAGATCGAGGGTGACCAACGCGTTCGCCGGCGTCGTAAAGGCTGCGACCCCAATCAGGCCTGCAATGACCATCAGAGCGCGGATGAGGGAACACTTGACCATATCAAACAAGCCTTTCAGCATCTTATTGGGTAAGAGCGCTGGTGTCGAAATTGAAAACAACTTCCTTCCAGACATCGTATTTATCTTTCGGAAGCATCGTAAATGGAGCTGCGCGACGAACTGCGCGAAGGCCGGCATCGGCAAGACTTTTCTGCGCACGCTCACTGCCACCGATGACCTGCACATTAGGGTTGCCTACGATCTGCCCGTCTCTGGCTAGCTTTATGTGGATCGTCAAACGCACGCTGCCGATGTCTTTCAGGCGACTGTCGACGATGAATTGACGTTCGATCGAGTACACAACCGCCGTGATTTCAGCCTTGCTGAGGATCGGGGCGTTTGCGCCGTTTCGGCGATCAGCCGTCTCCGCATTTGCATCGAGGGGAAATGCGAGGCCAAGGATCAACCCTGCCAGCATCGCACATATGCCGAAAGATTTCGCGAAATGGACCGAATCCCTCTGCATTTAAATCCCCATATCGCTGGGATGAAAGTTAAGAACGACCTCGTTCCACACGTCATACTTGTCCATCGGAAGATTCGTGCGGAACGAGGGAGCAGATTTCATCACGGCACGGTAAGCGCCACTTTCCAGCGCACGACGCGTTGAATCGGTGCTGCTTCCACCGGAAGACTCGATTTCAGGCTGGCCGATAATGTTTCCATCTTTGTCGAGTTTGAAATGCACGGTAATGACCATGCCGGAAAGGCCTTCCATTCCCGGAGTGATAAGCCAGTTGCCCTCGATCAAACCCTTTAGCGCATCTTCTTCGCTTTGGCTGAGCTTCGAGCCGCTATTGCTTTTCTTCGCACCCAGCGATGCCTCCTGCGTCGAGCGCTTTGCACCGCCGGCGGAAGGATCGGTCTTGTTCAGCAACGCCGCGACCTCGTCGGCATTAAAATCGCTCTTCATCGACGAGGCAGATTTCGCCATTTCCTGCTTCTGATCGGCCTTCTTCTTGTCGGTCGGCTTCTCGGCGGTCTTCGGCTGGTCCGGGGTTTTTTCCGGCGGCTTTTCGGCGGGTTTCTGTGGTTCCGGCGGCTTCACCTGCGGTTTGGCGACAGGGGTCGGCACATTGTCCGGCAGCGCCTCGGCATCCGGCTTCGGCGGTTCCTCAGGCTTGGCCTGCTCTTCCAGCGGTTTTTCCTCAGGCTTCGGCGGCGTTACCTCGATCGGCTTCGGCGGCGGAATGGAAGCCACTTCTTTCGGCTGCTCGACTTCCGTTTCCTCCTTGACGATCTCCTTGACGTCATTCGGCTTCGGATCGGTCTTCGGCATCGGCTTTTCGCTCGAATTCGCTGCGGCCGCTTCGCTATTGCTGGGCTTGGCGTTCGGAACCGGCGGCGTCTTCAGATCGACATTGTTGTCGCCGGCATTCTCGGCGGGCTGTGCGATCGGCGGCCGCGTCGTTGGTACGGGCGCGGAAGTCTCCTTCTTCGGAGCCTTCTTGTCGCCTTGCTGCATCTGGGTAATGGATTCCACCGGCACCAGATCGACCGGCATCGCCTCGAAATCCTCTACCTTGAAGGATTCCGGGGCGCCGAGCGACACGATCGCCCAGGTAAGCACCAGGCCGTGCAAAACAGCAGATGTGATGACACTGGCCTTCATTTTGTGCGCTATTGGTCCTTCTTCTGCTGCGTCACGAGGCCGATATTCTTGAAGCCTGCGCCCTGAATACGGGCCATGACATCGGCGATGACGCCATAAGGCGCGGTCGCGTCGCCGCGCACGAAGATACGTTCGTTATAGCCGGTGGTCGCGATCGCCTCGAGCTTGGGGGCGATCTCCGCGGCCGGGATCGGTGTTTCCTGCAGAAACACCTCGCCGTCGTTCTTGACGGAGATGGTGATCGGCTGCGTTTCGGAATTCAGCGCCTTGGCCTGCGTTTCCGGCAGGTCGATCGGCACGCCGACAGTCATCATCGGTGCCGCGACCATGAAGATGATCAAAAGCACCAGCATGACGTCGACAAGCGGCGTCACGTTGATTTCGGAAATCACGGCCTTGTTCCGACCGCCGCGACGGCGGCGTCCGCCGCCTCCGCCGCCATTGCCTCCAACAGCCATACCCATGTCAGAATACTCCGTTGGTTACTGAGCGGCAGCGCGCGGCTGCAGTTTCTCGTCGATCTGGCGCGAAAGTATGGCGGAGAATTCATCCGCGAAACCTTCCATGCGACCCGAGAGCTTGCCGGCATCGGCAGAGAACTTGTTGTAGGCGATGACCGCCGGGATAGCGGCGACGAGGCCGATCGCAGTGGCAAGCAGCGCTTCGGCGATACCGGGCGCAACCACCGCAAGGTTGGTCGACTTCGAGCCGGCAATCGCCTGGAACGAGGTCATGATGCCGACGACCGTACCGAAGAGACCGATGAACGGACCGGCCGAGCCGATGGTCGCGAGCGATCCAAGGCGGGCGCCGAGAAATTCGGTCTCACGGGCGAGCGTCACGTCCATCGCGCGGTCGATACGCATCTGCAGGCCGATCGGCGAGCGGGCGCCGCGTTCGAAGGATTTCTTCCATTCGCGCATGGCGGCCACGAAGATTGCCGCGAGCCCCGTATTATTGCGCTCCGACAGCGAGCGGTAGAGTTCTTCCAGCGACTGGCCCGACCAGAACACCTGTTCGAACTTGTCGAACTGGCGCCGTGCGCGGCCATAGGCCAGGTATTTGTCGATGACGATCGCCCACGTCCACACCGAGGCCGCGATGAGCCCGAGCATGACGAGCTTGACGACGATGCCGGCCTGCATGAAAAGCGACCAGAGGCTGACGTCCGTCGTTGCTGCTGCCAATCCTACTTGTTCCATTGGTCCAAAATCCCCGAATCCAAACGCCCGGTGCTGGACCGGGCGGCACAAACTGATCTCGCAAGAAGTGTCCGGCGGCCGCCGCCCAAAGCCCTGGTCAAACTTCCAAGCTCATCTTCCGCCTTCTTGCCGTCAAATTTGGTCAAAGGAAGGCGTGCACCGCACAAACTCCGACTTTCCCAGTAAGACACTATTATGGTTAATAGATCGTTAGTGCCGGACTGTGACAGTAAGCCTGTGTTTGGAAGATTTCGTTCCATGGATTACTTGACCGGAGCAAGGTCCGGCTGCCGAAAGAGCGCTCATCCTGCGGCGCGGGAATTCCTTCACATAAAGTTCAAGTTTTGACAAGACCTGAATTTAAAGCGATTCTGACTACAACGGCGTGCTGCCTTCCAGGAATTTCGCCGCCAGCGTTTCCGGCAGCCGCCTCGGCCGCCCTCGGGCGTTGATGACGGCGATGATCACCTTGGCGGCGATCAGCAGCGTCTCGCCCGAGCGAATCTGCTGATTGAGCACCATCTTGGCGCCGCCGGCTTTTTCCGTATGCGTCAGGATCGTCAGCACATCGTCCATGCGCGCCGGGCTCCTGAAGTCGATCTCCATGCGGTGAACGACGAAAACCAGCCCCTCCTCGTCGGCGCTGACGAGTTCGCGCTGCTCGACGCCGAGGCAGCGCAGATAATCGGTGCGGCCACGCTCCAGGAAATGCAGGTAGCGGGCGTGATAGACCAGGCCGGAGAAGTCCGTATCTTCATAATAGACCCGCTGCACGAGCCGGTGTCCGGCCTCCGTCAGCTCTCCCGAAATGGAAAAAGGGCGTTCCGTCATAATTTTCTCCAAACTGAGGTGCCCTGTTTGGCGCAACGCTTCCAGACAGGCAAGCATTGAATGATTGTCACAATTCCTAACTATTCCCGATAATGAGCGACCAATCAGGAGACGATGCGATGAAGATTGCGGTTATGGGCGGAGACGGTTTTATTGGTTGGCCAACGTCGCTGCATCTCTCCGATGCCGGTCACGACATCCATATTCTCGACAATCTCTCGCGCCGCTGGATCGACACCGAACTTGGCGTTCAGTCGCTGACCCCGATGGATTCGATCCAGGAGCGCACCCGCATCTGGCATGCCGAAACCGGACGCCGCATCCACTTCAATCTGATCGATCTCGCCAAGGATTACGAACTCCTGAAGAACTGGCTTTCCGAACATCGCCCGGATGCCGTCATCCATTTCGCCGAGCAGCGGGCCGCGCCCTATTCGATGAAGAGCGACCGCCACAAGAACTACACCGTCAACAACAATGTCAGCGCCACGCACAACCTGCTGAACGCGCTGACGGAGCTCAATCTCGATACCCATCTCATCCATCTCGGCACCATGGGCGTCTACGGCTATTCGACGGTCGGTGCGGCGATCCCCGAAGGTTACCTGCCCGTCGGCATCGAAACCGCCGGCGGCGAGACGGTCAGCCAGGAGATCCTCTATCCCTCCAATCCCGGCTCGATCTATCACATGACCAAGTGCCTGGATCAGCTTCTCTTCCAGTTCTACGCGCGGAACGACGGCCTGAGGATCACCGATCTGCACCAGGGCATCGTCTGGGGCACGCATACCGAGCAGACACGCCGCCACACGCAGCTGATCAACCGTTTCGACTATGACGGCGATTATGGCACGGTGCTGAACCGCTTCCTCATCCAGGCGGCGATCGGCTATCCGCTGACGGTGCACGGCACCGGCGGCCAGACCCGCGCCTTCATCCATATCCAGGATTCGGTCCGCTGCATCGAGCTGGCGCTGAAAAACCCGCCGGCCCGCGGCGCCCGCGTCGAGATCTTCAACCAGATGACAGAAACCCACCGGGTGCGCGACCTCGCCGAGATGATCGCCAGGATGAGCGGCGCCAAGATTGCCTGGCTGCCCAACCCGCGCAAGGAAGCCGCAGAGAACGAGCTGATCGTCCGGAACGAAAAATTCCGCGATCTCGGTCTCGACCCGATCACGCTGGAAGCGGGCCTGCTCGGCGAGATCGTCGACGTCGCGAAGAAATTCGCCTATCGCGTCGACCGCTCGCGCGTGCCGGCCGTCTCCGCCTGGACCAAGGACATCGCCGCGACGATCAATCACGATCCGGAAGGCAAGCGGCTGAAGTCGGTGTCGTGAGCGCTGAGAGATGACGAAGGCTAGGAAGGCCGCGGCTTGCTCCCTCTTCTCCCCAGAGGGGGTCCGAAGGACGGGTCGAGACCCGCGGCTCGACCCCGGTCGGTGGCCCGTAGGGTCGGATGAGGGGGCCGCACGGCACGCCGTTCATTGCCCTTCGCTTGCGCTCAGCGCATTCGCTCCCATCGTCGCTCACCCCCTCAACCGCCTGCCGGCACCTTCTCCCCGCTGGGGAGAAGAGACGTGTAGCAACGCCTTGCCGTCTCTCCTTCGCCGGAACAAGATGCATCGGGGCCACCGAACCCGATGAACCGCTCGTCCGTCTTCGCTTATGTCACACTCGTCACCAATGCCGATTACGCCATGGGCGCGACCGCGCTTGCCCGCTCCCTGCGCCGAACCGGCACTGGGGCCGACATCGTCATTCTCCACACCGGCGGCGTCGATGCATCTGCCCTCCTGCCCCTGAAAGGGCTCGACTGCCGCCTGGTCGAGGTCGAGCACCTGCCGCTGTCCGCGGCCTTCAACGAGCGCCACGCCCGCGGTCAGCTCCATTCCGCCGCCCCTTTCACAAAGGGCCACAAGCCGGATTTCCATTCGCCGCTCGACAATTTCTGCAAGCTCAGGCTCTGGCAGCTCGTCGAATACGAGCGCTGCGTCTTCATCGACGCCGATGCCCTTGTGCTGAAGAACGTCGACAGGCTCTTCCTCTATCCGGAATTTTCCGCCGCCCCCAATGTCTATGAAAGCCTCGCCGATTTCCGCCGCATGAATTCCGGCGTCTTCGTCGCCACGCCCTCGCATGACATGTTCCGGCACATGCTCGAAAGGCTCGACAGGCCGGACGCCTTCTGGCGGCGCACCGATCAGACCTTTCTCGAGACATTCTTCCCGGATTGGCACGGCCTGCCGGTTTATTTCAACATGCTGCAATATGTATGGTTCACCATGCCGGAGCTTTGGGACTGGAAGAGCATTTCGATCCTGCATTACCAGTATGAAAAACCGTGGGAAAAGGATCATTCCAAGGCAGCGCGACTACAACCTTTGATCGATCTGTGGCACCGTTTCCACGATGGCGGCGACGTGCCTGAGATCACGGCGCTGGACAATCCGGAAGGGGCAGCATGAAGGTACTGGTATCGGGTGGAACGGGTCTCGTCGGCCGGTATGTCGTCGAGGAACTGCTGGCCGCCGGGTATCAGGTGATCGTCGGCGGGCGCCGCGCGCCATTGCCCCGCCTCTTCTCCCGCCCGGTCGAGTTCGCAGCACTTTCGCTCGATCCCGACAAGGATCAGATCGACGTCTTCGACGACGCCTATTTCTTCGTCCACGCCGCCTTCAGCCATGTTCCGGGCAAATATCGCGGCGGCGAGGGCGACGATCCGAAGACCTTCCACAGGTTGAACCTCAACGGCACCGTCCGGCTTTTCGAAGCCGCCAAACGCGCCGGCACGCGCCGCTGCGTCTTCCTGTCCAGCCGCGCCGCCTACGGCGAACATCCCGAGGCAACCGAACTGACGGAGACGATGCTGGCCAAGCCCGAAACACTCTACGGCCAGATCAAGCTCGATGCCGAACGCGCGCTTGCCCATCTCTCCACGCCGGGCTTTGCCGGCGTAAGCCTGAGGGCGACCGGCGTCTATGGCGATCTCTCGCCGAACAAATGGGACGGCCTCATCGCCGATTACCTCGCCGGCCGGCCGGTTGCTGCCCGTTTGGGAACGGAAGTCCATGGTCACGACCTCGGTCGGGCAGTACGGCTCATGCTGGAGACGGAAAGCACTCGCATCTCCGGCGAGGTCTTCAACGTCTCGGACATATCAGTCGACACGCGCGATGTCCTTTCATCCATCCGCCGCGCGACTGGCTGTCGGCACGCGCTGCCGGCCCCTGCCGATAGCGCCGCGCTCATTCCAATGAACACTACGAAAATCCGCGCGCTCGGCTGGGCACCCGGCGGAACCCCTCTGTTCGAGGAGACGATGCAGCGGCTGGCCGCTGCGCTTCCTAAAGCCCCAAGACACAGGTCCACGCAAGTCTGACGTTGCAGAATGCGCCCGAATCGCAATCGGGGCCCGAATTAAAAATCAGGGAATTGTTCATGCAGGTCGCAACTACGTCTGCCTCCATCATCTTGCGCGGCGCGTCTTCGACAGCAGCCATTACAGCCGCCGGAAGCGAGACCGATCAAGGCGTGCTGAAGCTGCAGCGCGCCACCCAGGCGCTGCAGCAGATGCGCCAGACCTTGGTGAACTCGGGAGACGAGGCCAAGGCGAAGGCGCAACGCAAGCTCGAAGAGGCAAAACAGCAGTTGGAGATGCTGCGCAGCTCCAACATGGCTCCTGAGGTGGTCGCCCGGCTGGCCGCCGAGCTGGCGCGCAAGGTCGGCACCGCCGCCTCCGAATTCGCATCATCAGTCGCGACCGGCAATCCCACAACGGCTGTTCCGATGGACGCAACCACGGATGCAACAGCAGTCGCAACCAGCGGGGCCGCCGCTGCGCTGACGGATACTTCGGGAGAAACTGCGGCCGGCGCGTCCGGTTCGCAGGAACCGGACCCCGCCGCCAACGCCCGCAACGCCTATGCCAGCGTCGCCGAAGACGCCCCGAAATTCTCAGGAATCTCGGCCGATGATCGCGAAACGATGGAAGAGTTCAAGGCGGTCGTGCGCGAACTCAAGCAAGTGCTCGAAAAGGCGATGCGCGAGTTGCGGCAGCAGGATCGGCAGGCCGGGGCCAATATGGCAGGCTTCTCCATTGCCACGGCGACAATACCGACAAGCATCGTCGTCTGACGATCGCCGGCGGCGGCGGCCGAGGCGTGAAACGAGCGTAATACCGTCGCATGCGGCATTTGCATCGGACATCCCGCCGTCTATGCTCGCGCAAATCTCTCAGAACCGGCAGATCCAATGACCGCGAAAGAATTGAAAGCGCAGCTGCGCAACGAACGGCTGTCCGCACGCGACGCCATCCCTGCCGAGAACCGCGCCTCCAAAAGCCTCGCAATGGCCGACCATGCCGGCGAGGCCGTCGGTTTTGCGCTGGATACGATCGTCTCCGGCTTTCTGCCGATCCGTTCGGAACCCGATCTCAGGCCGCTGATGGCGCGCTTTGCCGTGCGCGGTGCGCGGCTCTGCGTGCCGGCAATCCTCGACCGGCAGACCATCGTCTTTCGCGAGCTGGCGGAAGGCGCGCCCCTCGTCGATACCGGCTTCGGCACGGTCGGCCCCGGCACAGATGCAGCCATTCTTGATCCCGAAATCATGCTAGTGCCGCTTTCGGCCTTCGATGCCCGCGGCCACCGCATCGGCTACGGCGCCGGCCACTACGACCGCGCCATCAGCCGGCTAAGGCAAAAAGACCTGCATCCGAAGCTGATCGGCATTGCATTCGACTGCCAGGAAGTGGCACATGTGCCCGCTGAGCCGCATGACATAAGCCTGGATGCCATCCTGACAGAAAGCGGCCTTCGCTTTTTTGCCTCTTGGATTGGATAGGGAATGCGGCTGCTTTTTCTGGGTGACATGGTCGGCAAGACGGGACGCACGGCGGTCTGGGATCGCCTTCCGGGGCTGGTCTCCGACCTCAAGCTCGATTTCGTCATCGTCAACGGCGAGAACGCCGCCGGCGGCTTCGGCATCACCGAGGACATCTTTCTGGAAACGATCAATGCCGGCGCCGATGTGGTGACGACAGGCAACCACGTCTGGGACCAGAAGGAAGCCGTCGCTTTTGCCGGCCGGCATGATCAGTTCCTGCGTCCCGCCAATTATCCCCAAGGCACGCCCGGCCGCGGCTCCGGCCTTTTCTATGCCAGGAACGGCGCGCGTGTGCTCGTTGCCAACGTCATGGGCCGGGTCTTCATGCATCCCGAACTCGACGACCCCTTCAAATCGGCGGAGGTCATCCTCGACGCCTGCCCGCTGAAGGAACAGGCCGACGCGATCATCTTCGATTTCCATGCCGAGGCGACCAGTGAAAAACAGTGTTTCGGACATTTCGTCGATGGCCGCGCCAGCTTCGTCGTCGGCACCCACACGCATGTACCGACCGCCGACGCGCAGATCCTGAACGGCGGCACCGCCTATATGTCGGATGCCGGCATGTGCGGCGACTACGACTCCTCCCTCGGCATGGACAAGGAGGAGCCGCTCAACCGCTTCATCTCCAAGATGCCGAAGGGCCGCATGGAAGCCGCAAACGGTCCCGCGACGATCTGCGGCGTCGGCGTGGAGATTTCGGATACGACGGGACTTGCCGAAAAGATCGCGCCGCTCCGGCTCGGGCCGCGGCTGGCCGAAACGGTGCCGGAGTTCTGGCGGTAACAGGCGACGCGCGGCCGTCCAACACGCAATTGTGAGCATCCTCGGTCTGGACCCCTGCGGCCTCATGCCGCATCCTCCCCGCCACTCGGATTGAAGGGTGATAGAGCGCCGGAGGGGTGGCATGAAGCCGCGATATCTTGTTCTCGCTGTCGCATGCCTTGCGGCCTTCGCCGCGCCGAATCTTGCCGGGGCACAAGAGCAGCGGCCGCCGGTCAGCCAGTGCCAGGCAATCGCGCAAACCATCCCCAAGGTGACCTTCGCAAGCTTTTCCGGCGCTCCGCCGCTGATGCCTGCCGTCTCTGAGGGCGAGGACGTGAAACTCACCTTCCTCGGCCACTCCACCTTCGCGATCGAGACGCCGGGCGGCATCGTCATCGCGACAGACTATAATGGCTGGTACAGGCCGGCGGCGATGCCCGACGTCGTGACCATGAACAAGGCCCACTCGACCCACTTCACCTTGGCACCCGATCCGGGCATCAAGCACGTACTGCACGGGTGGAGCGATGTTCCGGACGAGAAGGCCAATGTGAATCTGGTCGTCGGCGATGCCTATATCCGCAACGTCACGACGGATATCCGCTTCAGCTATGGCCTCGGCGGCTCGCACGAGAACGGCAATTCCATCTTCATCTTCGAGATCGCCGGCCTGTGCATTGGCCATCTCGGCCACCTGCATTATGAACTGACGGATACCCATTATACCGAGATCGGCCGCCTCGACGTCGTCATGGTCCCAGTCGATGGCGGCCTGACCATGGGCGCCGATAGCATGAGCCGTGTCATCAAGCGGCTACGCTCGTCGTTGATCCTGCCGATGCACCGGCGCGGCCCGCCGGTCGAAGCCTTCGTCTCGATGTTCGGCAAGGATTTCGACGTCGCCAATGCGCCCGATGACAGCATCACCGTCTCGATGCGCACGCTGCCGAAAAAGCCGCTGATCTATGTCTTCAAGGGCGTCCAGTAATAAAATGCCCGGCGGCTCCCTCTGGGCCTCGCGCATCAAGCGAACTGCAGATGGCGCTTGATGCCGACATCCGGCATCTTGTCGTCGTCGAGGTTGGCCTTGGCGATCTCCCAGCCGAATTTCAGCTTGTTGCCCGTGGAAACCCAGATCTCGGCATCGTCGACATGGAGGGACAACATGGTGAGCTTGGGGTCCTTCTTGCCGCCGTCATACCAGGCCGCGACGATCGAGCTCCAATATTCCTCGATCTTGGAGGGGTCAGGATGCACCTCGATCACACCGGCGAGGCAGGCGTGATAGTCGTGATCCTTGCCGATAACGCAGAAATGCGCGCGGCTGCCGGGCTTGATGGCGCGCACGATATCGGCGTCGGTCTTGGTGTAGAACCAGATGGTGTTGGTGGTGGGATCGGCATGCGGCGCCATCGGCTGCATGTGCATGTCCAGTCCGGAAATTCCGAGCATGCCGGCATGAACATCGTTGACCTGATCCCAGAGCTGACGTGCTGGATGTTCCTGCGCCTCACTGAGACTTGCCATGACCGTTCCTTTCCGTTGGATGGAGTTCGGTTGAAACGTCATCCCCCCGCCTTTGTTCCGAACTGCTTTTTCCTTGAACGGGTGCCGTTTCACTCTTATAAGGCGGCCCATTCCGAACAATGAGACGTGAACAGGGGTGCCATGGCTGGCCATTCACAGTTTAAAAACATCATGCACCGCAAAGGCCGTCAGGATGCCGTGCGGTCGAAAATGTTCTCCAAGCTTGCGCGCGAAATCACCGTTGCCGCCAAGGCCGGCCTGCCCGACCCGACGATGAACGCCCGCCTTCGTCTGGCGATCCAGAACGCCAAGGCCCAGTCCATGCCGAAGGACAATATCGACCGCGCCATCAAGAAGGCAGCCGGTGCCGACGGCGAAAACTACGATGAAGTCCGCTATGAAGGTTATGGCCCCGGCGGCACGGCGATCATCGTCGAAGCCCTGACCGACAACCGCAACCGCACCGCCTCCAACGTCCGCTCGAGCTTTACCAAGGCCGGCGGCGCTCTCGGTGAAACCGGTTCCGTGTCCTTCTCCTTCGACCATGTCGGCGAAATCACCTACAAGCTTTCCGTCGGCGATGGCGACAAGGTGATGGAAGCCGCGATCGAAGCCGGCGCTGACGACGTCGAGTCCGACGAAGACGGCCACTACATCACCTGCGCCTTCGAAGCCCTCGGCGAAGTGGCAAAAGCGCTGGAATCGAGCCTCGGCGAAGCCGAAACCGTCAAGGCCGTCTGGCGTGCCCAGAACAACGTGCCGGTAGACGAGGAAAAAGCCCAGTCGCTGCTGAAACTCATCGACAGCCTGGAAGACGATGACGACGTGCAGAACGTCTATTCCAACTTCGAAGTCTCGGAAGAAGTGCTGGCGAAGCTCTCGGCCTGAATTTCCTCAGACAGGTGTCAAATAAAAACCCGGCTGCAACGCCGGGTTTTTCTTGCCGGAGAGGTGGCGCCGTCAGAGTGCCGCCTCGCGCAGGCCCTGCCCTACGCGGCGGCTCGCATGAAATTTCCAAGCCCCGCGAAGAGTTCCACCGACCTCAGCCGCGCCTCGATGTCGTGGATCGGCATCGAGATGATCACCTCGTCGGCCTGCGTTTCCTGTAGAAACTCCGTCAGTTTCGCCTCGGCCGTCTTTGGCGAGCCGACCACGGCATAACGCAGCGTGTGTTCGACATTCATCTTTTCCATCGGCGACCAGAAGTCCGCCATATCGGCCACCGGACGCGGGAACGGGCCGCGGACATTGCGGCGCAGATTGACGAACTGCTGCTCTGCGGAAGTGAAATGGTACTGCGCCTCCTCGTCCGTCGCCGCCACCGCGCCCATGACGCCGACCATCACGTAGGGCTTGTCGAGCGTCGCCGAAGGCTGGAAGCGGTCACGGTAGATCGCGATCGCATCGAGCAGCATATCGGGCGCGAAATGCGAGGCGAAGGCATAGGGAAGCCCCAGCATGGCCGCAAGCTGGGCGCTGTAGAGGCTGGAGCCGAGCAGCCAGATCGGGATATGTGAGCCATTGCCGGGAACCGCGAGGATCGCCTGGTTCTCGACCGGCGTATCGAGAAGTTGCTGCAGTTCCACCACGTCGTTCGGGAAGCTGTTTGCGCCGGCCTCGAGGTTGCGCCGTAGCGCCTGTGCCGTGCGCATGTCCGTTCCCGGTGCGCGCCCGAGGCCGAGATCGATGCGGCCGGGGAAGAGCGCCTCCAGCGTGCCGAACTGCTCGGCGATAACAAGCGGCGAATGATTGGGCAGCATGATGCCGCCGGAGCCGATGCGGATGCGCTTGGTCGCGGCCCCGACATGGCCGATGACGACTGATGTGGCAGCGCTGGCGATCCCCGGCATGCCGTGATGTTCGGCAAGCCAGAAGCGCTTGTAACCGAATTCCTCGGCCTTCACAGCCATCCGCGCCGAGCCATCGAGGGACTGGCGCACGGTGCTGCCTTCGGCAACGGGGGAAAGGTCGAGTATGGAGAAGGGAACCATGGGAAACCTGCCGGGCAGTTGAACGATGCCGTCTATGTAGGTTCGCGCCCGCACCATTCCAAACCATGGACGCAAACAAAAAAGGCCGCGCGAGCGCGACCCTTGTGCAAGGTCGGAAGCGATCGTTTACCTGTGACGGCGCAGCACATGCACCTCGGCGCTCGGCTGGTGGTGGCCGGGCGGCAGCGTGAAATTGCCGAGCTGGCGGTCCATTTCCAGGGCTTCCGTCGCCAGCCGGTGGATTGCCGCCGTCGTCTCTTCGACCATCGAGGCGTTCTGCTGCGTCATCGCGTCGAGTTCGGCGACGGCGCTATTGATCTCGCGCAGCGTATTGGCCTCCTCGCGGGTCGCACTCATGATCTCGTTGATCTGCCCGTTGATCGCCTCGACATGGGCGCCGATGCCCGTCAGGGCAACGCCCGCTTTTTCCACAAGCGTAACGCCGCTTTCGACCTCATGCGTCGATTTCTGCAGCAGGCTGGAAATCTCCTTGGCCGCACTCGACGAACGCTGGGCCAGCTCGCGCACTTCCATGGCGACGACGGCAAAGCCCTTGCCGGATTCGCCGGCGCGCGCCGCCTCGACGCCGGCATTGAGCGCCAGGAGGTTGGTCTGGAAGGCGATGTCGTCGATGACGGAGATGATTGTGTTGATCTGGCGCGAGGAGGCCTGGATTGCCTCCATCGCCGCGATCGTCTCGCGCATGATCTGGCCTGAGCCGGTCGTCTCCTTCTTGGCGTCGCGGGCGATGCGCTCGGCCTGTTCGGCTCGCTCGATCTGCCGGCGGACCGACTGGGTGATGGCGCTGATCGCATTCGCCGTCTCGGTGATCGAGCCGGCCTGGCGCTCTGTGCGCCCGGCAAGTTCGTCGGCGCCGGTGCGCATCTCCTCGGAGCCGGCGCGCACCGCCATCGAGTTGCCGCCGATGGCGGTCATGGTTTCGCTGAGTGTCGCCAGCGCCTCGTTGAAATTGACGCGCAGGCTTTCAAGCTCGTTCGGGAAGCGGGTATCGATCTGATAGGCGAGATCGCCGTTCGCCAGATGATGCAGGCCCTCGTCAATCGCCTCGACCACCTGCTGCAGCGTTTTCGCCTCGGCCTCACGCTCGGCCAGATTCTGCTGGCGGTCGTGCTCGGCCTGCAGGCGCGTCTCCTCGCTGGCAGCTTCGAGCTCGCGGCTTTCGATCAGCGAGTGGCGGAAGCGGTCGAGCGCATTGGCCATCGTGCCGATCTCGTCCTTGCGGTTCAGGCTGCCGATCTCGCTGTCGAGCTTGCCGTCGGCGACATCGCGGGTGACACCGGCAAGCCGCGCAAGCGGCGAAAACAGCAAATTGGTAACGAGCCCGATCGTAACCGCCATGACGACGAGCACGCCGATGCCGATCATCGTCAGCAGGGTGGCGATCTCGATCGAGCCGGCATTGAGCTCGCTCAACAGCACACTTTCGACCACGAGGAAGCGGTCGCCGCGATAGTCGATGCCGCGGACATAGGCGCGAGCCGCTCCGTCCGCCCGGTCGAAATCGGCAACCGTCATCGTCGAACTGGCAAGCGCGCTCTTGATGAAGGTGAAGGGCGTCGCATCGAGCGTCGCAAGCTTGCCGCTTCCGTCGAGGCCGATGACGGAACCATCACCGGAGACGATCGCCGCCCGCGCCGTGCTGCCCTGGACGATGCCCTTGGCGAGGATGCCGGTGACGATATCGTCGCGCACCTTGAAGAGGATGATGCCCTTGGCCGCCCCAAGCTTGACGATCGGCACGGCATAGAAGATCGCCGACTTGCCGCTGCCGGCATCGACGCGAAGGCCGGAAAAGCCCGTCGGCGCGGCGTCATCGGACGCCTTGGCGGTATTCTCGATCGCCTTGGCGAAAGCGATGCCGGCGCCGGTCGCCTTCCAGGCGTCCGACTTCAGATTTTCGGCGAAATCATCTTCCTTCTTATAGGAATAGAGCACGGTACCCTCGAGATCGACGATCAGCAGATCGCTGAAGGCTGTCTCCTCGAGGTCGCGGGCGACTTCGCCCTGCGTCTTTTCGTGGCTCGAATAATAAAAGCCGCTCGGCCCTTCCGGCTTGATGAGCTTCTCGCGCTGGTCGGCGGGGTTGGGGTTGCCCGCTATGAAAACCTTCTTTAGCTCGGCACGGGCATCGCCCGCGGTCTTCTCGATGGTCTTCCAGCCGCTCTTCAGATTGGTGATCGACATCTGCAGCGCCTCGATGCGTGCGATGGAATTGGCCTGGTTTTCAAGCTGCGTCAGTTGGTCCTGCAGCATGTCGCCGCGAAAGATCAGCACGCTTTCCTTAGCCTTCAGCGCCTGCTCGTCGGAAATGCGGCTGCTGGCGAAATAGGCAAGCACATCGATGACCGCGATCGACAGCACGGTCAGCAGAATGAATGTGGCGATGACCTTGAAGGACAGGGATTGAAATCTCCGAGCCATGTACGACGAACCCCTTCTGAACGCGCCTGCCAAGCGCGGGCACGCAGCGCATGCCTGATCCACTGACCTATAAACAGAACACCGGGGGCTTAAATCTTCGCGAAAAGAAGCCCTCTCGTATTCGATGACTAGAATTCGGGCATCTGTTTTAATTCGCGGTAAATGGCAGGGCCGAAATCCGGGAACGTTTTTGTTTTGTTCACATATCAATGGCAGTTATTTCGCAATCGCTATAGGTTGAACCATGCAAAATACGATTCGCATCGTCGGTATCGATCCCGGGCTTCGCCGCACCGGCTGGGGAATCATCGAAACGCTTGGCAATTCCCTGCGGTTCGTGGCATCCGGAACCGTGACCTCCGATGGTGACATGGACCTTGCATCCCGCCTTTGTCAGCTGCACGATGGCCTGGCGGAGATTGTCCACAGCTATAAGCCGGATGAGGCCGCCGTCGAACAGACCTTCGTCAACAAGGATGCGGTGGCGACCCTGAAGCTCGGCCAGGCCCGCGGCATTGCCATGCTGGTGCCGGCGCGCGCCGGACTGCCGGTCTCCGAATATGCCCCGAACGCCGTGAAGAAGGCCGTCATCGGCGTCGGCCACGGCGAAAAGCAGCAGATCCACATGATGTTGAAGATCCTGATGCCGAAGGTCGAATTCAAGGGCAACGACGCCGCCGACGCCTTGGCGATCGCCATCTGCCATGCGCATAATCGCGGCAGCAACCGGATGCGGCAGGCATTGGCCGGATAGCTTGTTCTTGACTTGTTCTATCGGTAAGGATAATTCTTACTATGAAGGAGCAACAAGATGCGTGTTACGTCCAAAGGGCAGGTCACCATTCCTCGTGATCTCAGGGAACTTGTCGGCATCGAGGCCAATAGCGAGGTCATTTTCTCGATAGAGGGCGGCAAGCTCGTTCTCTCGCCGAAGAACGGCAAGCAGGAGATCGAGGATCGAGGCCGTCTGGATCGTTTCATGCAGACGATCCGTCGTCTCGAGGGCACTGGCGATCAGGAGATCGATGCCGAAGACCTTATGTCGATGACCCGTGAGCGCTGATGGCCACACTTGTCGACACGAACATACTTGTCGATCTGGCCGTGGTCGGTTCGGGCTGGCACGGTTGGTCGCGTCGAAAGATGCTTGACGTCTTCAAAGACGGTCCTGTCCTCATAAACCCGATCATCTATTCCGAATTTTCCGTTCGGTACGACGACGTGGACGAAGTCGATCGACTGTTGCCGCAGGATGAATTCCGCCGCGAGAATCTGCCTTGGCCGGCTGCATTCGCCGCTGCTGCGGCCTTCCGGCTTTACCGTCGCGCCGGCGGTGGGCGAGAACGGATCTTGCCCGATTTCTTCATCGGCGCGCATGCGGCGATAAGGGGCTACAGAATTTTGACCCGCGATCCCAGCGGATACCGCTCCTATTTCCCCTCCGTTGACCTTATAACCCCCGAAACGCATCCTTGAGAGACCGCGACCCATGATCGGCAAGCTGAAAGGCACCATAGACGAGATCGGCGAAGACTATGTGCTCGTCGATGTGCACGGCGTCTGCTACGTCGCCCATTGTTCGGCCCGCACCCTATCCAAGCTCGGCTCGGCCGGTGAGGCCTGCGTGCTCTTCATCGAGACCTATGTGCGCGAGGACCAGTTGAAGCTCTTCGGTTTCATGACGGCGCTGGAGCGGGAATGGTTCAACCTGCTCCAGAGTGTCCAGGGCGTCGGCGCAAAGGTGGCGCTCGCCGTGCTCTCGACGCTGACGCCAGGCGAACTTGCCAATGCCATTGCCCTGCAGGACCGCGCCGCCGTCTCGCGTGCGCCAGGCGTCGGTCCCAAAGTGGCGATGCGCCTCGTCACCGAGCTCAAGAACCGGGCGCCGGCCTTTGCCGGGGAAGCGATCAATATCGCCCTCAAGCAGGAACTCGGCGAAGGGGTCGCGGCCGCGCCTGTCGCCGATGCGGTTTCCGCGCTGACCAACCTCGGCTATTCCCGCGACCAGGCGGCGAACGCGATTGCCGCGGCAATGAAGACGGCAGGCGACGGCGCCGATAGCGCCAAGCTGATCAGGCTGGGATTAAAGGAACTGGCGCGTTGATCTCCTTGAATATATCGCAATTCCTTACTAAACTCGAATGGTAAGGAGATCCGCATGAATATCTACTACGGTACGATGACATCGAAGGGCCAGACAACAATTCCGGCTGAAGTTCGTGAATTGCTGAATCTGAAGTCCGGCGACAGGATCCGCTACATCAACCGCGATGGTGAAATCATCATGAAAGCCAAGAACAAACGCGCCATCGACCTTGCAGGCAAGTTTCACGATCCGAACCGACCGACGATCACTTTGACGCAAATGGACGAGGCGATTGGGGAAGCCATCGCCGATCACGTGACTAGTGCAAGATGATTGGCCTCGACACCAATATTATGCTGCGCTTCCTCCTGAAGGACGATGTCGTCCAGACGGAGAAGGTCACAACGCTCTTCGCGAGCCTGTCCGATACGGCACCCGGCTATATCAGTTGCATCACGCTGATGGAATGCGCGTGGTTCTTGAGACAACGGATCAAGCTGAAGAGAGAACAGATCATGGAGGCGATTTCGGACTTGTTGGACTCGGCCGACCTGATCCTTGAAGATGAAAGAGTAGTCGAGGAGACGCTCGCAATCATGGTGCGGACGAATGCAGAATTCGCAGATGTCTTCATCGCCCTTCGTAATCGTGATGCGGGCTGCGTGACAACCAGGACATTCGATGCCCAAGCCGCAAAAACCATACCTGGAATGGAACTTTTGACATGAGCGAATCCGCCCGCCTGATATCGCCGGAAAAGCGGGGCGAAGACCTTGATATCACGTTGCGCCCGCAATCGCTGGACGAGTTCACCGGCCAGGCGGAGGCGCGCGCCAATCTCAAGGTCTTCATCGAGGCGGCGAAAAACCGCGGCGAGGCGTTGGACCATGTGCTCTTCGTCGGGCCGCCCGGCCTCGGCAAGACGACGCTGGCGCAGATCATGGCCAAAGAGCTCGGCGTCAACTTTCGCTCGACCTCCGGCCCGGTTATCGCCAAGGCCGGCGATCTCGCTGCCCTGCTCACCAATCTCGAGGAGCGCGACGTGCTCTTCATCGACGAAATCCATCGCCTCAATCCGGCCGTCGAGGAAATCCTCTATCCGGCCATGGAAGATTTCCAGCTCGACCTGATCATCGGGGAAGGCCCTGCCGCTCGCTCGGTGAAAATCGACCTGTCGAAATTCACACTGGTGGCGGCCACCACCCGCCTTGGCCTGTTGACGACGCCGCTGCGCGACCGCTTTGGCATTCCGGTGCGCCTGAGCTTCTACACCGTCGAGGAGCTGGAACTGATCGTGCGCCGTGGCGCGCGGCTGATGAACCTGCCGATCACCGAGGAGGGCGCCCGCGAGATCGCAAGACGCGCCCGCGGCACCCCGCGCATCGCCGGCCGGCTGCTGCGGCGCGTGCGCGACTTCGCCGAGGTGGCAAGAGCAGAAGCCGTCACCCGCGAGATCGCCGACGAGGCGCTGACCCGCCTGCTAGTCGACAATGTCGGCTTCGACCAGCTCGACAAACGTTACCTCAACATGATCGCCGTCAATTTCGGCGGCGGCCCAGTCGGCATCGAAACCATTGCCGCCGGCCTTTCCGAGCCACGCGACGCGATCGAGGACATCATCGAGCCCTACATGATCCAGCAAGGTTTCATCCAGCGCACGCCACGCGGCCGTGTTCTGACCGCAATCGCGTGGAAACATCTGGGAATGCAACCGCCCAAGGATATGGAGGCTGCGCAGTTCCGGCTGTTCCAGGAGGACAATTGAGTGATCACCCGCCGCGGATTTTTCAAGGTTCTGGGCGGCGGTGTCGCAGGCCTCATGTCGCTCGGTGGTTATGCCTTCGCCTATGAACCGCTCGCGCGGCTCGCCATCACCCGCTATCAGCTGACGCCGCCGGGATGGACGCCAGGGCTCAAGCTGCGCGTCGTTGCGCTCGCCGATCTCCATGCCTGCGAACCCTGGATGTCGGCAAGCCGCATTGCCACGATCTGCCACAGGGCGAATGAACTTGAAGGCGACGTCACCGTCCTGCTCGGCGATTATGCCGCCGGCATGAACATGGTGACGCAGTACGTGCATTCGAGCCAATGGTCGAAGGCGCTCGCCACCTTGCAGGCCCCTCTCGGCGTCCATGCGGTCATGGGCAACCATGATTGGTGGGAGGATAGGACCGCCCAGAAGAACGGCGGGATGGAAACCTTCGGACACCGAGCCCTCGCCGACGTCGGCATCCCGGTCTATGGCAACCGCGCCGTTCGGCTCGAAAAGGATGGCCGCGGCTTCTGGCTGGCAGGCCTCGAAGATCAGCTGGCGCTTCTGCCCGGCAGGAAATGGCGTCGCACGCATATGCACGGCCTCGACGATCTCGATGGAACGATGGCTCAGGTGACGGACGATGCGCCCGTCATTCTGCTCGCTCATGAGCCCGATATCTTTCCGCGCGTGCCCGAGCGTGTCTCGCTGACGCTATCGGGCCACACCCATGGCGGACAGATCCGCCTCCTCGGCCGTTCGCCGATCGTCCCCTCGCGTTACGGCAACCGCTACGCCTATGGCCATATGATCGAGGAGGGGCGTAATATCATCGTTTCCGGCGGCCTCGGCTGCTCCATCGCACCGGTGCGCTTCGGCGTGCCGCCGGAAATTGTCGTCATCGATCTTGGATAAGAATGGCATGGCCAAGCGCACTCTCATCCGCCTGAATGCGGGCGCTGAGCGTTTCAACTATCGTATCGCCGGCCTCGGCTTTCGCGACGGCCACGTGCTCGTCCATCGCGCCGTGCATGAGCCCTTCTGGACCTTTCCAGGCGGCAGGGCGGAAATCGGCGAGACGTCGGAGGAAACGCTGAAGCGGGAAATGATGGAGGAACTGGGCGTTGAGGTAACCGTCCATCGCCTGCTGTGGATCGTCGAGAACTTCTTCCGCTACGAACAGCGCGACTGGCATGAACTCGGTCTCTATTACCTGATGGACCTCCCGCCGGAATTCCCCTTTTTGTCCGGCGAAATCATCCATCGGGTCGAGGACGGTAACAACCACCTCGAGTTCAAATGGGTGCTTGCGACGCGCGAAGCCCTGACCGACCTCGACATCCCGCCCTATTTTATCGCCGATGAAATCGAGACACTGCCTGCTGCACCACGCCATCTCGTATGGCGCGACGGCGATCTCGATGACAAGAACTAATGCAAGCCAGCGCTTGAAGAGGAGATGCGCCAATGCCGACCTTCGATCCTGTCAGGCCGTTCCGCAAACTTGCCTATAACAACGCCCTTGCCAACCGCCGCCTGCTTCAGGCCTGCGCGACTTTAAAGCCTGGAGAATTCGAAGCGCCACGCACCAGCTTCTTCCCCTCGATCAAGGAAACCTTGAACCATATCATCACCGTCGACTGGTTCTATGTCGACGGCCTGGAAGGCGGCACGCTCGGGCTCAAGGCCTTCGAGGTCGACGAACCGTTCGATGACGTTTCCTCGCTCGCAGAAGCGCAGGAGAAGGTCGATCAGCGCCTGACGGCGCTTTGCGAGGCCCTGACGCCGGAGAGGCTCACCTCGACTATCAGCCTGCATCGCGGCGCCCACATCCAGGAAGAGCGGATGGAAGACGTACTCGGTCACCTCTTCCAGCATCAGACCCATCATCGCGGACAGGTGCATGCGATGCTCTCCGGCACCAGCGTCGCTCCGCCTCAGCTTGACGAATTCATCGTCGCCGACGATGCGCGGTTTCGCGGCCGCGAGCTTACGGATCTCGGCTGGAGCGAAGAGAAGCTGATGCGTTAGCGCGCCCTATCGGACGCGCAGTTCAAGTCTTTATTTGATGCATGTCCTGGCCCCAAAAGCGCTGTACGCTTTTGCGTCACACGCATTAATTCTGCAGCCGTCTCTTCAGCCCGTCGATGATGGTCTTGGTAAGAAGGTCGTAATTCTCGTCGAAGTGATGGTCCCCGGGCAGTTCGATCACCTCGGCGCCGCTGTCCCTAACCGCCGGACAGGCGACATCGTCATCGTCGTCCTTGCCGTAGATGCATTGCACGAGCTTCGGATCGATCTTCTTCAGATCGCCGACGGGATCACCGCCCGCCCCTTCCGTCTTCTGGCCGAGCCAGCCGAGAACGGAGATGACGTAGTCGACTTGGTGCGAAAGCGACAGCAATGACAATTGCGCCACCGCCGACTTTTCGGCTGGCTTGAGGAGCTGGTAGGTGGCGGGCACGACATCGGCACCGAAGGAATAACCGACGAGCAGCACGTGCTTCACCTTCCACTGCTTGCGGTAGAAATCGATGATCTTCGAAAGATCGGCGGCGGTCTCCTCCGGCTTGCGCTCGGACCAGAAGTAGTGGAGCGAATCGACGCCGACGACAGGAATGCCTTCCTTCTGCAGCGTGCCGCCGACTTCCTTGTCGATGTCGCGCCAGCCGCCATCGCCGGAATAGATCACCGCCATCGTATCGAGGGTGGGCGTCGCCTCGAGCACCGCCAGCGGCAGGCCGAGCGGGTTGCCGAAGGCGCCGGAGGCTGTGACGAGGTCGTCGAGCGTATCGGCAAATGCCGTTTGCGCATCGTCATTGGAATCGCGGATCTCGATCTTGTCATGGGCCTTCTTCAGCGCCTCAGCATGCGCCCGGCCATCCTTGTTGGCATCAGGCGTGAAGACGGTAATGATCGGGTCCGGCAGGATGCCGTCGCTGAGGCCATAGACCGTGCGTTCGCCGATCACCTGCTTGGACGTCGGCGTGCAAAGCTCCTTGGCAAGCGGAATGCCGGCGACCGGATTGACGGCAAGTGTCTGGCCGATCGTCGCATCCGGTGTTTGCGCGGCGATCGCCAGCGCCAAGGCCCCGCCCTCGCCGATGCCGGCGACGATCGGCAGGTGATAGGCGCTGTTGCCGGTCGCGCGCTGCACCTGCTGGCTCAGCGATTCGATGTCCGAGACCATATAGACGCAGCCGTCGTTGAGGCTGACGTCGTAGCGGCTGAGCGCCTGGATATAGGATGGAAAGTCGACGCCGATGACGACGGCGCCTTCGGCGACCAACCTGTCGGCTTCGCCCTTCTCATAGTCGCCCCAGCCGGCGGCATCCGAGATCAGCATTACCGTGCCCTTCACCTCCCCTTCCGGCAGGAAGATGTGCGGCGACGGAATGAGCCCGGTTTCGAAGCTCTGCGTGGTTTCCTCGGCGGCATCAGCCGGTGCGGCCGCGAGCATGCAGGCGCATGCCGTGGCAAGAAGGATTGTCCTGATCATTTTCTCACTACCCCTTTCAATCCGCCCCCAATCAGAAATGTCGCGTCCATCAACGCGATCATCGGATTGCCTCCTCCGGAGACCGCAAGATAGCGCGGTTGCCAGTGCGGATGAAACTTGGATTTGAATGCGCGAAGGCCTTTGAAGTTATAGAAGCGCTCGCCGTGTTCGAAGACGGTGCTGCCGATGCGGTCCCAGACGGGCGCCGCCTCGCGTTTCGACATGCCGGAGAGAGGCGCCATGCCGAGATTAAAGTGGGTGAAACCCTGCCCGCGCAGATATTCCATGATCTGCACGAAGAGAAAGTCCATCGAGCCCTTCGGCGCGTCCGGCGAGAAGCGCATGAGATCGATCGTGCCCTCCTGTCGGGATTCGGTCAGGAGGATATTGGCGAAGGCAACGATCCTGCCATCCTCTTTCAGGATGCCGACCGGCTGGGACGAGACATAATCGGAATCGAAGGCGCCGAGCGAAAATCCCTTTTCCTTGGCATTGTGATGCTCGAGCCAGGCCGTCGACACGGCGGCAAGGTCATCGATGACCGAAGACACGTCCTGCGGTTCGACGACGGCGAATTCCAGCCCGTCGCGCTGGGCGCGGCTTGCCGTCTGGCGAAGGTTCGCCCATTTGCCGCCCTTCATCTCGAAGGTCCTGAGATCGGCCACCGCCAGTTCGCCGAGCTTGAAGGCGCGCAGGCCGGCATCGGCGCAATGGGACAGCAGCGCCGGCGATATCTGGTAGAACACAGCCCGGCAGCCGGCGGCACGCGCTGCTTCGACGAAACGCCAGACGAGTTCCTGCACGGCGCGATGGTCGCCGACCGGGTCGAACAGTGCGATCCAGGAGCGGCCCTGTCGACCGTACATGATGAAGGCGTCGCCGTTTTCCGAGAACATGATGCTCTTGTCGCCCATGCGCACCAGATTGGCGTCCGCATTGTCCTGCTTCATGACGATCTCGACGGCACGCGCCAGCGCCTCGTCCGTCGCCGGTTCCGGCCGGAAGCTCGCCGGCCGGAGCAGGCTGAAGACGGCGATCGCCGACGAGATGATGGTGATGCCGAGCACGGCGCGCAGCCCGCGCGGCGCCTCGGCGGTGAATTCGAACTGCCACCAGAGCTGGTTGCTGTATTCGACGTCGCGATAGACGAAGAGCAGGATGACGACGGCGCCGACGACGATCACGGCGATCGCCATCAGCCAGGACGCCGTCAGCGCCTGGTTGAGCAGCGAAGCCTGGCGGGTAAAGAGCCGGCGGCTGACGAAGAGCCCGAAGATGAGGAAGGCGAGAAAAGCGGCTTCGACGAGCGCGACCGCCTTCAGCAGCGACAAAGTCAACGCGGCAAGCGCCGAGAACACGGCCACCCACCAGGCGCCGTCGAGCCGCTGGCCGAGGCCGCGCGCGGCGACAACGAGGGCCAGCCCCAGCAGGCTGGAGAGGAAATGCGCGCCTTCGACCATCGGCAGTGGCAGATAGTTGGAGAGGAATTCGAGGTTCTGGTCCGGCGTCGGCGTGACGCTCGAAAACACCAGCATGACGCCGAGCAGCAGTGCGAGAGCCGACAGCAGCTGCGGCATCAGCCGTCCGCCGATGCGCCGCATGCTGGAGGCGGCCGGATGATCGACGAAACGACGCAGCTCCGCCGCCGAGACCGCGAGCACGGCGATCAGCAGCGGCAGCACATGGTAGACCAGCCGGTAGAGCACCAGTGATCCGAGCACGGCATCGATGTTCACAGCACTGCCGAGCGAGGCGATGATCACGGTCTCGAACACGCCGAGCCCGGCCGGAACGTGACTGAGCACGCCGAGACCGACGGCGATCGCATAGACGGCGAGGAAGACCGGCCAGCCGATGGCCGTCTGCGGTAGCAGCACATAGAGTACCGACGCCGAGGCGGCGATATCTAAGGCGGTGACGAGGAACTGCCGCGACCAGGTACGCGAATCCGGCAGGCGGATTGCCACAGGCCCGAGATCGAGCACGCGCCCGTCACGGCCGATAATCATCACCGCGCCCAGAATGGCGACGATCGAACCGGCGATCAGCCGCAGAAGGAAGGGGTTCACGCCGATGAGCGGGCCGATCTCGTCGGCGATGACGATGAGGGCGATTGCCGCGACACCCGCAAGCCCGAGACCGAAGGAGAGCGTGACGAAGGCGATGATGCGGCCGATGTCCTCCGGCGAGAGCCCGAGGCGGGTATAGGCGCGGTAGCGGATCGCGCCCCCCGAAAGCGCGCCGAAACCGGCCGTGTTGCCGACGGCATAGGCGCTGAACGCCGTCAGCGCCACATGCGGAAAGGGCAGCTTCTTGCCGATGTATTCGATGGCGTTGAGATCGTAGAAGATCAGTGCGAGGAAACTGAGCGCCGTGAAGAACAGCGCAAGCAGGATCGCGCTCGGCCTGGTCGCCGCCAGCGCACCGACGACGTCGTCATAGCGCACCTCGTTGGTGAGCTGCATGATCGCGTAACCGACGAGGCAGAAGACCACGAGTGACGCGGCTGCCAACAGCGGCGTTCTGTACCGTCTGAATAGCCCGCCAAAAGAAAACCCGTCCGTTTCTTCAATCTCTTCCAAATTGCCGTGCCCCGACATTCTCTTACCCTGCTGCAACTGCCAGCTCGGCGGGAATCATTTCAGATGACGTAACATGAGAGGCATATAAGCTCTATGAAGCCCTGCCGCCGCTACCCCAGCTCCGCCTCCTGCGCCTCAATCATCCTCAATTGGGGCGAATTTGCGCAGGCGGGCGTCGCGGCACATTGCATTTTCGTAAGCTTCGGCAGAGCCTTGCGCTCGATGGAGAGTTGAGACGCGGGAGAAAGGTTCGATATGCAGGATGGTTCAGCCTTCGTGATGCTTGCTCTCGGACGACTGCTGCTGGGCGGCCTCTATGTCGCTGGCGGCATTCATCATTTTTTCGTCATCGTGCCGCTGACCGACGCGATCGAAGCCCGCGGCGTCCCTTTTGCAAAAGGAGTGCTGGTCTTGGGCAGCATGTTCCAGATCGTCGCCGGCATCCTGCTGATGCTCGGCCTGTTCGTCGCGGCAGCGGCATTCGGTCTCATCGTCTTCACGCTGGCGGCCACAGTCATGCTGCTGAATTTCTGGGACATGCAGGGAACGGCGCGCGACAGCGCGATCAATACCTGGAAGACGAACATGGCGATCATCGGCGGCCTGCTGATCGCAGCCTCCGGCGCGATGTGAGGCGGTTCATGCCGCCGGCTCGCTGCTCGCCCGCGCATGCGCGGCGTAGCGCGCGACGGCAGCATCCACCTCCGCGTCGCGGTCGCCCGCCACCTGCACCGTCGGCACGGCTATGATGGCGGGCGCTCTACAGCGCCACGCGTCTTTTCGAGAGCCGCAGGGCGCTGCAGCGCTTCATTGGTTTAGGATTTCGCGGCTGGTTTTTCCACGTGGCCGCCGAAGCCCGCGCGCATCGCCGACAGCACCTTATTGGCGAATTCGTCATTGTCGCGCGAGGAGAAACGGCCGTAGAGCGCAGCACTCAGCACCGGCGTCGGCACGCTTTCGTCAATTGCCGCCATGATCGTCCAGCGGCCTTCGCCGCTGTCCGAAACCCGGCCTGCATATTTGGCCAGTGCCGGATCGGCATGCAGCGCATCGGCCGTGAGATCGAGCAGCCAGGAAGTGATGACGCTGCCGCGGCGCCAGACTTCGGCGACATCCTGCAGGTTGAAGTCGTATTGGAAATGTTCCGGATGGGCGAGCGGCGCGGTTTCCGCATCCGCCTCGTGCGAGGCAGCGCCGATATTGGCATGTTTCAGAATATTGATACCTTCGGCATAGGCAGCCATCAGGCCGTATTCGATGCCGTTATGCACCATCTTGACGAAATGACCGGCACCATGCGGGCCACAATGCAGGTAACCCTGTTCCGCGGTGCTGACCGCAGCCGCTTCGGGGCTCCGGTTCGGCGAGGCTTCGGTCTTGCCGACGCCGGGCGCCAGCGTCGCGAAGATCGGGGAAAGGTGTTCGACGATGCCCTTCTCGCCGCCGATCATCAGGCAATAACCGCGCTCGAGGCCGAAGACGCCGCCGCTGGTGCCGACATCAACATAGTGGATGCCCTTGGTGATGAGGTCGGCGCCGCGGCGGATATCGTCATGATAATAGGAGTTGCCGCCGTCGATGACGATATCGCCATTCTCAAGCAGCGGCACCAGGCTCGCCAGTACCTTGTCGACGATCGCCGCCGGCAGCATCAGCCAGATCGCGCGCGGATGGGCGAGCTTCGAGACGAATTCCGCGAGCGAAGCACTGCCGGTCGCGCCGAGGCCTGCGAGTTCGGCAACGCTTTCCGGCCTTGCGTCGTAGACAACGCAATCGTGACCGCCTCGCATCAAGCGCTGGACCATATAATTGCCCATGCGGCCCAAACCAACCATGCCAAGCTGCATAATGAATCTCCTGGAAACCGAAATGAAGTATCGAATCCGGAAATTAGCACCCGCGGTGTGACAGGCAAGCGAAGTCTCGGTCATATTGACGAATGCGACTATTGCGCCTCGCGCACCAGATGCACGATACCAGCCGGATTGACGATCCAGGCGCCGCGCAGATCCTCCGGCAACGCCTCGATCGGATCGCAGCGAATGACACCGGCCCTTTCGAGATGCGCGGCAGCCCTCTCGAGATCCGGTGTCATCAACTCCAGCCAGAGCTCGGCCTGGCTCATCGCCGGCACCTCGTCGATCCAGAGCCGGATCGGCCCGAGAGCGAACAGCGCCGCATCCCCTTCGCCGATCTGCTTAAGGCCGATGACATCGCGATAGAAGGCGACCGTCGCCTGATACTGGTGCGGCGGCACCTTCATCGCAATATCGACGCCGCCATAAAGAAGTTCCGTCATGACCCTTCTCCTCAAACATCAGGCGCGCTGGCCGGCTCGCCCTTCATTTCACTGAGGAACATGCCCTCGCGCAGGTTGATGCCATATTCGACGAAGGCCTTCATGCTGCAGAGCATCTGCGTCCAGCCTTCGCAGTTGAGATAGGTGCCGCGCCTCCCGGCCTCGTCCTCGCGCCAGCCGCTCTCGGCAATCGTCACCAGCGTGCCACCATCCTCCAGCGCTTTGAAGTCCATCTCCACCAGCGTCTTGTATGTCGCCTTGTCTTCGCCGGTGCCGCCATCCCAGCGCAGCACGATGCGGCTTTCCGGCACCAGATCGACGACCTCGACCGGCGCATCCTTCCACCAGGTCACCGTCGTGCCCTTCACGAGCGGCGCGCTCGCTCCGCCGATCGTGGTGAAATAGCTGCTGAGTTTCTTCGGGTTGACGACGGCGTCGAAAACCTCTGCGACAGGGCGGCCGATACGGCCGGAAACGCGGATTCCGAGAGACATGACACTTCTCCTCTTCTCCAGTGTGTCTGTTCCATTGTCCTTGGCGCCATTATGTTATAAAAACATAACATGTCAAGCGAATCAACCGACGACCCCGTTTTCAAGGCGCTGGCGCATCATCGCCGCCGCGAAATCCTCGATCTGCTCAAGGACGGCCCTCGAACCACAGGGACCCTTTGCGAGATGTTTCCAGAGATGGATCGCTGTACGGTGATGCAGCATCTGAAGGTGCTGGAAGAGGCTGACCTGGTCATTGCCAGGAAGGAAGGCCGCGAGCGCTGGAACCACCTGAACAGCCTGCCGATCAAACACATCTATGACCGCTGGATCAGCGCCTATGCCGGCCATTCCTTGTCAATTCTCGACCGGCTGAAAGGCGACCTCGAAGGCCAGCCCGAATAATGATCCAGCCGCCCAACAGCTTGCGGGTCGGCCAGCCGAAGCCTTATGCTGGCCAAGACGGCACGGGACCAGGAAGATGATGATATCGGGGGCCGGCATACGCCGCATGCGGCTGCTGCGCAGCATGAAGCAGGGAACATCTTGCCGAACTCATCGGCGTCAACCAGGCGACGGTCTCGCGCTGGGAGCGCGATCAGCTCGCCCTATCGGCCGAACAGGCCACCAAGCTGGAGCGGATTTTCAGCTCACCGCAACATACAGCAGTCGATGCGGCGCTGAAGCGGCTGGTCGAGGATTCTGTCCGGCCGGTGCATCTGATCTGCGACCGCACTCACCGGCTGCTCTCCGCCTCCCGCCCGCGACAGGCGGAATGGCGGGCGCCGCTCGCTGCCTTTCTTGGCTGCTCTCTGTTCTCCTACGCCTCCGCCGAAATCGCCGCCGCCGAGCAGTCGCTGGAGGAGCGCGGCTGGCATGAGGGCAGGCTCTCGTCGTTGACCCTCGATACCGGCGCCAACGGCAATGCGCTGCTGCCGATCGCCGCCGGCCGCGTGACCTGGGAACGGATCATGCTTTCCGACGGCAGCGCCGGCCGCCTCGTCACGACCATCGGCTGAGCCTCAAGCTTTCCTGCACGCCCATGCATAATTTATGCGTTGTCCGGAAACGTCAGTCTTTATGGCGTCCGCCGCTGAAACGGTCAGGAGACGATGTGATGACGATACTGGTGACGGGAAGTGCCGGCCATCTCGGCGAGGCGCTGATGCGGACCTTGAGGGCGGAAAGCCGCTGGGTGCGCGGCATCGATATCAAGCCCGCGGCTTTTACCGACATGGTCGGCTCGATCAGTGATCGCGCCTTCGTCCGGCAGGCAATGTCAGGCATCAGCCACGTCATCCATGCCGCAACGCTGCACAAGCCGCATGTGGCAACCCACGGCAATTACGATTTCCTCGATACCAATATCGCCGGCACCCTCAACCTGCTGGAAGAAGCGGTCACTGCCAACGTTGCAAGCTTCGTCTTCACCAGCACCACCAGCACCTTCGGCGCGGCATTGACGCCGGCTGCCGGCGAACCGGCGGCATGGGTGACCGAGGACGTGCTTCCCGTCGCGAAAAACATCTACGGCGTGACGAAACTCGCCGCCGAAGGTCTGTGCGAACTCTTCGCGCGCAAGTCCGGCCTGCCGGTCGCCATTCTCAGGACATCGCGCTTCTTTCCCGAAAACGACGACGATCCTGAAATTCGCAACCTCTATTCTGCGGAGAATGCCCAGGCCAACGAGCTTCTTCACCGCCGCGTCGATATCAGTGACGTGGTCGGCGCCCATCTGCTGGCGCTCGAAAAGGCGCCGGCAATCGGCTTTGGCCGCTACATCATCTCCGCCACGACTCCGTTTTCTGCAAGTGATCTCGCCGCGATCCGGCGCGATGCGGCTCATGTCGTCGAACGACGGTTCCCAGGTGCAGGCGCCCTTTACGCATCACGCGGCTGGAAGATGTTTCCTTCGCTCGACCGTGTCTATGTCAACGAACGCGCAAGACGGGAACTCGGCTGGCGGCCGCGATATGATTTCTGTTTCGTGCTTGATTGCCTGCGCGACAACAGGGAGTGGCGAAGCCCTTTGGCGCTGAATGTCGGCTCCAAGGGCTATCACGACGAGGTCTTCGCCGAAGGGCCGTACCCGGTATGCCAAGGACAAGACGACGATCGCCGCTGAGAGCGAAATCGTTGCTCTTTCCGACAAGAACCCTTCCTGATGCTCGCTGTCGATCCGGCGTCTTCGCTGAAAATAGAAGGAAAGGGTGCGATCCACGACCACCGATGGATGTTTACGATCCTGGGTGCCTACAAACGTAGGTGGGCGCCGTGTGTCCAGGCCCACGGGCCTGGCCAGGGACAGCTCCCTTTGGATCGAGTATGGCCCCAGGGATTGTGGTTCCTGTCGAGAGGCGCAGACCGCACGGCGATATATAAGGTCGTTTGTGCTGACGCGCCAGTGGTGACGAAAGGCCACCCCTATTTATTTGAGATCAATTGAGTTCGGGAGCAGACCGGCCGTTTAGCTTGTCGGTGATGCCGCGAATGCGGCTCGACACTTCACTGAGCGCCGCGGCTAGGTTTTCCTCGGTGCGGGCGGTCGCTGCAAGCACCGTATCGCGGTTGCCGCGCAGCGTCTCGAGCTCGGACTCCAATCCGGCGACGCGGCGCGTCAGCTCGGAAATTTCATCCACAACCATGATGCCGGCCATGACGGTGATCCTGAGATCGCCGATTTCCCCGAACTGATCCTTGAGATGGCCGACATAGCCGTCGAAGCGGTTGGCGAGATCGGTCAGGTGATCCTCCTGCCCTTCTTCGCAGGCCATACGATAGGCCTTACCGTCGATCGTAACCGTCACCTGCGCCATGCGAAACTCTCTCTCATCAACGATCCAGAACCGCGCGGATCGTTTCCATGGCCGTCACCAGCCGCCGCGATACCTCGCGATTGACCTCTTCCAGCCGGTTGGCGCGGAATTCGGCCTGGTCGAGCTCCTGCGCCAGCCGCGAACGGTCGGCATGCACGCGCCGCACCTCGCCCTCGATCTCGCCCTGCTCGCGCTGGCGCTCGACGCGCATGTCGACGGCGTTTTCGAGGCTCGAAATCGCCTGTCTCAGCTCGTTGAGCGCTGCTTCCATGGTTTTGCCTGTGGGCATCATGCCTTTCCGATTCCCGCGCAGGATCCGCGAATCGGCGGCCCGCACCGATCCTGTGATTTCAAGAGGATATGCCGCTCGTAAACGGCCCGTCAATAAATCCCGTCACCTGCCCACCGGCCTATCCTGTGGATGAGCGTTTTACACATACCCGTCACAGCAGATTCGTCATTTGTACAATCGCGCGATCAAATGTCAAAAATCGCCGCCGACGGCCCGGATTTGGCCTGCCTTTTATTGACTTGCCCGCCCCAACTGCTATGTCTCTGCCGCTTTCACTCGATGGTCTTGGAGGCTCGAGGCCATCCCCCGACACCCGGAACTTGCGGAAAAGCCATGACCTCTCCCGAACAACACGACCGGATGGCGAATGCGATCCGTTTTCTCGCCATGGACGCCGTTGAAAAGGCGAACTCCGGCCACCCGGGCATGCCGATGGGCATGGCTGACGTGGCGACGGTCCTGTTCACCAAATATCTGAAGTTCGATCCAAAGAAGCCGCATTGGCCGAACCGCGATCGCTTTGTGCTGTCGGCCGGCCATGGCTCGATGCTGCTTTATTCGCTGCTGTATCTGACGGGCTATCCCGATATGACGATCGAGGATCTGAAGCAGTTCCGCCAGCTCGGTTCGAAGACTGCCGGCCATCCGGAATACGGTCATGCCACAGGTATCGAAACGACGACCGGTCCGCTCGGCCAGGGCATCGCCAATTCCGTCGGCATGGCGATTGCCGAACGCAAGCTGCGCGAGGAGTTCGGCTCCGACCTCCAGGATCACTATACCTATGCGATCTGCGGCGACGGCTGCCTGATGGAGGGCATCAGCCACGAAGCCATTGCGCTCGCCGGCCACCTGAAGCTCAACAAGCTCGTCCTGTTCTGGGATAACAACTCGATCACCATCGACGGCGCCGTCTCGCTGTCGGACTCCACCGACCAGATCGCCCGCTTCAAGGCCGTACACTGGAACACGATCGAGATCGATGGCCACGATCAGGCCGCTATCGCCGCCGCAATCGAAGCTGCGCATAAGTCCGACCGCCCGACCTTCATCGCCTGCAAGACGATCATCGGCTTCGGCGCCCCGAACAAGCAAGGCACCCACAAGGTCCACGGCAATCCGCTCGGCGCCGAGGAAATCGCCGCCACCCGCAAGGCGCTGAACTGGGAATCCGAAGCCTTCGTCATCCCGTCTGATGTCCTCGACAGCTGGCGTGCAGCCGGCGCTCGCTCCGCCGACCTCGTCGAGGCTTGGGAAGACGGTCTTGCCAAGGCTCCGGCCAGGGCCGAGTTCACCCGCCGCATGGCAGGCGATCTGCCGGAAGGCTTCGACGCCGCGATCAGCGCATATAAGAAGAAGCTCGCCGAGACCAAGCCGACGGTTGCGACCCGCAAGGCCTCGGAAGACGCGCTCGAGGTCATCAATGGCTTCCTGCCGGAAACGCTCGGCGGCTCCGCCGATCTGACGCCGTCGAACAACACCAAGACCAGCCAGATGCATTCGATCACGCCGACGGATTTCGCCGGCCGTTACATGCATTGGGGCATCCGCGAGCACGGCATGGCGTCTGCCATGAATGGCATTGCGCTGCATGGCGGCCTGATCCCCTACAGCGGCGGCTTCCTGATCTTCTCGGATTATTGCCGCCCGCCGATCCGTCTTGCTTCGCTGATGGGCATCCGCGTCATTCACGTCCTGACGCATGACTCGATCGGCGTCGGCGAAGACGGCCCGACGCACCAGCCGGTCGAACAGCTCGCCGGTCTCCGCGCCATCCCGAACCTGATGGTCTTCCGCCCGGCCGACGCCACGGAAACGGCGGAATGCTGGCAGATCGCCATCAAGACGCACAACCGTCCTTCGGGCCTTGCCCTGACGCGCCAGAACCTCACGCCGTCCCGCACCGAATACAGCGAAAAGAACCTCTGCGAACAGGGCGCCTACACGCTGGCCGGCAATGCCGACGCCAAGGTGACGATCTTTGCTTCCGGCTCGGAAGTCGAAATCGCCGTTGCGGCGCGTACGGCACTCGAAGCCAAGGGCGTCACCGTCCGCGTCGTATCGGTTCCCTGCACGGAACTGTTCTTCGAGCA
Source organism: Rhizobium aouanii (assembly GCF_037002925.1). Lineage (NCBI taxonomy): Bacteria > Pseudomonadati > Pseudomonadota > Alphaproteobacteria > Hyphomicrobiales > Rhizobiaceae > Rhizobium > Rhizobium aouanii. The sequence goes on from NZ_JBAMYD010000007.1 coordinate 140,463, forward strand.
GCCTGAAGCTTATCGCAAGGAAATTCTCGGCAACTCGCCGGTCAAGATCGCCGTCGAAGCCGCCGTTCGCGAAGGCTGGGATGCGTTCATTGGACCGGAAGGTACCTTCATCGGCATGAAGAGCTTCGGCGCTTCCGGCCCGGTCAAGGAAGTTTACAAGCATTTCGGCATCACGGCCGACGCCGTCGTTGCAGCCGCGGAAGCAAAGCTTTAATGAGGGCGCCTTGGGGCGCTCTCCATCTCCTCAATTCCAGGCCCTCAACTATCGGGCCCTACTCTATCGGGAGTGAATGCACATGACAGTCAAGGTTGCCATTAACGGTTTCGGCCGCATCGGCCGCAACGTCCTTCGCGCCATCGTCGAATCCGGCCGCACCGACATCGAAGTCGTCGCCATCAACGATCTCGGCCCGGTTGAAACCAACGCCCACCTGCTGCGCTACGACTCGATCCACGGCCGCTTCCCGGCAACGGTGAAGGTCGAGGGTGACACGATCATCGTCGGCAACGGCAAGCCGATCAAGGTCACGGCGATCAAGGATCCGGCAACGCTCCCGCACCGCGAGCTCGGCGTCGACATCGCGATGGAATGCACCGGCATCTTCACCGCCCGCGACAAGGCTGCCGCCCACCTGACGGCCGGCGCCAAGCGCGTCATCGTCTCGGCGCCTGCCGATGGTGCCGACCTGACGGTCGTCTTCGGCGTCAACCATGACCAGCTCACCAAGGAGCACTTGGTCATCTCCAACGCGTCCTGCACCACCAACTGCCTGGTGCCGGTCGTGAAGGTTCTCGACGACGCCGTCGGCATCGACCACGGCTTCATGACGACCATCCACTCCTACACCGGCGACCAGCCGACGCTCGACACGATGCACAAGGACCTGTATCGCGCCCGCGCGGCCGCCCTTTCCATGATCCCGACCTCGACGGGTGCAGCCAAGGCAGTCGGCCTCGTTCTGCCGCATCTGAAAGGCAAGCTCGACGGCACCTCGATCCGCGTTCCGACCCCGAACGTTTCGGTCGTCGACTTCAAGTTCGTCGCCAAGAAGGCGACCAGCGTTGGCGAGATCAACGAAGCCATCATGGCTGCTGCCAACGGCAAGCTGAAGGGTATCCTCGGCTACACCGACGAGCCGCTCGTCTCCCGTGACTTCAACCACGACAGCCACTCCTCGATCCTCGCAACCGATCAGACCAAGGTCATGGAAGGCAACTTCGTGCGCGTCCTGTCCTGGTACGACAACGAGTGGGGCTTCTCCAGCCGCATGTCCGACACGGCAGTCGCTTTCGCCAAGCTCATCTGAGCGCTCTTGAGGCATCGATATGCAAGCGGCACGGGAAACCGGGCCGCTTTTTGTTGCCGTGCCTCCAAACGAAACCGGCCTTCCCGCACTGGCATCTTTTCGCCCATTGCCCGGAAGAGATCTGTTAGAATACGGCACCCTGGACATTCCAAATTGCCCAGTTTCCTCACACCGCATCGGCCACCGGCCAGGTGCGGAACGCCAATACCGTGTGGTAGCACTGTCGCCCGCATGAAAATGAGAGAGATGGATGGATTACTTTACCGTTGAAATCGCCGACCGCGCCATTGCCAGTTTTCGCTCGGAAAATCATGAGGAAGCGATGCATTTCTTCGAGGCGGAAGACTTTCGCGACGATCTGACCGTCCTGGAATCCGAAGGCAAGCCTCTTTGGGACCGCAAAGCGGCCCTGAGCCTGCGCAAGGCGACCACCGAGGAAGCGAGCGAAGTCGAGCACGCCTATGAATTCGACGACGATCCCGAACGGACGATCGAGGACGAGTTCGTCGTTTTCCTGGTCCCGGTCGCGGATCTGACCGACGAGGGCGAGGACACAGAAGACTGACCGACGATCCACGCCGGTTTCGAAGTCATATCGAAGCGACGGGTTCGAATTCGATAGGCGTCCCTGCGCGAAACCATCATCAACGACTTCCTTGGCCGCAAGGATGGATCACGGGTTGGCAATCCGCTGAGCAAGCGTGCTAGATTGAGGAATGCACAGCGCTGCACAAGCTAAAGTGCGCCAAGTGGAGGCGATAAATGGCAGAGGCACAAAAACGCTTGTCCCACACCACCCTCAAACGGCGGGAACGGTTTCACCCCAAGCGGGACGTCAGACCTGCCGTGTTGGCAAAGGCCAATCGTCTGGTCATCTGGGTCGCCGCGTTCATTGGCCTCTCGTTTCTCGCCATCATCATACTTCAGGAAGTGTTGGGATAGCAGAGCAAGAGCCGGCCGCTTCCGGCACAAAACTGCAGCCGGCTGCTCCCGCTGGGCGGCCGGCATTTTCCTACCCGATATCGAAAGCGCTCATTTTTCTTCCCGTCATCGGACGAGGCAAACGGGCCGCGTGAAAGGGGGAGCGTGTCTTATTCTGTTGCCATTCGCAGATACCGGCAGGAAAAATCCGTGCCCGTCTCTTTTGCCCTGCTCTCGCCTGATTTTCCTATACATTCTTTATAGAGAATTTCTCCCGTAGCATTCCGTCCGTGTCGGTTGGCCGTCCGGCAGCCGTTCAGCAGCATGAAGCAGCATCGCGACGAGGTTAAGCCGCAAGGCCTACCCTTCTCTGACGTTTTGCCGTTTACTGACGGATTGCCGCGCGTGCCGGAGGGGTTGGATAAAGGCGAACCGGCCGGGCGGCTGTGTTCGCGAAGCAGTCGATGGAAAGGGGTGGGCATGGAAGCGTTCTATATCGTGGTGCTGGTGTCGACGGCGCTCGTGCTTCTTGCCGCTTTTTCGAGCCTGCTCGCATTCCGCTTCGGCGCCCCCCTGCTGCTGCTCTTCCTGATGATCGGCCTTGCTGCCGGCGTCGATGGCCTCGGCATCGAGTTCAGCAACAATTATCTCGCCTATATTCTCGGCTCCATCGCGCTGGCCATCATCCTGTTCGATTCAGGCTTCGGCACGCCGATGCAGGCCTTCCGGCTGGCGGCTGTGCCGTCTCTGGCGCTCGCCTCGGTCGGCGTGCTGATCACCGCCTCGCTCTTTGCCTTCGCCGCCATGTGGCTTTTGAATTTCACCTGGCTGGAAGGACTGCTGCTCGGCTCGATCGTCGCGTCGACGGATGCCGCCGCCGTCTTCTTCCTGTTGCGCATCGGCGGCATCAACATCCGCGACAAGGTGCGCTCGACGCTGGAAGTCGAATCCGGCACCAACGACCCGATGGCGATCTTCCTCACCATCGCCCTCGTCGAGGTGCTGGCGAGCGGCGAGCGTTATGCCGGCATCAATATCGGCATGCTCGCCATGTTCGTGCAGCAGATGGGCCTCGGCGTCATTCTCGGCCTGCTCGGCGGCATGATGATCGTGCTGATCGTCAGCAAGCTCGATACCGATCGCGGCCTGACGCCGATCTTCGTGCTGGCGCTCGCTCTTCTCGTCTTCTCCTTCACCGGCGCGGTCGGCGGCAGCGGCTTCCTCGCCGTCTATGTCGCCGGCATCTACGCCGGAAACCGCAAGATGCAGGCGATCGGCACCATCAAGCGCTTCCAGGACGGCATGACCTGGCTGGCGCAGATCATCATGTTCCTGGTGCTCGGCCTGCTCGCCACGCCGTCGCAATTCCCTGCCATCATCGTGCCGGCCATCCTGCTCGCCCTCTTCCTGATCTTCGTCGCCCGGCCGTTGGCGATCTGGCTGTCGCTGCTTCCCTTCGATTACACGCAGCAGGAAATCGGCTTCGTTGCTTGGGTCGGCCTGCGCGGCGCCGTCTCCATCCTGCTCGCCATCATGCCGATCCTCGGCGGGCTTGAGAACGGCCAGATCTACTTCAACACCGCCTTCATCATCGTGCTGGTCTCGCTGCTCCTCCAGGGCTGGACGATCAAACCCGTCGCCAAGAAGCTCGGGCTGATCATTCCGCCGCGCATCGGCGCCGTCGACAAGGTCGAGGTCGACCTGCCGGGTGCGGCCAACCACGAACTGCTCTCTTACCGCGTCATCAAGGATAGCCCGGTGCTGCGCGGCGAGCGCATTCCGCGCTGGGCGACCCCCTCGCTCGTCATCCGTGACGGCAAGTCGATGCGCTATCAATATGCCGGACGGCTGCGCGAGCACGATCTCGTCTACCTCTTCATCGTGCCGAGCTATTCCCGCCTGCTCGACCGGCTCTTCGCCAGCCGGGCGCCTGTCGATGACGACGATGCCGAATTCTTCGGGGCCTTCGCGCTCTCTCCGGCCCGCCCCGCCGCCGATCTCGACGCCGCCTATGGCCCCGGCCTGCTCAACGAATCCGAAAAGGGCCTGACGATCGCCGAATTGATGCGGCAGCGTCTCGGCGGCAAGGCCGATTATGCCGACCGCGTCCGCCTCGGCTCGATCATCCTCATCGTCCGCGATCTCGACGAGCACGATCACATCACCTCCGTCGGCATGTCGCTCGAAGCGGTCGAACCGGCAATTACGCTGCCGATCTTCCTCAATCTCAAGGACATCATCCAGCGCATCCGCGACCGGCTGAACGGACGCCGGAACCGGGATACCGCGGCTTCCGAAAGCACGCTGAAACCACCGGCCGGACGCGACGAAGGCACACGCGAAAACGGCCGCTGAACGCCTTGCGTCTCGAATGATCCTTGCTATGTTCGGCGCGACTTTCGCCAACCACGACAGGATCCCCCCATGCCTTCTTTCAAGACCCTCGACGATCTTTCCGACATCCGCGGCAAGCGCGTTCTCGTCCGCGTCGACCTCAACGTCCCGGTGAAAGACGGCAAGGTCACCGATGTGACGCGCATCGAGCGTGTGGCGCCGACGATCCTCGAATTGTCCGAAAAGGGTGCCAAGGTGATCCTGCTGGCCCATTTTGGCCGGCCGAAGGATGGCCCTTCGCCGGATCTGTCGCTGTCGCTGATCGCCCCTTCCGTCGAGGAAGTGCTTGATCATGCCGTGCTGACGGCCTCCGACTGCATCGGCGAAGCCGCCGCCTCCGCCGTTGCCGCGATGAATGACGGCGATATCCTGCTTCTGGAAAACACCCGCTTCCACAAGGGCGAGGAAAACAACGACTCCGACTTCACCAAGGCGCTTGCCGCCAACGGCGACATCTACGTCAACGACGCCTTTTCGGCCGCCCACCGCGCCCATGCCTCGACCGAGGGTCTTGCCCACCACCTGCCGGCCTATGCCGGCCGCACCATGCAGGCCGAGCTGGAAGCGTTGGAAAAGGGCCTCGGTGATCCCGCTCGCCCTGTCGTCGCGATCGTCGGCGGCGCCAAGGTCTCCACCAAGATCGACCTCTTGATGAACCTCGTGAAGAAAGTCGATGCGCTGGTCATCGGCGGCGGCATGGCCAATACCTTCATCGCCGCCCGCGGCACCAATGTCGGCAAGTCGCTCTGCGAACATGATCTCGCCGAAACCGCCAAACAGATCATGATCGAGGCAGCCACCGCCGGCTGCGCCATCATCCTGCCGGAGGATGGCGTGATCGCCCGCGAGTTCAAGGCCGGCGCCGCCAACGAAACGGTCGATATCAACGCCATTCCTGCCGATGCCATGGTGCTCGATGTCGGCCCGAAATCGGTCGAGGCCATCAACGCCTGGATCGAACGCGCCTCAACCCTGGTCTGGAACGGCCCGCTCGGCGCCTTCGAGATCGAACCCTTCGATGCCGCGACGGTCGCTGCCGCGAAATACGCCGCCGGACGCACCGTAGCCGGCAAGCTCACCTCTGTAGCCGGCGGTGGCGACACCGTCTCGGCGCTCAACCATGCCGGCGTTGCCGACGATTTCACCTATGTCTCGACCGCTGGCGGCGCCTTCCTCGAATGGATGGAAGGCAAAGAGCTTCCCGGCGTCGCCGTCCTCAACACTGCTGCTGCATAATTCCTTAAATCGGAACTGATTTAAGGACATAATTAGCAGCCATTCAAAGTGCTACAGCGTCCTTTGCGCGTCTGAAAGACGCGCGGCGCTGTAGATAATTACCAAGACTGATTTCGCAGATTTTACATGTGGATAGACCGTGGAAGGAAAACAGCTTCCACGGTCTTTTGCTCAGAGGATGAAAAAAATCTCAAATTTTCAAACGATTGAATTGAATTCAATCGTTTCAATGACTTAGCCTTCCATTTTCCTCTCTATAAACTTCTGTTATCCGCGTTCTATATTCCTGAAGTGCCGATGTTTATTGTTGTGGAGAGAACGAAAATGAGCGAACGACTGGAAGACATTGCAGTGCAGATGGTTACGGGCGGCCGGGGGCTGCTCGCCGCCGATGAATCGACCTCCACCATCAAGAAGCGTTTCGACGCGATCAATCTCGAATCGACCGAAACGAGCCGGCGCGACTACCGCGAAATGCTCTTCCGCTCCGACGAAGCGATGAAGAAATATATCTCCGGCGTTATTCTCTTCGAAGAGACGTTGTTCCAGAAGGCCGCGGACGGCACGCCCTTCGTCGACATCATCCGCGCCGCCGGCGCCATCCCCGGCATCAAGGTCGATACAGGCGCCAAGCCGATGGCCAAATATCCCGCTGAAACCATCACCGAAGGCCTCGACGGCCTCGGCGAGCGCCTTGCCAGATATTATGAAGCCGGCGCCCGCTTCGCCAAGTGGCGCGGCGTCATCGCCATCTCATCGACCTTGCCGACCCGCGGTTCCGTCCGCGCCAACGCTCAGGCGCTTGCTCGTTATGCCGCACTTTGCCAGGAAGCCGGGATCGTTCCGATCGTCGAGCCGGAATGCCTGATGGACGGCAAACCGGGCGACCACAATATCGACCGCTGCGCCGAAGTGACCGAATCCACGCTGCGCATCGTTTTCGAGGAACTCGCCGATGCCCGCGTCAACCTCGAAGGCATGATCCTCAAGCCGAACATGGTGATCGACGGCAAGAACGCCCGCAAGGCCTCGGTCGCGGAAGTTGCCGAACGCACCGTCAAGGTGCTGAAGACGACCGTTCCGCCCGCTGTTCCCGGCATCGCCTTCCTCTCCGGCGGCCAGACGACCGAAGAAGCGACAGCCCACCTTTCGGCGATCAATGCCATCGGCGACCTGCCCTGGTTCGTCACCTTCTCCTACGGCCGCGCCCTGCAGGACAGCGCGCTCAGGGCCTGGAACGGCAAGCAGGAAAACGTCGCTGCCGGCCAGCGCGAATTCACCCACCGCGCCGAGATGAACAGCCTTGCCGCCAAGGGCAACTGGAAGAAAGACCTGGAAAAGGCCGCCTGAGCTTTTGGAGCTTTGAACTAATGGGCAGGGGGCGGCGAACGCGGCTTCCTGCCCTCTCTGCCGTTTCCTTCCCTCCCATTGTCACGGCGACAAGAAACCGCTTCGTTCCGCGAAAAACCGTGATTACTCATAGCGCCCTGTCACAACAGGAGCCGCCATGAACACCCTCTCCTACGTCACCGTCGATGTCTTCACCTCCACCCGCTTCGAGGGCAATCCGCTTGCCGTCATCTCCGATGCGCGCGGTCTGAGCGATACGACGATGCAAAAGATCGCCACCGAGTTCCATTATTCCGAAGTCACCTTCGTCCTGCCGCCGGAAGACCCGCAAAATTCCGCCCGCGTGCGCATCTTCACCCCGACGATGGAAATACCCTTTGCCGGCCATCCGAACGTCGGCACCGCCTATGTGCTCGGCCAGCAGGCGGAGATTTTCGGCAAGCCGGTCGGCGATACGCTGCGTTTCGAGGAAAAGGCCGGCATCGTCGAAGTCAGCCTGAAACGCAGCGGCGGAAAGGTTGCCGGTGCCGCCATCCGCGCGCCGCAGCCGCTGACGATCGGCGACACCATCGCCGCGGAAACCATCGCCGGCTGCGTCTCGCTCGACGCCGGTGTCATCGTCAGCACCACCCATGCCCCGGCCTTTGCATCCGTCGGCCTGAATTTCGCCGTTGCAGAAGTGAATGGGCTCGAGGCGCTGGCCGCCGTCCGCCCAAACCTTGCCGGGTTCCAGGCAGCTGCCGGCCACCAGACAACCAGCGGCCACGACTTTTCGCTCTTCCTCTATGTGAGGACAGCCGAAAATCCATGGAATATTCGCGCCCGCATGTTCGCGCCCCTCGACAATGTGCCCGAGGATCCGGCAACGGGCAGCGCGTCAGCCGCGCTTGGCGCCTATCTCGTCTCGCTTGCGCTGGAGGCCGATATGAACGTCCGCATCACCATTGAACAGGGCGTCGAAATGGGCCGCCGCAGCGTCATCACCCTTGATATCGCGAAATCCAACGGCATCGTCACCGATGTCGTCATCTCGGGAGGCTGTGTTTCCGTCATGCGCGGCGAAATTAGCTTGCAAAACTGACGGGCGCAGCCCGAACCGTACCCCTGCGTTACACGTAATCCGGGGCTACATCAGGAAATCGCGCGAAAGCAGAGCCACTGCCCAGACGGCGAAAGCGATCAGCGCGAGCTTCCAGAAATCCATTCGCCGCCTGAGGCCGGGAAGCCCGAGCGGCTTGATCACTTGTATCGCCATGGCAAGGATGAGCAGCAAGGCTATCAGCTTTGTCATGCTTTATTTTTTCCGTTTTTCGGAATGTCACAGGACGGACATTTTTCCGCGCGAACAAGAGGATCTCGACACGCCGTAAAGACATTCCGGGGCACAATCAATCATCTTGAGGCTGGGCTGACGCAGGTCCTGCCTTATGTCATTGCAAATCGCTAAGACCGAGTCTGGGGAAATGAAGAGAAATCTGCTGTCCGTCGCCGCGCTGCTCTTTGGCACGCTCTTCCTTTTCATGGGCAACGGCCTGCAGGGCATCCTGCTTCCCGTGCGCGGCAATCTCGAAGGCTACGGAACGACGACGCTTGGCCTGCTCGGCACCTCATGGGCCGGGGGCTTCGTCATCGGCTGCCTGGTTGCTCCGAAGATCGTGCGCCGCGTCGGCCATGTGCGTGCCTTTTCCGGCTTCATCTCGATCATCGCCATCATCGCGTTGGTCAGCGGCATCATCATCGATCCGGTCTGGTGGGTGGTCCTGCGCGCCGTCACCGGCTTCTCCACCGCCGGCACGTCGATGATCATCGAAAGCTGGCTGAACGAGCGCGCCAGCAACGAGAGTCGCGGCGCGATTTTCTCGCTCTATATTGGCATCACACTCATCGGCGTCGTCGGCGGCCAGATGATGATCCCGCTCGAGGATGTGCGCACACCGGTGCTGTTCATGATCTGCGGCATCTTCTATTGCATCGCCATGCTGCCGACGACGTTGTCGACCGCCGCTTCGCCGCAGCCGTTGAAGGCGGTGCGCCTCGACCTGCCGGCGCTCTATCGCAACTCGCCGGTCTCCTGCCTCGGCATCTTGCTCGTCGGCATCGCCAACGGTGCCTACGGCACGCTCGGCGCCGTCTTCGGCGCCGGCGCCGGCCTCTCCGACACCAGCATTGCCGTCATGATGAGCGCCACCATCTTCGCCGGGGCGGTGATGCAGCTGCCGGCCGGCCGGCTTTCCGATCGCATCGACCGGCGCTACGTGCTCGCTGCCATGTCGGGGATCGCCGCCCTTGCCGGCCTGCTGATCTTCTTGCTCCACCCGACGTCCCCCGCTTTGCTGATCGGGCTCGTCGTCCTTTACGGCGCCGTGGCGAATACGCTCTATCCGATCGCCGTCGCCCACGCGAACGACTTTGCGGCGTCGGAGGATTTCGTCAAGGTCTCCGGCGGCCTGCTGCTGCTCTATGGCATCGGCACGGTGATCGGCCCGACGCTCAGCGGTCCCGTCATGTCGGCGATCACGCCGCATGCGCTTTTCCTCGTCACCGCCATCGCCCATGTGCTGATCACCGTTTATGCCATCATCAGGAGCCGCATCCGCGCCGCGGTCCCCGCCAGCGACCGCGACGCCTACACGACGATCCCGACCGGCACCTCGGCGATCCTGACACCGCAAAGCATGTCGCTTGCCGATCGCGGCGCTGGCAAACCTCCCGAAACCGGAAAGTCTCCCGAAAGCGACGATCCTGCTGTAAAGTTTGGTTAGGCAGCGAACGGAGGACGAACCATGAGCTTCATCGATGATGACCGGCCGCAGAAGAAAGTCGCCCATGAGATCGGCGCCGATCTCTCCATGCTTTCGGTCGACGAATTGAAGGCGCGGGTGGAATTGCTGAAGACGGAGATCGCCCGCCTTGAGGCCGAGGCCGCCCGCAAGGCCTCCGGGCGGCAGGCGGCGGAAAGCTTCTTCCGCTCGTGATCCGATAAAAACCCCGAAAAACAAGGCTATAGGCGGATAAAATAACCCGCCTCAAGTCTTAATCCGGCACAATGTTAATAAAATATTAAGCTTTATAAGGTATTACTGTATTCATCCGGATTTCCTCTGGATCTCAGACAGTTTTCCAAGCGGTGAATTGGTCTGATTTTTCTCCCTGTTTTACCTTGAGAGCCGCGTTTGCGGCTCTTCTTTTTCCTCTGCCCGGCGCACTTCCACGAAACTGTGGAGATTAACCCTTTCTTAAGAAACGGCTTGCGCATTTGGGCTAATGATACCATCTTAAAGTCATAAAGACCCGGCCTGGAAACTTTTCCATCGGAACCGGCGTTACCTGAATATATGTAGCTGCGTGCGAACAGGGACTATTGCGATGTCGGAAGTTGGATTGAACACGATCAGTTTTGCAGGTCGCGCCGCTGCATCTTCGCAGTTCAAGGCACTTTATGCGGAAGGCATGTCGCTGGTCGAAGAGACTGCCGCCTATCTCGACGGTCAGGGCCGCGCCGCTTCCAAGGTTCTGCCCCGGATGGCCTCGGTTCTCTACGCCGCGGAATCGATGCGTCTCACCACCCGCCTGATGCAGATGGCCTCCTGGCTGCTGTTGCAGCGCGCCGTCAACAATGGCGAAATGTCTCGCGATCAGGTGCTGGCTGAAAAGAACAAGGTTCGCCTCGACGGCTTCAACGTCGACCGCGCTGCACCCGGCTGGGGCGACCTGCCGGAATCCTTCCGCGACCTCGTCGAACGCTCGCTGCGTTTGCAGAACCGCATTGCCCTGCTCGACCGCGAAATCTACCGCCCGTCCGAAGCGGTAATCGTTCATGATAATCAGAACAGCGTCCAGGCCCAGCTTTCCCTGTTGCAGACCGCCTTCGGCAACAACTGACCGGATCAAGAATTCGAATACAAACCGGCTGCGTCTTACGCGGCCGGTTTTTTTGTTTTGCCGCCGAACGCCGGAATTCCTACAGCGTCCTTTGCGCGTCTAAAGCGCGTCGCGATCTTTCAGATTCGCTTGTCGCGCTTTAGGTCTTTGTTTTTACGCATGTCGTTAGCCCAAAACCGCTGCACACTTTTGCGCGACATGCTTTAAAAGACGCGCGGCGCTGTAAGCCATTGCGAACGCAAAAAAGCCCGGCGAAACCGGGCTCTTCGAATTCCGTCGAGCAAAAGCGATTAGAGGCCGAGGCCGCCGAAGCGCTTGTTGAACTTGGAGACGCGGCCACCGCGGTCCATGAGCTGCTGGTTGCCGCCGGTCCAGGCCGGATGCGACTTGGAATCGATTTCGAGGTTCATGACAGCGCCTTCCGAACCCCAGGTCGAGCGGGTTTCGTACTCAGTGCCATCGGTCATGACCACCTTGATCATGTGATATTCGGGATGGATGCCTGCCTTCATAACAATCTTCCTGCGATACCGGAGTTCAATTTGCCGCATGCAGTTGCGGCCAACGAACCGATTGAATAAATGAAGCCGCAGTCGGATGGCTACGGCTTCCCATTAGGATGCGGTGCCTATACATGAAGGACGCCTAGATAACAAGAGCCAACAGGCCGCATTGCGCGGGTCCTGCGGGCGATCGGAGACGATTTGGCAGAGCAGGCACGGGCTGAGGAAAACAAGACGCGATCGCTGCGACCGCTCGGCAGGCTGACGCCCTATGTCATGCGTTACCGCGGCCTGGTGGCCGGTGCGCTGATCTCGCTGGCGCTTGCCGCCATCACCTCGCTGGCGCTGCCGCTCGCCGTGCGTCGCATGATTGATCACGGCTTCACCCAGTCCGACGGCCGCTTCATCAACAGCTACTTCGCCATGCTGATGGTCATGGCCATCGTGCTCGCGGTCGCCAGCGCGCTGCGCTACTATTTCGTCATCACCATCGGCGAGCGCATCGTCGCCGATCTTCGCCGCGATGTCTTTTCCCATGTGACTAGGCTGTCGCCCTCCTTCTTCGACGTCAACCAGTCCGGCGAGATCGTCTCGCGGCTGACCGCCGATACGACGCAGATCAAGTCCGCCGTCGGCGCTACCGCCTCGGTGGCGCTCAGGAACTTCATCCTCTGTATCGGCGCCATGGGCATGATGATCGTCACCTCGCCGAAGCTTTCGAGCCTCGTCATCGGAGCAATCCCGCTGATCGTCTTCCCGCTCGTCGCCTTCGGCCGCTCGGTGCGCAAGCGCTCACGCGCCGCCCAGGATACGCTGGCCGATGCCTCCGCCTTCGCCAACGAGACGATCGCCGCGACCCGCACCGTCCAGGCCTTCAACGGTGAGGATGCCGCAGCGACGCGTTACGGCACCGCCGTCGAATCCGCCTATGAGGCCGCCCGCGCCGCCATCCGCTCGCGCGCGCTGCTAACCGGAATCGCCATCACGCTGATCTTCGGCAGCGTCGTCGCCGTGCTCTGGTTCGGCGCCCACAGCGTGCTTGCCGGCACGCTTTCGGCCGGCACGCTCGGCCAGTTCCTGCTCTATGCCGTCATCTCCGCCGGTTCGCTGGGTGCGCTGTCGGAAGTCTGGGGTGAACTCTCGCAGGCAGCCGGTGCTGCAGACCGGCTGACCGAGCTTCTCGACGAGGTCTCGCCGATTACCGCTCCCGCCAGCCCCGAGCCGCTTCCTTCGCCCAGCCGCGGCCGCGTCGAATTTTCAGGCGTGCATTTTGCCTATCCCTCGCGCCCCGGCAAATCGGCGCTGCATGGCTTAAGCTTCGCCGTCACGCCAGGTGAGACCGTCGCCATCGTCGGCCCTTCCGGTGCCGGCAAGAGCACCGTATTCTCGCTGCTGCTGCGCTTCTACGATCCACAGCAGGGCAGCGTGAAGATCGATGGGGTCGACGCACAGCTGACGACGCCCGATGAGCTGCGCCAGCGCATCGCCATCGTGCCGCAGGACGTCACCATCTTTGCCGCGTCGATTCATGACAACATCGCCTTTGGCCGTCCCGGTGCCTCACGTGACGAGGTCCGCGCCGCAGCCCTTGCCGCCCAGGCCGACGAATTCATCGCCCGGCTGGACCAGGGTTATGAGACCGAGGTCGGCGAACGCGGCATCACGCTCTCCGGCGGCCAGCGCCAACGCATCGCCATTGCCCGCGCCATCCTGAAAAACGCACCCGTGCTGCTGCTTGACGAGGCAACCTCCGCGCTTGACGCCGAAAGCGAGACGCTGGTGCAGAAGGCGCTTGACGGTCTGGTGGACGGCCGCACGACGCTCGTCATCGCCCATCGCCTGGCGACGGTGCTGAAGGCCGACCGCATTCTCGTCATGGATCAGGGCCGCGTCGTCGAAGAGGGCACGCATCAGAGCCTGATCCGCCATGGCGGCATTTATGCGCGGCTGGCGCGGCTGCAATTCGACGCCGCCAATGAGGATGTGCTCGCTGCCGCGAAATAGCCGGCGCGCACTTCTCCCGCCAACAGCGACTAAAGTTTGAACCCGCCGCGCTTCTCTGCGGTTGTCTTTCGCGCGTCCTGCCCTAAGCTCTTCATTCCCCGGGTGGGGATATTGCTGCTGAAATCCTTGGGAGGAGATAGGAATGGCGCTTTCCGATATGACGCGACGTGCGGGCCTTGCGCTCGGTTTCGGTATGCTTGCGGCCATTGCCGTCGGCGCCTCTGCCACCGCTGCGGATTTTCCCGATCGCGCGATCACTATGGTCGTGCCCTTCGCGGCCGGCGGCTCGACCGATGTCGTCGCCCGCATCGTCGCGCAGAAGATGTCGGAGGATCTCGGCCAACAGGTGATCGTCCAGAACGTCGCCGGCGCCGGCGGCAATCTCGGCGCCGGTAACGTCGCCCGCGCCGAACCGGACGGCTACACCATCCTGATGGGCACGGTCGCGACCCACGCCCTCAATCCGCTTATCCTGAAATCGACGCCATATGACGCCGAAAAGGATTTCGCACCGATCTCGCTGCTCGTCGTCGTGCCGAATGTGCTGGTCGTCAATCCGGAACTGCCGGCAAAGACCGTGCAGGAACTGGTCGCCCTGCTGAAGGCCGAGCCCGACAAATACAGCTACGCCTCATCGGGCAACGGCACGCCTTTGCATCTTTCCGGCGAACTCTTCAAGTCCATGGCCGGCGTCAGCATGCAGCACATCCCCTATAAGGGCGCCGGTCCGGCATTGAACGACGTCATCGGCAACCAGGTGCCGATCATGTTCGACAACCTGCCCTCCTCGTCGAGCCACATCAAGGCCGGCACTCTGCGGGCGCTGGCGGTGACCACGGCCGAGCGCGCGCCCTCCTTCCCCGATGTACCGACCGTCGCCGAGTCAGGTATTCCAGGTTACGAGACCTATACCTGGAACGCGCTTTTCGCCCCAGCCAAGACGCCGGGCGAGGTCGTGACGCGCCTCAACGCCTCGGCTAAAAAGGCGCTCGCCGACCCAGCCGTCGCGGAACGGATGAAAGAGTTCAGCGCCACCATCGTCGGCTCGACGCCGGAGGAACTCGCCGCCCATGTGAAGGCCGAACTCGCCAAATGGGGACCGGTCGTCAAGGGCGCGAATATCCAGATGGAGTGATGCCAAAGCATGATGCCGAAAAGTGTGAGCGGTTTTCGGATGACATCATGCTCTACTCTTTAATTGAGAACAGGATTCAGATTTTAGGCAGGCATGGGCGCCGGCGTCCTCATTCGCTTGCGTCCAATGGAAACGGTGACAATTGGACGCTAAGCAACCCAATCCTGATTAAGGCAGTGGAAAAGCTCGCCATTTTGATCTAGCTTCCGCTAAGCTGATGGTTGCAATTCAGCGTTTTGGGATTTCGGGAGACATCTATGTATAAATTCGAAGTCTATAAGGATAAGGGCGGGGAGTTCCGCTTCCGCTTCAAAGCATCGAACGGGGAAGCCATGTTCTCGTCGGAGGGCTACAAGGCGAAGGCGTCCGCCATGAGTGCCATCGAATCCATCAAGAAGAACACGCCAAGCGCCGAGATCGTCGATCAGACGAAGGCCGAGTCCTGAGCAGACCGGCAGCGGCGGCGTGATTGCCGCCCTGCCCTTTCGCGCCCGTAAGCAGCGCCGGTGCCCTTGAGCCCGGCCCGCTTGCTTGCGATTTTCGGCGCCATTTTTCTTTTTCGCGTATTTTTTGAAAGCCATGTCGAAACGACCGGTGGCCGCGCCTCATTGTTTTGGAACGGCTCCGCCGCTCCGCCGGGCTTCACGGCTTTCGGGGTATCGGTCCCGATATCGGCATGCCCGGATCAACGTCAGCAACGAGATCAGGAGTTTTCCATGCAATATGCTCTCATCATTCGCGAAGCCGCCGAGGATTTCGCCCGCCGCAGCGATCCCGCCTATCGCGACGGCTGGGTCGCCTACAGCCAGGCGCTCGCTCAGGCAGGGATCATGACTGGCGGCGCCGGGCTGACACCCCCGGAGACCGGCACGATCGTGCGCCGCAAAGGCGAGGACCACGATGTCCAGGACGGCCCTTATCCGGACGGCAAAGAACAGCTCGGCGGCTTCTATCTGATCGATGTCCCCGACATGGACACCGCGCTCGAATGGGCAACCCGGGTTCCGATCTCCGACAAGGGTTCGGTCGAGGTGCGCCCGCGCCTGCAGATGTGAGGTGGTCATGCCGCCCGATGCCGGACGCGCTGCCGAAAAGGTGGCGCGTCAGTCCTACGGCAAACTGATCGCCTTTCTGGCCGCCCGCTCGCGCGACGTGCCGGCGGCAGAAGATGCATTGTCGGAAGCGCTGGCTTCGGCGCTTCGCGTCTGGCCGGAGCGCGGCATTCCTGGCAATCCGGAAGCTTGGCTGCTGGTGGCTGCCCGCCGCAACCTCATGCAGGCTGCCCGCCACCGCACTGTCGAGGCCAATGCACAAACGACGATATCGGTCGCCTTCGAGGAGGCGGAGGAACGCATGAATGCGGCCGGCAGCGCCGTCTTTCCCGATGAGCGGCTGAAGCTGCTCTTCGCCTGCACCCATCCCGCCATCGACAGCTCCGTGCATACGGCGCTCATGCTGCAGACCGTTCTCGGCATCGAGGCGAGAACGATCGCACGGACCTTCGTCGTTTCGCCGGAAACGATGAGCCAGCGCCTGGTGCGGGCCAAGGTGAAGATCCGGGATGCCGGCATTCCCTTCGCCGTCCCGCCTCGCCCCGCCTTGCCCGGGCGGCTCGCCGCGGTGCTTGCGGCGATCTACGCGGCTTACGGTCTCGGCTGGGATGGTCTCGACGGCGAGGAAGAGCGCCATTCGCTGGCCGGCGAAGCGATCTGGCTCGGCCGTGCGCTTCTGGCGGTGCTGCCGAACGAGCCGGAAGCGATCGGCCTGCTGTCGCTGATGCTCCACTGCGAAGCCCGCCGCAGCGCCCGGCGCGACGATAGCGGCCGATATGTGCCACTGGACGAGCAGGATACGGCCGCGTGGAACGCGATCATGATTGCCGAGGCGGATGCACTGCTGCGCAAGGCCGGCGGCTTCGACCGTTTCGGCCCCTTCCAGTGCCAGGCGGCGATCCAGTCCGTGCATGCAGCGCGCCGGCTGTCGGGAACGACCGACTGGCAGCCGCTGACAACACTTTACGCAGCGCTGGTGATGATGAAGCCGACATTGGGTGCACACGTCAGCCAGGCTGCGGTGATCGGCAGGGCCTTGAGCGCCGCTGCCGGCCTGGAGCAACTCGACAAGCTCGATCCGCGCGACATCGCAAGCTACCAGCCCTACTGGGCGGTGCGTGCCTTTCTCCTGACTCAGGCCCGCGATCATACCGCGGCAGCCGGTGCCTATATGACAGCCATCGGCCTCAGCGACAGCCCCGCCGTGCGCGATTTTCTCACCGGCCGGCTAAAGGACGCGCGGCAGGCGATATCAAGTTAATCACTTCTCGGTCAGCTTCAGCTCGATGCGGCGGTTGGTAGAGCGCGCATCCGGTGTATCGCCCGGCGCGATCGGCTGGAATTCGCCGAAGCCTGCGGCAACCAGCCGGTCGGCCGGCACGCCCCGTGCGATCAGGAATTTGACGACAGAAATCGCGCGCGCCGAGGAGAGTTCCCAATTGTCGCGATAGCGGCCCGTTCCGCCAAGCGGCACGTTGTCGGTATGGCCATCGACGCGCAGCACCCAGTTGATCTCGGGCGGAATTTCCTTGGCGAGATCGAGAAGGGCGCTAGCAAGCTTCGCCATCTCGGTCTGCCCCGCCGGGTTGAGATCGGCGCCGCCCGAGGGAAACAGCACTTCCGATTGGAAGACGAACCGGTCGCCGACGATGCGGATATTTTCGCGGTCCGAAAGGATCTCGCGCAACCGGCCGAAGAAGTCGGAGCGGTAGCGGTTCAACTCCTGAACGCGCGCGGCGAGCGCCACGTTGAGGCGGCTGCCGAGATCGGCGATCTTGGTCTGCGAGACCCGGTCTTTCTCCTCCGACGCCTGAAGGGCTGCTTCGACGGCAGCGATCTGGCTGCGAAGTGCTGCGATCTGCTGGTTCAGCAGTTCGACCTGGCTGAGCGCCCGCTCACTCACCTGCTTTTGCTGGTCGAGTTCCTGCGTCATCGCCCCGATCCGCTTCTGCGCCGCATCCTGGCCGCCCGAACCGGCATTCAGCAGCGCCTGCAGCCGCGAACGATCACCTTCGGCACTGGCAAGCGAGGCCTGCAGATTGGCGACCGAATCCTGGAGATCCTGGTTGCTGCCTTTCTCGAGCGCCAGAAGCTGCGTCAGCTCGTTGATCTGGCTGTTGAGGCGGTTCAGCACCTCGTCGCGTCCGCTGATCTCGCGGCTGAGGATGAACTGCCCGACGACGAAGACCGTCAGCAGGAACATGATGGCGATGAGCAGCGTCGACAATGCGTCGACGAAGCCCGGCCAGTAATCCACCGTACGTTCGCGGCGCCGGTTGCGGGCAAGAGCCATGGCTTACTTGCCCTCGCTCTTTTCGGCCTGGCTGGCGCGGTCGCGTGACCGCTCGCCCCTCTCGCCGGCGCGCTCCTGCACGCCGATGCGTTCGGCAAGCCGGTCGAGCGTGCGGCGCATCGCCTTGGCCTCGTCCTGCTGTGCCTCGATCCAGTCGCGCAGCATCTGCTGCTCGTTGCGCATGTTCTTGACGAGGCCCTGAATGCCCTCGGCAAGGCTTGCCATGGCGGCGACGGAGCGCTGGCTGCCGGCGCCACCCTCTTCGGAAACCTTGCGCAGATAATCGGAGAGTGCGCGCATGTCGTCAGAGGAAGCGCCGGAAACGGCCTCGAGAGCGGGGGCAAGATCGGAGCCGACATCCGTGACCGAGGACAGCCAGTTTTCCAGCTCCATGTAGAAGCGGTTTTGCGCGCGGCCGGCCTGCAGGTCGAGGAAGCCGAGAATGAGCGAACCGGAAAGGCCGAGCAGCGAGGAGGAGAAGGCCTGGCCCATGCCCGAAAGCGGCGTCGAAAGCCCTTCCTTCAGCGCCGAGAGCACGTCTCCGGTGCCGTTCGAGCCGGCATCGAGCGACTGGATGACGATGCTGATCGAACCGATGGTGCCGATGAGACCCCAGAATGTGCCGAGCAGGCCGAGGAAGACCAAGAGGCCGATCAGGTAGCGCGAAACGTCGCGCGATTCGTCGAGGCGGGTGGCGATCGAATCGAGAATCGAGCGCAGCGCCGTCGTCGACAGTGCCAGTGAGGACTTGCGGCTGCCGAGCAGCGCCCGCATTGGCGCAAGCAGCCGCGGATTGCGGTTGACCTTGTCGGCGCTGCCGGCGGCGCGGAAGGAATTAAACCAGCGCACCTCGGGTCGAAGCGCCAGTACATGGTTGAAAACAAGAATGATTCCGACCGCGAGAACGCCGAGGATCAGGCCGTTGAGGCCCGGATTGTGCATGAAGGCGGTCTGCGTCTGCCGGAAGAGGATGGCGGCGATAAAACCGACGATGACGAGGAAAAGCAGCATCGTCCAGAGGAAGGGCATGGGGCTCGAAAGCCTGTAGGCATAAGTGCCCGCCGTCTTTTCGGTGGAGCCGATCTCCGCCACATTCACATTTTCCATAGGTTACGCAGCCTCCGGATTCCCTGCTGGCGGAGACTAGAACAACATTGTGCCGAATTGAAGTATGCCGGGGAGAAAACCGTGACTTTACAACAGCCAGATTTTCGTTCGGTCACTTGGCGGGAACCGGCCGCTTGACGACTTCGATCAGCGCCTTGTGGATAATCTCGTTGCCGGCGACGATTGTGCCGCTCTCCAGCATCGTTGCGCCACCGTCCCAGTCGGTGGTGAAACCGCCGGCTTCGCGGATGAGCAGGATGCCGGCCGCCATGTCCCACGGCGCCAGCTCGGCCTCCCAGAAACCGTCGAAACGCCCGGCCGCGACATAGGCAAGATCGAGGGTCGGCGAGCCCAGACGCCGGATGCCCGCCACTTCGCCCATCACGTGGCGAAGCTCGACCAGGAACTTGCCGTGATTGCGCTTGCCGAGCGCCGGCACGCCGCAGCCGATCACGCAATCCGACAGCGAGCGGCGAGCGGCGACGCGCAGGCGCCGGTCGTTGAGAAAGGCGCCGCCGCCGCGCTCGGCGGTATAAAGCTCGTCGGTCGCCGGATTGAAAACGACGGCGGCGACGATCTCGCCGTTGCGCTCAAGAGCGATCGAGACCGCGAAGGCCGGGATGCCGTGCAGGAAGTTCGTCGTGCCGTCGAGCGGGTCGACGATCCAGCGATGCGCACCGTCCGTGCCCTTGATCTCTTCGCTTTCTTCGCCGAGGAAGCCATAGGTCGGACGCGCCTTCAGCAGCTCTTCCCTGACGATCTTTTCGGCCTTGCGGTCGGCGGTGGAAACGAAGTCGCCCGGCCCCTTCACGGAAACCTGCAGGTTCTGCACCTCGCCGAAATCACGTCCCAGCGACTTTCCTGCCTTGAGGGCAGCCTGAACCATGACATTGAGAAGAGCTGAACGGGCCATCGGCGCATTTTCCTTGGGACTGATACGGGGCGCGCGCGCTGCCAGGGGCGGGAAGGGTCCCTGAACATGCATGACAGGCAGCGCTGCGAAGATTGGCGGCCTCAAGACCACAAAATCAGGGAAATTTCAAGGGGAGGCGCGCATGGCTGCCCTGCGGCGCCAGAAACCATCAATTTTATTCTGGACAGATCAGTCCAATAAGAGTAGAAGCCTCGTCATGGCACGACACAAGGAATTCGATCGCGACACCGCCCTTCATGCCGCCATCGGCGTATTTTCCGAGCACGGCTATGAAGGCACCTCGACCGAGGAACTGCTGACCGCGATGAAGATCAGCCGGCAAAGCATGTACGACACCTTCGGCGACAAGCGCGGTCTCTATCTGGAAGCGCTGAAGCGCTACAATGTGGAGAGCATCGACAAGATCATCGCCGATCTTCGCCGCGAAGGCCGGCCGATCGAGGCGCTGGAAGGCGCTCTCGTCGCTTTCGCCTCACGTCCCGCTGCCGAGGCGCGGCGCGGCTGCCTCGGTGTCAGCGCCATCTGCGAATTCGGCCGCACCGATGCCGAGGTCGCAGCTCTTACCGACAGCGCCGGCCACGCGCTTCACGCGGCGATCGAGAGCCTTCTCGGGGAGGCTCGCAGGACCGGAGAACTCGCAACAGATATCGATATCGCCGACGCCATTCGGTTTCTCGGCGCTGCCTTGTCGGGCATGAAAGTCAGTGCCCGAAACGGCGCCTCACCCGCGACGCTCCGCGCTATCGCACGCATGGCAATCAGAAGCCTCCGCTGACGAGAACAACTCCGAGCTGGCTTTTTCATGGATAATTCTAGACTGAACGATCCAAAAACAAAGGAAACCTGCATGTCTCAACCCCTTTCCACCAAGATCGCCCTCGTCACCGGCGGCTCGCGCGGCATCGGTGCCGCCATCGTCCGAAGGCTCGCCGCTGACGGAGCCGCCGTCGCCTTCACCTATTCCAGCTCCGAGCACACGGCGAAGGCGATCGTCGCCGAGTTGGAGGCTGCCGGCGGCCGGGCGCTGGCTATCCGGGCCGACAGTGCCGATGCGAAAGCCGTACAGGATGCCGTCGCGCTGACAGCCGGGACCTTTGGCGGTCTCGACATTCTCGTCAGCAATGCCGGGATTCTCATCCTCAACCCGCTCGACGACTATTCGCTCGAAGATTTCGACCGGATGTTCGCCGTTAATGTCCGCGCTGCCTTCGTCGGCATCCAGGCAGCGGCAAGACATATGAAGGAAGGCGGCCGCATCATCACCATCGGCAGCGTCACCGCCGATCGTAGCGGCTTTCCGACCTCCGCAGTCTACAGCATGACGAAGGGCGCGATCGCCTCGATGACCCGCGGCCTCGCCCGCGATCTCGGCCCCCGCGGCATCACCGTCAACAACATCCAGCCCGGCCCGACGGCGACCGACATGAACCCCAATGAGGACGATCATGAGCGCCTCAAGCCGCTGATGGCGCTTGGCCGCCTGGGGGAGGACCGCGAGATCGCCGGCCTCGCCGCCTATCTCGCCAGTGCCGAGGCCGCCTTCGTCACCGGTGCCAGCCTGACGATCGACGGCGGTTATCTCGCCTGAACAGAAAACCTGCACGGCTATGATCAAAAGCCGGTTCCCTTGAACCGACTTAAAACTTCTGCTGCGTCATCAGTACTTCGCGGGCGATCTGATCGAGCGGCAGGACCCGATCGACGCCGCCTTTGGCGATCGCCTCCTTCGGCATGCCGAAAACAACGGAACTCGCCTCGTCCTGCGCCACGGTGTAGGCGCCGGCCTGATGCATTTCCAGCATGCCGCGCGCGCCGTCGTCGCCCATGCCGGTCATGATGATCCCCATGGCGTTCGAGCCGGCCGAGCGCGCCGCCGAGCGGAAGAGCACGTCGACAGCAGGCCGGTGTCGCGACACCAGCGGCCCGCTCTTGACGCTCACATAGTAGCGCGCACCCTGGCGTTCGAGCAGCATGTGCTTGTCGCCTGGCGCGATCAGCACATGGCCGCGCAGCACCGGATCGCCATCGACGGCCTCCTTGACCTCGACCTCGCAGAGCCCGTTCAGCCGCTTCGCGAAGGCGGCGGTGAATTTCTCCGGCATATGCTGGACGATCACCATGCCCGGCGCATTGGCCGGCAGTTCCTCCAGGAACTCGCGCAGCGCTTCGGTGCCGCCGGTGGAGGCACCGACGCAGACGACCATCTCCGTCGTCTTCGCCATGGCCCGCCCCGTCGGCGGCGGCAGCATCACATCCGCCGTCAGCTTCTTGGCCGGCCCTTCCACTGAGGCAGAGCGAATGGTTCCGGCGGCGCGGCGGACGTTGGAAAGCCGTGCATGCGAGGCGCTCTTGACGACTTCGCGAATGCGCATCGCATCGTCGGAAAGGCTGTCGGCGGCGCCGATCTTCGATTTCAGGATGACGTCGACGGCACCGGCCTCCAGCGCCTGGAGCAGCGTTTCCGATCCCGCCTCCGTCAGCGACGAGCACATCACGACGGGGATCGGCCGTTGCGACATCAGCTTGCGCAGGAAGGTGATGCCATCCATGCGCGGCATCTCCACATCGAGCGTGATGACATCGGGGATCTCTTCCTGCAGCTTCCGCGCCGCCATGAAGGGGTCGGATGCGACCGCCATGATCTCGATATCGGGATCCTGCTCCAGCACATGCGTCAGCGTCTGGCGGATGCTGGCGGAATCGTCGATGATGAGAACGCGGATTTTCTTAGCCATGAATGCCCCTAATGCATGCCGTCCAGAAGTGCGCAGCGGTTTTGGGATGACGCGATGCGCTTTAGATACGCTGAAACACCGTATTCGAGACCTGCTTCAACGGCAGATCGAAGCCGGTGATCGATTCGGAATGGCCGATGAACATATAGCCGCCCTTCGCCAGGCAATCACAGAGGCGGTTGAGCACGCCGGCCTGAGTCTGCTTGTCGAAGTAGATTAGCACGTTGCGGCAGAAGATGACGTGCATCGGTTCGCCGACAGCGTATTTCTCGTCCATTAGGTTCATACGGGCAAAACCGATCTTGCTGCGCAGTTTCGGCGTGATGCGCACCTCCCGCCGATCCGGCTGCTTGGCCGTCAGCACGTATTTGCGCTGCAGATCGCGTGGCACAGGCGCGATCAAATCTTCCGGGTAGATGCCCCGGCGCGCCGTCTGCAGCACGTCGGTGGAAAGGTCGGTCGCCAGTACGCTGTAGGAGACGTCATTGCGGCCTTCGGCGAACTCCGCCAGCACCATCGCCATTGTGTAGGGTTCCGCCCCGGTCGAGCAGGCCGAACTCCAGGTGCGGACGGTCCGCACGCCGCTATTGGCGATCGCCGGCAACGCCACGCTCTGCAGATAGTCGAAATGCTTGGCTTCGCGGAAGAAGTCGGTCTTATTCGTCGTCACCACGTCGATCAGATAGACGGTTTCCTGGGCGAGGCCGTCGTGATTGAACAGGAAGTCGCAATAATCGTCGAAGGTCGAATGATTGGTTGCGCGAAGGCGGCGCCTCAGCCGCCCTTCGAGCATCGTCAGCTTGGTCGGCGGCATCTTGATGCCGCTATAGTCGCAGATGAACCGGGCAAGCCTGTCGAAATTGCGCTTGCTGATCCGGTCGCCCGGCAATTGGGTTTCCACCGCTGCTGCCATACCCATAGAACGCAGTACTCCGAATTGATGCGCGGTCAGGCCGCCGATTGCAGTGCCGAGGCGTCCTCGCGCGACAGCAAGCGTGCAAGATCGATGATGACGACGAAGCCGTTTTCACGACGAACGACGCCGGCGATATAGTCCGAGCGCCAGCGCACGCCGATATCAGGCGCCGCCTCGATCTGCTCGCGCCGGAACGGCGTGACCTCGAAGACGCGGTCGGCGACGAGGCCAAGCGTCAGCAGCCGGCTTTCCATCGGTACGTCGAGCACGAGCACACGCGTATGCGGCGTCGGCACGGTCTTCGACATGCCGAGCTTCAATCTGAGATCGATCGTCGGCACGCCCTGCCCGCGCACGTCGCGCAGGCCGAGCAGATAGTCGGGACCATTCGGAATTTTGAAAGCTTCCGCATAGTCGAGGATTTCCCGTACGACCTCAACCGGCACGGCGAAAATCTCGTCGCCGAGGCTGAAGGTCACGAATTGCGCTTCCAGGGAGGTGGTGGCCATGATCATGCGCTTTCCTTGAATTCGGCGTCACCATCATCGGGACCGCCCATGGAGAGATCGAGAGCGAAGCCTTTCGCCCGCGCCTGCTGACCGGCGACGCTATTGGCTGCCGACTTCTTGGGCGCAGGCTTGCGGGCGGCAGCGGCTGGAGCCTGGCTACGGACAGTCATCCTGGCAGCCGGCGCGCGCTCGCGGCGCCCGCCCGCCATATCGACCTTGAAGAAGGCGATCGACGTCTGAAGTTCCTCGGCCTGGGAGGCGAGTTCTTCCGAAGTCGCAGACATCTGCTCGGAGGCGCCGGCATTCTGCTGCGTCACCTTGTCGAGCTGCTGGATCGCCTCGTTGATCTGCGAAGCCCCGATATCCTGCTCGCGGCAGGCGGCGCTGATCTCGGAGACCAATTCCGCCGTCTTGCGGATGTCGGGCACCAGGCGGCCGAGCATGTCACCGGCTTCCTGGGCGGCTTTGACAGTATCACCGGACATCGCGCCGATTTCGGCAGCGGCCGATTGGCTGCGTTCGGCAAGCTTGCGCACTTCGGAGGCGACGACTGCAAAGCCTTTGCCGTGCTCGCCGGCACGCGCCGCTTCCACGGCGGCATTGAGGGCGAGAAGGTCAGTCTGGCGGGCGATTTCCTGGACGATGCCGATCTTCTGGGCGATGGTGCGCATGGCGTCGACGGCACGGGAAACCGCTTCGCCGCTCACTTCGGCATCCTTGGCGGATTGACGGGCGATCTTCTCTGTCTGAGCGGCATTGTCGGCATTCTGCT
Organism: Rhizobium aouanii; assembly: GCF_037002925.1. Lineage (NCBI taxonomy): Bacteria > Pseudomonadati > Pseudomonadota > Alphaproteobacteria > Hyphomicrobiales > Rhizobiaceae > Rhizobium > Rhizobium aouanii. The sequence goes on from NZ_JBAMYD010000007.1 coordinate 165,513, forward strand.
TGATGTTCGCAGCCATCTCTTCCATCGAGGCGGATGCTTCTTCGGCCGATGCGGCCTGTTCCGTGGCGCCCTGCGACACCTGCTCGGAGCTCGAGGACAGTTCCTGGCTGCCGGCCGAGACATTCTCAGCGGCGGCGATCGCATCGGCGACGACGCCGCGCAGGCGCTCGACCATCTGCTCCAGCGCGATGCCGAGCATATCCTTCTCCGAAAGGGGCTTCGGAGAGACAGTCAGGTCGCCGTTCGAGATCTGGTTGGCGATCGTTGCGGTAGTGCGCAGGTTCGCCGTCATCCGGCTCATCGAATGGACGAGATCGCGGATTTCGTCGTTGCTCTTGTGCTCGATAGTCTGTTCGAGATCGCCGATGCTGACGGCATCGGCAAGGTTGACGGCGCGCTTCAGACCGCGCGAAATGTTGAGCAGGATCCAGATTGCTGCTGCCGACGAGACGATGATCAGGCCGATCGTCATCATGACAAGCAGATTGCGTGAGTGCGCATACTGGTCGTTGGTGGCGGCGTCGGTTTCGGCGACATTGCCGGTCACCGTGTCGTTCAGCTTGGTGAGGATGCCGAGAAGCTGGGTCGTCACCTGCTGGCCTTCGCCCATCGAGATGACGCCGGCCTGACCGTTGGACTCCGTCGTGTTCTGCGTGGCGAGACCGGCGACGCGAGCCTGCAGCGCTGTCCACTTGCCGTAGAGATCGCCGAACTGGCCCATGCCATTCCTGATATCAGGGTCTTCCGAAGCAGCGAGGCGAGCCTGCAATGTCTTGATCTGCTCGCGCTGCTGCGAGATCTCATCGACATAACCGGCGATCTTGGTCGGATCGGTGTTGATGATCGCATCCTTTTCGGCGCGGATCGAGCGCATCACGGCATCGGAGAGATCGCCGGAATCACGCAGATTGGCGACCGGACCGGCAACCATGATCGAGATCTCGCTGTTCAGCGACGAGAGGTTATAGATCGAAAGACCGGCCATCGCACAGGTCAGGAGAACGATGAAACCGAACACTAGGCTCAGTTTTAATTTGATTGTGAAGCGCATTTCAAACCCCCGTTAGTACCGCGGCGGATATTCCGCCAGATCGCACATCGTGCCGTCGTAAAAACGCTTCATGCGTCACCAGCGGAGCCGGCATGACCAGGTGCGTCCATGCACCGGTTCAATCGAGGGCCGCTATCCACCGCGGCCCCCAGCTTCTGCATCGGAAAAGCCCTATGCGCTTTCACGGAACTCGTCATCGGCCGTATCCGGCCCGCCCATCGACAGGTCGAGGGCAAAACCCTTCGCGCGCGCCTGCTGGCCGGCGACCGTATTGGCCGGCGCCTTGCTGACCGGCTTGCGGAGGGCGGCTGCAACCCGGCTGCGGGCGGTGAGTTTTGCAGCCGGTGCACGCTCGCGGCGCCCGCCCGCAGTATCGACCTTGAAGAAGGCGATCGATGTCTGCAGTTCCTCGGCCTGGGAGGCGAGTTCCTCGGAGGTCGCCGACATCTGTTCGGAGGCACCGGCATTCTGCTGCGTCACCTTGTCGAGCTGCTGGATCGCCTCGTTGATCTGCGCCGCACCGATATCCTGCTCGCGGCAGGCGGCGCTGATCTCGGAGACCAGTTCCGCAGTCTTGCGGATGTCGGGCACCAGGCGGCCGAGCATGTCGCCGGCATCGGCGGCAGCCTTGACGGTATCGCTCGACATCGAGCTGATTTCGGCGGCAGCCGACTGGCTGCGTTCAGCAAGCTTGCGCACCTCCGAAGCGACGACCGCAAAGCCCTTGCCATGCTCGCCGGCACGAGCAGCTTCAACGGCCGCGTTGAGCGCCAAGAGATCGGTCTGGCGGGCGATTTCCTGGACGATGCCGATCTTCTGGGCAATCGTACGCATGGCGTCGACAGCGCGGGAGACAGCCTCACCGCTGGCTTCCGCATCCTTCGCCGACTGACGAGCGATCTTTTCGGTCTGCGCGGCATTGTCGGCGTTCTGCTTGATGTTGGCGGCCATTTCCTCCATCGAGGCGGAAGCCTCTTCGGCGGAAGCGGCCTGTTCGGTGGCGCCCTGCGACACCTGTTCCGAGCTTGCCGAAAGCTCCTGGCTGCCGGCCGAGACATTTTCCGAAGCCGAGATCGCATCGGCGACGACGCCGCGCAGGCGCTCGACCATCTGCTCGAGCGCGATGCCCAACGCATCCTTTTCGGAGAGCGGCTTCGGAGACACGGTCAGATCCCCGTTCGCGATCTGATTGGCGATGCCAGCGGTCGTCCGCAGGTTGGAGATCATGCTCTGCATCGCGATGCCGAGCGTATCCTTGTCGGAGAGCGGCTTGGCATCGATGCTGAGGTCGCCCATGGCGATCTGGTCGGCAAGCGCCGCCGTGGCGCGCAGATTGGCGGTCATGCTATTGACCGTGTTGATGAGATCCTTGATCTCGTCATTGGTCCTGACGTCGACGCTCTGGCTGAGGTCCCCGATTGCAACGGCGTTTGCGACCGTCGTGATCTTCCTCAAACCATTGTTGATTCCGAGCGTGATCCACAGCGCCGCGGCGAGAGCGACGAGCACGGCGATGCCGGAAGCGATGCTGAGGATCAGCTTGGTCGAGCCGTAAAGATCGGCATTCGCCTCGTCGGTCGCTTTCATGCCCTTGCGCTGGACATCGATGAGGGTTGCGATCGCGTCGCCCATGTCATTGGTCATCGTGCGCAGATCGCCGAGCGAAAGCGCCAATGCGCCGGCCTGATCGCCTTTGGCGTCAAGCTGCTGCAATTCGGCGGATCTATCACGGAATTTCGCGCCGATCGTCTGCAGCTTTTCCCAATAGGGCTTGCCTTCGGGCGAAGCGATGGCGTGGCCGGCATCGACGGCGTCGAACATGGCCTGCAAGTTCTGGTCGGCCTCCTTGTAGAAGCCGGCGGCAGCGTCGGGATCGGTAGCAAGCAACGCGTTCTTCTGAGCGCGGATGGCGTTGACTTCGGCGACATTGGCATTCAGCGCCAATTCCAGACGGCGCATCGGGCCGTCGATCATCTTGCCGCTCGCATCGTTCAACGTACCGAGGCTCATGCTTCCGTAGACGGCAATGCCGATCAGCAACAGCGTCATGATGCCGAAGGCAAGACCCAGCTTGAGTTTGATTGTGAAACGCATGTGGTATCCCCTGTATGTGGTCAAAACGAATGGATAGAGAGACGTCCCGGCGGAGGGACGTCGAGCTTGAAAAATGAAGAGCCTGTAAAGGAGGAAAGCGACTACATTCACTTCCCGACAGCCGGACATCTATCAATCGTTTGGCCAACGCCTACACACGTTGGGGGGCACCCAGCCTCAGGCCGCCGGGCGGCCTGAGAGATCACGTTGAGGCGAAGGCGTCAGGCGCTTTCGCCAGGGGAGCGCTATGCGCTCACCCTGAAGTCGTCGTCGCCGGCGTCGGGGCCGCCCATCGACATGTCGAGGGCAAATCCTTTAGCGCGGGCCTGTTGCGCCGAGACCGAATGGCCGGAGCTCTGATTGTGTGCTGCCGGTGTGGGCTTGCGAGTTGCGACAGGAGCCTTCAACACCTTGGCGGTGGTCTTCGGCTGCGTTTTGTGGCCGCCGGGCCGTGCGCTGCCTGCCGTATCGACCTTGAAGAAGGCGATCGACGTCTGAAGTTCCTCGGCCTGGGAGGCGAGTTCTTCCGAGGTTGCCGACATCTGTTCGGAGGCGCCGGCATTCTGCTGCGTCACCTTGTCGAGCTGCTGGATCGCCTCGTTGATCTGCGAGGCGCCGATGTCCTGCTCGCGGCAGGCGGCACTGATCTCGGAGACCAGCTCCGCCGTCTTGCGGATATCGGGCACCAGGCGGCCGAGCATTTCGCCGGCGTCGGCTGCGGCTTTGACCGTATCGCTCGACATCGAGCTGATCTCGGCAGCGGCCGACTGGCTGCGTTCGGCAAGCTTGCGCACTTCGGAGGCGACGACCGCAAAACCCTTGCCGTGCTCGCCGGCACGCGCCGCTTCCACGGCGGCATTGAGGGCGAGAAGGTCAGTCTGGCGGGCGATTTCCTGGACGATGCCGATCTTCTGGGCGATGGTGCGCATGGCGTCGACGGCACGGGTCACCGCTTCGCCGCTGGCTTCGGCATCCTTGGCGGATTGACGGGCAATCTTTTCGGTCTGCGCGGCGTTGTCGGCGTTCTGCTTGATGTTGGCTGCCATCTGCTCCATCGAGGCCGAAGCCTCTTCGGCCGACGCGGCCTGTTCGGTGGCGCCCTGCGACACCTGCTCGGAGCTTGCCGAGAGCTCCTGGCTGCCCGAGGAGACGTTGTCGGCCGCCGACAGTGCATCGCCGACGACGCCGCGCAGGCGTTCAATCATGATGTTGACGTTGCCCAGAAGTTCGCCGATCTCATCATGGCTGTTGATATCGGCCATCTTCGTCAGATCGCCTTCTGCCACTTCGCGGACCACGTTGTTGGCGCGGCTGAGGCCCTTGCTGATCGTGCTGGCAATCCAGAAGGCGGTCGTGGCGGCAATCAGCAGGGCAACGGCTGCGACGGCGATCATCGTCGTGCGTGTCGTCGTGTACTGCGCGTCGGCGCTTTCGTCGGCAGCCTTCATGCGCTGCTTTTCAAGCTTCAGGATCTCGTCGAGCGTCGCGTCGATATCGTTGGCGGCAACACGCGCCGTCGTGACGGAGACGGTGTTTGCGCCTTCGGTGTTGCCGGTCTTCAGGAATTCCCTGATCTGGTCGTCAGCCGTATTGAAGGTCCTGGAAAGTTCGGCGACACGCGCCCAGCGCGCCTTGCCTTCTTCCGTTGCAAGCGTCAGCACCTGGTTGAAGGCGTCGCTGAAATTCTTGCGGGCCTGATTGCCCTTTTCGATCGCAGCGGCCGTGTCCTCGGCGGTACGAGCGGTGAGCAGGTTCTTCTGCTGGCGGATGGCTTCGAGCTGCGCGATGTTGATCTGCTGTGCGAGGTCGAGGCGGGCTGCAGGGCCGGCGAGCAGATTTCCGATCGTATCGTTCAGCGATCCGAGGCTGAAAATGCCATAGGAAGCCGTGCCCGTGAGCAGGAGAATGATGAAGGTGAACGCGATCACCAGTTTCGTCTTAATTGTCAGTCGCATCGGTCTAACCCCTTGTGAATTCATCCAAAATCAGTTGCCGGCTCCCGCCGCATTATGTCGTGAAGAAAAAATTGCCTGAAGATTTGGGAGGATGATGAACTGTCCACCCCTCTTCACCAGACAGTTGATATAGTCGGCGCGCCAGCGCATGCCGACGCTCGGCGGTGCCTCGCTCGCGGTCTTGGCAAGCGTCGTCACCTCGTTCACCTTGTCGGTCCTGAGGCCGACGAGCGTCTGCTCGCCCTGCAGATCGATCTCGATGACGATGATGCGGCTGTCGATCGTGGCTTCTGCCGCCTCCATCCCGAAGGCGAGACGCAGGTCGGCGAGCGGAATGACCTTGCCGCGGAAGTTGATGACGCTCGCGACGAAGGGCTGGCTGCCCGGCACCGCAGTCTCGGGAAGCAGGTCCAGGATTTCCTGGACGATGACGGCTTCCAACGCGAAGGTTTCACCGTTGAGATCGAAGGTCAGGACCTCGACTTCCTCGGCATAGCTCCAGTGTTTGTCGAATCGTTCGGCTGTTGCTGCTGTTGCGCTCATCCTGCCACCCGCAATTGCGCCTCCTGTTGCTGACCCGCGGCAACCAGGTGCCCGACGTCGAGAATGAGGGCGACGCTGCCGTCGCCGAGAATGGTCGCGCCCGAGAAGGTCGCGACGTTGCTGTGCAGTTTCGACATCGACTTGATGACCGTCTGATGGTCGCCGATGATCTGGTCGACGACGAGGCCGACGCGCTCCGTGCCGGTCGAGATGACGACCACCTTCTGATGCAGGTCGGGCTTGGTGCCGGTGCGGAAGAGATCGCGCAGGCGCAGGAACGGCACCAGGCTGTCACGCAGCGAGATGAAGCTCCGGCCGCGCGAGCGCAGATCTTCCTCAAGCGAGAGTTCGAGGCACTCTTCGACCGCCGAGAGCGGAATGACGTAGCGGCCGGAGCCGACGCGCACCAGCAGGCCGTCGATGATGGCGAGCGTCAGCGGGATGCGCAGCGACACTTCCGACCCCTGCCCCGGCAGGCTGACGATGTCGATCGCGCCGCGGAGCGCCTCGACCGTCTTCTTGACCACGTCCATGCCGACGCCGCGGCCGGACAGATTGGTGATCGCCGCAGCTGTGGAGAAACCGGGAGCGAAGATCAGTTGCAGCAGCTCGGAGTCCGAAAGCGGCTGGCCGGGCTGGATGAGGCCGGAGGATTCCGCCTTGGCGCGAACCCGTTCGCGATTGATGCCGCGGCCGTCGTCCTTGATCGAGATGATGACCTCGCCGCCGGCCTGGCGGGCCGAAAGCGTCACCGTGCCGGCTTCGCTCTTGCCGGCAGCAAGGCGGTCAGCGGGCGTTTCGAGGCCGTGATCGATCGAATTGCGTACCAGATGCACCAGCGGATCGGCCAGACGCTCGATGACGGTTTTGTCGACTTCGGTGCTCTCCCCCTCCGTCACCAGTTCGATCACCTTGCCGGTCTCGCGAGCGAGATCGTGAACGAGGCGGCGGAAGCGGGAGAAAAGGGTGGCGACCGGCACCATGCGCAGCACCATCATCGTGTCGCGCAATTCGCCGGAGAGACGTTCGATTTCTTCCGAAACGGAGCGCAGTGCGATATCGGTGCTGGCGCTGGCGAGCTGGCTGAGGCGCGATTGCGCGATGACGAGCTCTCCGACGCGGTCCATCAGTTCGTCGAGACGTTCGGCCGGAACGCGGACATTCTCGGCCGCCTTCGCCTGGCTGACGGCGGCAGGCGCCTCGCGCTTGGCCGGAACCGCCTCGACAGGACGGAACTCCGGGACGGTGGTCGGCGAAACGGGCGCCGGCGATGCCGCGGCGACAGGCGCAGGTGCTGCCTTTTCCTCGACCGGAGCGGCGGTTGCCGCTGCCTGCCCGCTGATCTCCTCGACGCTGAGTTCCATGTCGTCGAGCACGAAGATGAAGACGTCGTCGATTGCCGAGCGGTCCTGCTCGCTGGTCAGCGTCACGTCCCAGGAAATGTGGAGTTCCGTCGGAGCCAGCGCGTCGAGGGGCGGAATGGCCGAGGTGTTGGCGCGCACGGTGCATTCGCCGAGATCGCGCAGCTCGTCCAGCAGGCCGAGCGGGTTGGTGCCGTTGGCCATCGAATTGGCGGGCAGGCTGAAGCGGATGCGCCAGCTGTTCTTCTTCTTCATCGCCGCTGCGTCGCGCGCGACTGCGGGTACGGAAACAGCAGCCGGCGCTGCTGCTGGCGCCGCTTCCCTGCCGCCGACGGCAGCCTGCAGCTGCGTCAGAAGTTTATGCCCGGTATCACCATGATCGGCGTCCGGCTGGTCGACCAAGGCCTGCATATGGTCCTGCGCAGCGAGAACGGCGGCGACGAGTTCGCTGGTCGCCGCGACTTCGCCCTTGCGGACACGGTCGAAGGCCGTTTCGCAATGATGGGTGAAGGCGGCGAGCGCCTCGAAACCGAACATCGCGCCGGAGCCCTTGAGCGTGTGGAGGCCGCGGAACACGGCGTCGACCAGATCCTTGTTGTCGAGCTGGTGGGTCAGGTCGAGAAGACCGGCCTCGATCGCTTCGAGGCATTCGGCGGCTTCCGTGCGGAATACGGCGACGGGATCGAGCGTACTCATCGTCCGAGAACCTTCTTCACGATCTTCACCAGGCTTTCAGGGTCGAACGGCTTGGTCAGCCAGCCCGTCGCGCCGGCGGCCTTGGCGCGCGCCTTGAGATCGGCGTCCGATTCCGTCGTCAGGAAGATGATCGGAACGCCGGCTTGCGCTGGCAGCTTGCGCAGTTCCTCGATCATCGTCAGCCCGTCCATGACAGGCATGTTGAGATCGGTCACGATCAGATCGAAGCTGCTGCCCTTGGCCGTAGCCAGGCCCTCTGCCCCATTGACCGCCTCGGTGACGCTATAACCGGCATTGGTCAGCGTGACCTTGGTGGTCAGACGAATGCTGGCAGAATCGTCGACAGTCAGGATATTTGCAGTCATAACGCCACCTCTTTATGCAACCAGAACTTTGCATCTTCATGATCGAAGGATTCGATGAAACCTGCGCGCTCAAGTACCTTCAGGACCGAGCCGCTGGCCGGCGAAGAAAGTCTGAGCGTCTTTCCCTTGGCCTTTGCTTGGCGGCGCGAGGATTCGATGAGTTGAACGAAACTCAGATCCGCTTCCGCGCCTTCGGGAATGCTGATGATGATTGTATCATTGCTGTGAAATTCATCAGTAAACTTTGAATATAGTTCGGACACGTTACGAATACTGAGGACAACTGGCAAATTTATAGGTTCGTAATATTGTTTCTGAGTATCCAATGCAGCCTCCTGGGCCAGAAAAATACTTGATGACCCTAAAAGGACTCTCACGACAGCGTTAATGCAGAGTAAACAGCGGTTGTAGGAAACTGCCGTATAGCGCATTCCCAGACTCCCAATTCTCATCCGGGATAAGTTGTATTTTTTTCTCAAAATTTAGAAATAAATAAAATAAAAACAATATGTTGAATCATAAAGCCGAGCGTTAGGCTTTCACCGACACGCCATCAACATCTTTCGTTAATCACAACGCCGGCGAGTCCCGGCGCGTTTACCGGACGTTTCCATCCTGCCCGTAAAAATAGAGTCGAATTGCCTGTATTTTAACAAAAGGTATAAAAGTGGCACACGCTCTGGTATCATCGAACGCTGCAGCCTACACGTCAGGGCGGGACATCAGCCAGACCCTGGAATCTGCTCGTAGCCAGGTCGAGGAACGTTTCCTCGAAGGCGGCACCGTGCTGCTCTCGGTGATGGATGTCCTCAACCGTCTGTTGAACTCGCTCGAGAGTGTCACCACGACGCTCGACAACAAGGAGGCGAGCGACACCAGCGCCGATCTCCGCGCCACGGTGGAGAGCCTGATGGCGCTGCCCGTCACCGAGGAAAACCGCCAGCAGGCGCTCGTCTCGCTGGCGCATACCGGCAGGGAGCTGCGCAAGCACGTCGCCGACATGCAGGAGACGATGCGTTATCTCAGAACCTTCGCGGTGACCGTAAAGATCACCGGCGCCGGCCTTGCCGAATTCGCCGGCTTCGCCCAGGAGATCCTGGAGCGCATCTATTCCGGCACTGACGAGGTCAACCGTTTCGCCACGCACCTCGACAGTCTCGACAAGGAGGTCAAGCTCGCAGCCTCCTTTGGCGCCAGCGTTTCCAAGAGCTACGCCGATACTGTTCCGGCCGTCGCCGGAGCCCTGCGCGATGATGCCGCCAAGATCGCGGGACATCGCAAGGATCTCGGCGTCATCGCCCGCGAGGTCGGCGCAATTGCCCGCGCAGTCCAGAGCAAGGTCGCCTCGACGCTGTCCGCCCTGCAGATCGGCGATATCACCCGCCAGCGCATCGAGCATGTGCAGGCCACCTTTTCGCTGCTTGAAGATTTCTTTGCCGGCGATGATGGCGCCAGACTCGACGCCGGCGCGCGCCAGCGCCTCCAGAACGTCATTCACCATCTGACGGCGGCGCAGATGAGCGACATGTGCGCAAATTTCCAGCGGGATTCCGAGAACGTCGTCAAGACGATCGCGAGTTTCGACCACGACATGCGGGAGATCCTCAAGCTGCGCGATCAGATGAGCGGTCAGAGCGGCGAGGCCGGCGGCAACTTCATGCGTGCGCTGGAATCCAGCGTTTCGGCCGCCCATGAAATCGTCAAGCAGGTCGATACGGCAAGCCGCCAGGCCGACCAGGTGAGCCAATCGACGATCGGTACGGCGGCCAAGCTCTCCGAAGCGATCGGCAACATCCGCGCCGTCAAGACCGACATTCACTATATGGCTTTGAATACCAACCTGCGCTGCAGCCGGCTCGGCGAGGAAGGCAGGTCGATCAACGTCGTCACCGCCGAGCTGCGCATCTTCGCCGGCAAGCTCGACGATTCCGCCGACGCCATCGTCAACGGCCTGCCGGCGCTCGAAGCCGCGGCCGGGCGCGTCGCCCCCGCCGCTGATGCCGGAGCCGGCAACCTCGGAGAAAGCCTGACCTCGGCCGTCGGCAACATCCGCTCTGCAGCCAATGTGATGGAAAACGAGCTGAAGGTGCTCGCCGAGAACGGTCGCGAGGTCGCCACCAAGATCAGCCTGCTGATCGGCAAGCTCGATTTCCAGCATAATCTCGGCGAAGTCCTTGCCGGCTGCGCCGATCTGCTCGAAGGCGTCGCCGGCACCGATGTCGCCGATATCTCCGATCTCGCTGAGACGATCGCGCCGCTCGACCGCAAGATCTTCAAGCACTATACGATGGTCCAGGAGCGCAGCATTCATCGCGGCATCATTCCGGCGAGCGAGGACAGCACCTCCGCTCCCGCCGAAACCGCCAAAGCCGAAAACGATGAGGATCTTTTCGCTGACGCGCTTTTCTAAGTTAGGATACGGCCGCTATCGCCGCCGGAACTTGTTGGCGGCATCGATCGCCGCCTTCTGCTGGGTGTCCTCGATGCCGAGATAGAAATCCTCGAGCGCCGGATCGGCGAGCCCGGCCCGGCGCGACAGCACGTACCACTTCGCCGCCTCGATCGGATTGGGCGCCGTGCCGATCGCGTTGATATAGAGATGGGCGAGCTTGTTCTGCGCGGCGACATTGCCGCCATTGGCGGCAAGTTTCAGCCATTCGAAGCCCTTGACGTAATCCTTCGGCCCGCCGACGCCGTTGACGAGCCAGATGCCGAGATCGAGCTGGGCCGTGTCGAAGCCGGCGCGCGCCGCGCGCACCATCCATTCGCGGGCGAGCTTCTTCTTTTCTTCCGGCAGGTCCTTCAGCGTCGCATAGATCTGCGCCACGGCATATTGCGAATCGGCAATGCCCTGCTCGGCCGATTTCTCGTAGAATGGCAGCGCCAGCCTCAGTCCCTTTTCGCCGGGATTGTCGGCGATGAGAAGCTGTGCCCAGTTGAATTCCGCCGAAGGATTGCCCGCCTCGGCCGCCTTGTGCATGTAGTCGTCGGCCTTGACCTTGTCACGCGGCACGCCCTCGCCTTCCATCAGGATCAGCGCATATTTGAACATCGCCGCCGCATCGCCGCCTTCGGCCGCCTTGCCGTACCAGAAGGCAGCGTTCTTCACGTCCTTCTTGACGCCGAGGCCCTGCGAGAGGATTTCGCCGATCAGCGTCTGCGCCGCCGGATCGCCGAGCTGGGCGCGCGGCAGCGCCTTGTCCATTGCCGTCAGGTAATAACCGCGTTGGAAGGCGCCGTAAGCCTCGTCGATCGGCCCCTTGTAATCCTTCTCCGGCGGCAGGTCCGGCAGCTTCGCGCCCATGCGGTCGAATACGCCGACGCCATCGGAGGGTTGCACGCCCGGGCTCGAAGGCCGGTCGGTGCGGAAGGTCGAAGCCGGGCCTGTGCCCGGCTGGCTGATGACGCTGTCCGGCGCCTGTGCCAAGGCAACATTCGGCCCGGCCGCAAGGAAGGCGGCCATACCGGCGAGGAGATATTTCAAAAGACAGGCGGGCGGGATCGGCATGAGCGCGATTTCAATCCTCAAACCGTGGCGCTTTTTCGTCAAGCAACGCATTGATCTCGGCGACGACGGACGGCGCCCGGGCGGGCTCGGCGAAAACCGCCAGCCGCATCGCCACGAACTCCGCTCCGGTCTCGGCGACGGCGAGCGCCGAGGCCGGATCGGTGCCGCCCATGACGATGCAGGGGATCTCGATCATCGAGGCCCACCATTCGCCAAGCGCCAGGTTCTTCGGATGCGCCTCCGGCTTGATGTCGCCGTCGAGCTTGCCGAAGAAGATATAGTCCGGCCTGACTTCGCCGATCTCCAGCGCATGGTGCCGGTCGGCCGCGTTGCCGCCGCCGACGATCAGCTTCGGCGCATGTTTGTCGATCGCCTCCGAAAGGGCCTCAGCATTGCCGGAAAGGTGCAGGCCGTCGGCCTTCGCCCGGCCTGCGACACGGCTGTCGCCCGCAATCAGCGCGGCGGCGCCAGCGTCCTGGATCAGCGGCACCAGCTTTTCGGCATGTTTCTGGAAGGTGCCGTCGTCAAGCCCGTATTGCGGCACGATCACCGAGGCGACGTCGCCGCCCTTCAGCGCGTCGGCGACGATCTTTGCCTGTTCATCGGCATCGGCGATATCGGCTACGATGAGCACAAGGCGGCAGCGGTTTTCCGGTTCGGTCATGGGGTCTTTCCGTTTCCTGCGAATTCCCCTTCGAAATGAGGGATCCGCACTCGTTTTGTGTGAGTAGTTCCGTTAGACGAGGCTGGCAAGAGGAGGACGTCGAAAGCATGCCGCAGGATTTGTCATTCTACTACGCCGCCGTGCCCGCCGTTCTGCTGGTAGGCCTCGCAAAGGGCGGCATGGGCGACGCTTTGTCGCTGATCGGCTTGCCCTTCCTCGCCCTCGTCGTCTCGCCGGTCGAGGCGGCCGCCATCCTGCTGCCGATCCTGGTCTTCATGGACATGATTTCGCTTGTCATCTGGCGCAAGCATGGCGACTGGGCGACGCTGAAGATCATGCTGCCAGGCGCCGTCTTCGGCATCGCGCTGGGCTGGGCAACCTCGGCGCTGGTTCCGGGCAACATGCTGCGCATCGTCATCGGCGCGGTGACCATCTTCTTCTGCCTGCGCTATTTCTGGAACAATTTCAGGCCGGGCGCCGGCCAGGTGATCCCGCCGCGCGGCCAGCGGCCGGTAGCCGCCAGCCTCTGGGGCACATTTTCCGGTTACGGCAGCTTCGTCGCCCATGCCGGCGGCGCGCCCTTCCAGATCTATGCCCTGCCGCTCAAATTGCAGCCACGCGAATATACCGGCACCAGCGTGCGCTTCTTCGCGATCCTCAACGCCATCAAGCTGATCCCCTATTTCGCGCTCGGCCAGCTCGGCACCCAAAACCTCGCGACCTCGGCAACACTTCTGCCCTTCGCCCCGCTCGCCACCATCGCCGGCGCCTGGTGCGTGCGGCGCATGAAGCCACAGATCTTCTACCCCTTCATGTATGCAATGGCGCTGATCGCCGCCTTTCTGATCGTGCGCGAGGGCCTTGGTTGGTAAAAGGCCCAGCGCCGCGCGTCTCTTCAGACGCACAAAGGAGGCTGTAGCGCTTTGAATTCTTAGATCGATCTCGAATGAAGGAGTTTTGAAGCAGCGCGCTGCAATGCACAATTTCCTTGCTGGCACGGCCGGTTTGACGTAGCGTTCCCGCCATGTCGAACACGGACCCTTTCTCGGCGATTGCCGATCCGAACCGGCGGTTTCTGCTGGAGGAATTGCGTCGCGCGCCACGGACTGTCAATGAGCTCGCCGAAGGCCTGCCGATCAGCCGTCCTGCTGTTTCGCAGCACCTGAAGGCGCTTCTCGACAGCAATCTCGTTTCCGTGACCTCGGAAGGCACCAAACGCATCTACGCAGTCAATAACCGTGGCTTCGACACGCTCAATTTGTGGCTGGATCAGTTCTGGGCCTGATGCATGTTCCCGTAAGATCTGGGGATACGATGCGAATCGTAAGAATGCGATGTGAGACGTGACAGACCCAAAAGCGCCAGCCACGATGCCGGATGCATCGGACTGGCGCAAATATGGTGTCAAATCACCGGTTCTTGCAAATTTTTGGTGGAATGGATGGATTTACCTTGTTGCGCAAGATGATCGCCCGGCGACCCTTGGGAAGACTAGTGGACGGATGACTTAAGACGCTGAATCTCGTCCTTGATGCGCAGCTTGCGGCGCTTGCATTCGGCAAGTTCCGTATCGGAAATAGAGGGAGATGTTCTGAGCGCGTGCAACTCCTCCTCGAGAGCGACATGCTTTTTCTGGAGTGACTCAAGATGAGCTTGAACAGTCATATGACCCTTCCTTCCTCTTACCCTCCCCGGCCAACATCGTCGGGGATCAAGGTGTCAACGGGCGGGACTGTGACATATTTTTGAAGGCTTGTCGAAGGCCAAAAGATGAAGACTGGATGGCAATTTCATGATCAAGACTAACTAGCCGTTACCTGTATTTGGTGATAGGAGCTTGCGGAAATCATCGCCAGATCGGACAAGGTCCAAAGGACGATAACGGGGAATGCATATGGCCGATCAGGAACAGGCGGAAATCAGGCTCATAGTGGCGCGTCTGCGCCAGGAGCACGAGGATTTCGACGCCGCGATCAACGCCATGATTCAGACCGGATGCGATGCTCTGCGGATCCAGCGAATGAAAAAGAAGAAGCTCGTTATCAAGGACAGGCTCTCCAAGCTGGAAGATCAGATCGTCCCTGACATCATCGCCTGAGAGGGAATAGCAGCAACGATGACAGACAGACCACCCGTCGCCATCATCATGGGCAGCCAGTCCGACTGGGAAACCATGAAAAACGCCGCCGACACGCTGGAGGCGCTGGAAATTCCCTATGACGCGCGCATCATTTCGGCGCACCGCACAGTCGACCGGCTGGTCAATTTCGCCAAGGGCGCACGCGCGGAGGGCTTCAAGGTCATCATCGCCGGCGCCGGTGGCGCCGCCCACCTGCCGGGTATGACCGCCGCGATGACGCCGCTGCCGGTCTTCGGCGTGCCGGTCCAGTCGAAAGCCCTGTCCGGCCAGGACAGCCTCCTTTCCATCGTGCAGATGCCGGCCGGTATTCCTGTCGGTACGCTTGCCATCGGCAAGGCCGGCGCGGTCAACGCCGCCCTTCTCGCCGCCGCCGTGCTTGCCCTTTCCGACGAAGAAATCGCCGACCGGCTCGACGAATGGCGCGAGCGCCAGAGTGCTGCCGTCGCCGAATACCCGATGGACGATCTATGACGGCAAGAACGATCGGCATTATCGGCGGCGGCCAGCTCGGCCGCATGCTAGCCATTGCCGCCGCCAGGTTGAATTTTCGCACGGTCATCCTCGAGCCGCAGGCGGACTGCCCAGCCGCCCAGCTCGCCAACCGGCAGATTACCGCCGCCTATGACGATCCGGCGGCACTGGCCGAACTCGCCGATATCTGCGACGTCGTCACCTACGAATTCGAGAACGTGCCCGTCGTAGCCGCCGAAACGCTCTCGGCTAGTGTGTTCGTCTATCCGCCGCCGAAGGCGCTGGAAGCAGCCCAGGACCGCCTTGTCGAAAAGCGCTTTCTCAATGGCTGCGGCATATCAACTGCCCGCTTCCACACGATCGACAGCCAGGCCGACCTCGAGACGGCACTGAAGGATTTCGGCGGCCAGGGCGTGCTGAAGACCCGCCGTCTCGGGTATGACGGCAAGGGCCAGAAGGTTTTCCGCTCGGCCGCAGACAGCCCGGATGGTGCCTATGCAGCACTTGGCGGCGTGCCGCTCATCCTCGAAAGCTTCGTCGCCTTCGAGCGTGAGGTCTCGATCATCGCTGCTCGCGCCACCGACGGTACGGTCGTCTGCTTCGATCCCGCCGAGAATGTGCACCGCAACGGCATTCTCCACACTTCGACGGTTCCCGCTGCGATCTCTGCGCCGGCGGCGGACGCCGCGCGGCAATCTGCCGAGAAAATCCTTGCTGCATTGAACTATGTCGGCGTCATCGGCATCGAATTCTTCGTGCTTGCCGATGGCGGTCTGATCGCCAACGAGATGGCGCCGCGTGTCCACAACTCCGGTCACTGGACGGAAGCCGCCTGCGTCGTCAGCCAGTTCGAGCAGCATATCCGCGCCGTTGCCGGCCTGCCGCTCGGCAACGGCGAGCGCCATTCCGACTGCGTCATGCAGAACCTGATCGGCGACGATATTCTTGCCGTTCCCGACTGGCTGCGGCGCCCCGATACGCTGGTTCATCTCTATGGCAAGACCGAGTGGCGCCCCGGCCGCAAGATGGGCCATGTCACCACCTTGACGCCGAAATCGCCGGTTTTGGCCTGAGAAAACACCGCTGCGCCTTGGGAAAAACACCTTCATGTGGTTGACACGG
Organism: Rhizobium aouanii; assembly: GCF_037002925.1. Taxonomy (NCBI): domain Bacteria; kingdom Pseudomonadati; phylum Pseudomonadota; class Alphaproteobacteria; order Hyphomicrobiales; family Rhizobiaceae; genus Rhizobium; species Rhizobium aouanii. Next base: position 181,483 of record NZ_JBAMYD010000007.1, read on the forward strand.
AAAAGGTGACGGGGTATCTGCTCCCCCACCTAAACAGCGCGCCCGATGGCGCGCTTTTGATTGTTAAAGATACGGGCGAATGTGAATTCCCCCATAGAGATCGCGGATCAGAAAAATGAAGATCAAGAATTCGCTCAAGTCGCTCAAGGCTCGTCACCGTGACAACCGTCTGGTTCGCCGCAAGGGCCGCATGTACATCATCAACAAGCTGAACCCGCGCTTCAAGGCTCGTCAGGGCTGATTTCGCGCGTCCGGATCGCCCTGCCGCGTGAGCTTGCGCCGGCAGATATATCCGGTGGGTCGCTGCGGTGATCACGTCAAATTTGTTTGATCTTCGGCGCTGGCGGGCTAATATGTCCGCCATGCGCTTTTTTGCTTTGACATCAGCGGCGCTGCCGCTCGTTCTCATTCTGCTCACCTCTTCCTTTCCGGCGACCGCCGCGGAAAAGCCGGCCGCCGCGGCGAAAAAGGACGTCATCGTCGAGCAGGCGGATACCAACAATTCGCCGAAGCAGCACCTCGACCAGCTCTTCAGCCAATTGAAGCGTGAACGCGATCCCGAAAAGGCCAGCGGCATCGCCAATGAAATCCGCATGGAATGGAACGATTCCGGTAGCGCCACCATCAATCTGCTGATGCAGTGGGCCGACAAGGCGATCGAGGAAAAGCGCAACCCCGCCGCCCTCGATTTCCTCGATGAGGCGATCGCGCTGAAGCCCGATTATGCCGAAAGCTGGAACCGCCGCGCCACGCTGAATTTCGTCATGGGCAATTATCGCAAGTCGATGTCCGACATCGAACGTGTGCTCGATCTCGAGCCGCGCCATTTCGGCGCTCTCTCCGGCATGGCGGCGATCCTTAGCAATTCCGGCAACGACCAGCTGACCTTGAAAGCTTGGGAGCGTTTTCTCGATATCTATCCCGCCGAACGCACCGCGCAGGAACAGGCCAACACGCTTGCGGAAAAACTTGCCGGCAACCGCACCTGATTCCCGGTCAGCGATCTTGACGTCCGATCACGATGCACAATTTTAGACTTTAGAGGAACGATGTGGCGGTTGTCCGCCGCAGGCCGTCCCGCAAATATCGCTCGTTGAGATCATGCTTGCAGAAGTTTCCGCTCTTCTCGCCCCGCTCGCCGCCGCCATCGGTTATTCCACTTATAAGGCGCGGCAATTCGAACACGCCTATCCAAATATCGGAGAACTGACGGATGTCGGCGGTTACCGCATGAATGCCGTCCACATCAAGCGTCCCAAAAATGCGGATCTGCCGGCGCTGGTCTTCATTCACGGCGCCAGCGGCAATCTGCTCGATCAGGTCGTCGCCTTTCGTGCCGCGCTCGAAGGCCGGGCGGAAATGCTCTTCGTCGATCGCCCCGGTCATGGCTATTCCGAACGCGGCGGACCCGAGAACGCCGTCCCCTCCGGCCAGGCCGATGCGATCGCCAGACTGATGGAGAAGCGCGGCATCGAAAAGGCGATCATCGTCGGCCATTCCTTCGGCGGCGCGATCACCGCCGCCTTCGGCCTGCGCCATCCTGACAAGACCGCCGGCCTGCTCTTCCTCGCGCCCGCCACCCATCCCTGGCCGGGCGGCATCGACTGGTACTACCATGTCGCCACGACACCGGTCGTCGGCTGGCTCTTCACTCACGCAATCGTCGTACCGCTCGGGCTGAGACGGCTGGAGCGTGGCACGCTGAATGTCTTCCGCCCCAATCCTCGCCCGGCCGATTACATCGAAAAAACCGGTCCGTCGCTGGTGCTGCGCCCCAGCGCCTTCCACAACAATGCCGCCGATTTCAAAAGATTGCTCGCCTATGTGAAGGAGCAGTCGCTGCTTTATTCGCAGATCACCGCGCCGACCGTCATCATAACGGGCGACCGCGACGAGATCGTCTGGGAACACCTGCATTCGCGCGGCCTTGCCCGCGATATATCACGCTCCGAACTCATCACCGTTCGCGGCGTCGGCCACAAGCCGGATTACCTCGCAACCGATGTCGCCATCGCCGCCATGGAGAAGATATCAGGCAAGCCCCGCGACCTGCAGGCGATCGCCCGCAAGGCCGAAGAGAGGCTTGCCGCCACCTCACGCGATCGGACGGTCGCAACCGCGCCGTCGTTGGCGTCTGCTGCGCCGCGTGTCTTCTCAGACGCGCAAAACACGCTGTAGCACGTTGAATTGTATAATTATCCGGCCAAGGGCCGCATGACCTTCGACCGGCCTGACGCTGACCCATCCGGCGAAGATAAAGAGCATCGTACGCCGCTCGATAACGCCGACGTCAACGGGAAACTCGTCGAACTGCTGAAGCTTTGGGTTTTGTTTTTACGCATGTCGCCGTCACAAACCCGCGGCACAGTTTTGCGCGACATGATTTAAAGCCAATCCCTTGCATTGCCTCGTGCCATCGCAGTCCCATATGTTTTTCCATCATTGTCCATAGGAGGGGAAATCATGGGCCGCCTGCATATCGGGACGATCTCCGTCATATCAGCATTGTCGCTGAGCCTGACCGCGGCTTTTGCCGCCTCGCCTGCGCCCGTCGAAGCCGAGCACGGCATGGTCGTCACCGCCCAGCATCTGGCGACCGACGTCGGCGTCGACGTGCTGAAAGGCGGCGGCAATGCCGTCGATGCGGCGGTCGCCGTCGGTTATGCACTGGCGGTTGTCTATCCCTCAGCCGGCAATCTCGGCGGCGGCGGCTTCATGACCATCCGCCTGAAGGACGGCACGAAGACCTTCCTCGATTTCCGCGAACGCGCGCCGCTTGCCGCCACGAAGACCATGTATCTCGACGCCAAGGGCGATATCGTGCCGCGTGCCAGCCTCGACGGTTATCTTGCCGTCGGCGTACCGGGCTCCGTCATGGGCTTCGAGACCGCGCGCGAGAAATACGGCACCAAATCGCGCGAAGAACTGATCGCGCCGGCACTCCGCTTCGCCAAGGAAGGTTTCACGCTGGAACAGGGCGACGCGGCAAGTTTCGCCAGCAACGCCAAACGCCTTTCCAAGGATGAAGCCACGGCAAAGATCTTCCTGAAAGCGGACGGCAAACCCTATGCATCAGGCGAAAAACTCCAGCAACCGGACCTTGCCGCCGTCCTGGCAGGCATCTCCGAAAAAGGCCCCGACGCCTTCTACAAGGCCGCGCCCGCCGAGGCGATCGTCAAGGCGAGCCAGGCCAAGGGCGGCATCCTCGCCAAGGAGGATTTCGAGCAATATGCCGTGCGCGAGCTGAAGCCGATCGAGTGCAATTACCGCGGCTACGACATCATCTCTTCGCCGCCACCGTCTTCCGGCGGCGTCATCATCTGCGAGATCCTCAACGTTCTCGAAGGATATCCACTCTCCTATCTCGGCTATAACTCAGCTGAAACCGTGCACATCATGGTCGAGGCGATGCGCTATGCCTATGTCGACCGCAATGCTGCGCTCGGTGATCCCGATTTCGTCGAGAACCCGGTGACAAAGCTGCTCGACAAGAAGTATGCTTTGGAGATCGCAGCCAAGATCGACCCTTACAAGGCCGGCACCTCGGCGAACCTGAAACCGCTGGGCGGCAAGGAAAGCACCGAGACCACGCATTATTCGATCATCGACGACGAGGGCAATGCAGTCGCCGTCACCTATACACTGAATGGCTCCTTCGGTGCCGCCGTCGTAGCGCCCGGCACCGGTGTGCTGCTCAACAACGAGATGGACGATTTCACGTCCAAGCCCGGCGTGCCGAACCTCTACGGACTGGTGCAGGGCGAGGCCAATGCCATCGCCCCGAAGAAGACGCCGCTCTCCTCGATGAGCCCGACGATCGTCACTCGGGACGGCAAGCCCTTCATGGTGATCGGCAGCCCCGGCGGCTCGCGCATCATCACCATCACGCTGGAAGCGATCCTCAATGTCGTCGATTTCGGCATGGACATCAGTCAGGCGGTCAACGCCCCGCGTCTCCACCACCAATGGCAGCCCGACAAGGTCTTTCTCGAACCCTATGCACTTTCGCCGGATACGGAACAGACGCTCGCCGCCATGGGCTACAGCTTCGACGGCGGCAATGACGGGACGGTCTGGGGCCAGGCCGCCGGCATCCTCGTCGGCGGCAAAAGCCTTGCCGCCATCGAAAAAGGCGGCGGCGCCCGCTACAATGGCGCCATGGACAGCCGCGCAACGGAAGGGTCGGCAAGCGGCTACTGACGCTTCGGGGTCGCCTGATCAAGCAGTTGGCGGAAGCACAACGCGGCTGATGAAGCAGCGGTGGCACCATTCATGTCACCGTGACAAAGTCGCCGTTCACAATTAGCTTGCCTCGCCCTATGCATGGGCGAACCCGCAAGCAGAAAGATTCCCGAATGGCCAGCATTGAAATGATTGTCGCAGCTCGCGCCCGTCTGCGCGGTCATGCAAGGCGCACGCCGCTTCTCTCCTCTCCTTTTTTGAATGAGATTGCCGGCCGGCGCCTATTCGTGAAGGCGGAATGTCTGCAGCATTCCGGCTCGTTCAAGTTTCGCGGCGGCTGGTCGGCCGTCTCCGGCCTCGATCCGGCGGTGCGCTCGAAGGGTGTCATCGCCTTCTCCTCCGGCAACCACGCCCAGGGCGTTGCGCTTGCGGCCAAGCTGCACAATATCCCCTCTGTCATCATCATGCCGAGCGATGCGCCGAAGCTGAAGATCGCCAACACCCGCGCCTTCGGCGCCGAAGTGGTGCTCTACGACCGCGTCAATGAAGATCGCGACGAGATCGGCGCCAGGCTTTCGGCCGAACGCGGCCTGACGCTGATCAAGCCCTTCGACGAACCGCTGGTCATCGCCGGTCAGGGCACGACCGGTCTCGAAATCTCTGAACAGGCGGAAGAGGAAGGCGTGACATCGGCCGAGGTCCTCGTTCCCTGCGGCGGCGGCGGATTGACCTCTGGCATTGCGCTCGCCCTCGAAGCCAGCGCCCCCGGCTTTCGCGTCCGCCCCTGCGAGCCCAAGGATTTCGACGACACCACCCGCTCGCTCGCCTCCGGCAAGATCGAACGCAACGCGGCGGTATCGGGCTCGATCTGCGATGCGATCGTCACGCCGCAGCCGGGCACCATCACCTTCCCGATCCTCAAGCGCTTAGCCGGCGCCGGCATCGTCGTCACCGACGAAGAGGCGCTGCGCGCTATGGCGCTCGCCTTCTCGCGGCTGAAGATCGTCGTCGAGCCCGGCGGCGCCGTGGCCCTTGCCGCCGCCCTCTTCCATGGCGACGCCCTGGAAAGCAACACGATCGTCGCCGTCACTTCGGGCGGCAATGTCGATGCCGATATCTTCGCCACGGCGCTCGGACGCTACGGCTGAGCAGCTCGCAGCGTACAAGGTTGCGATCGGCCGCAAATGCCGTGAACGCTTTTTGGGCCATCCGCAGCACTGCCGCGGATGGCTTTTCATCGGTAAGCCTCAGGCGATCTTGTAGCGCTCCGCCGGCATGCTGCGAGACAGGTTCGGCATCAGCGCCTCGCGCGCCTGCTCATAGGCGGCAAGCAGACCGGCATCCTCGAGCGACGGAATGGTCGCGAATTCGCCCTGCTCGAGGCCTGCGAGCGACGCATCGACCATATTTTCTGCCGACATCACGATCTCATTCGGCAAATGTTCGACCGGCGTGCCGGCGATGTGCCAGAATTCCGTTGCCGTGGCCCCGGGCAGAACGGCCTGGATGCGAACGTTCTTCTCCGCCAGCTCATGCTTCAGCGATTGGCTGAAGGCGAGCACGAAGGCTTTCGTACCGCCATAAACGCCGTTCAAGAGTTCCGGTGCGATCGCGACAATAGACGCAATGTTAATGATCGTACCGCCGCCACGCGCAACGAAGCCAGGAACAGCGGCATAGGTCAGCCGCATCAGCGCCGTGACGTTGAGTTCGATCATTTCCTGCATCTTGTCGACATCGGCGGCAAGCAGCGGCGCCGTCCCGCCGAAGCCAGCATTGTTGACGAGAAGCGTGATGCTCCGATCTTCCTTCAGCACGCTTTCGACGCGAGCAAGATCGACCCTGTCGCCGAGATCGGCGACGACAGTCTCGACGGTCCGTCCGGTCTCATCACTCAACCGACTTGCCAGCGCCTGCAGGCGCTCGCCGTTGCGGGCGACGATGATGAGATCGTAACCCTGCTTTGCCAGCCTATGGGCGTAGATCACGCCAATGCCCGAGGATGCGCCCGTCACCAGCGCCGTGCCCTTATGTTCCTGCAACATGATCCGTCTCCTTGAATACGCCGGCCCGATGGCCTTGCGCTTGAAGAGATTCTTACGCCTGATTGCTGATGTCCCAAATGTCGTATATACCACCTTTTAAGACATCATTTTCTCGGAGGCGACGAAATGCAGAAAATTGGCTTTCTGCTCTATCCCGGATTCCAGATCATGAGCTTGGCTGCCGTCTCGGCCTTCGAGTTCACCAATATCGAGCTTGAGGAAAAGGTTTACGACATCCGCTATCTTTCCGAGAATGGTGGGCCGGTTACCAATTCGCTTGGCATGGTGATGGAAACGGAAGCCTTTGGCGACCCGGCCCTCGACACGCTGATCGTGGCAGGAGCCCCGGGCATCCGCCTGCCGAATGTCGTAGAAGCCGCCTTTATCCGCGCCGCCCTGCCCGTCGCACGTCGTTTGGCGTCGATCTGCACGGGCGCCTTCTTTCTCGCCGAAGCCGGCATCCTCGACGGCCGCCGCGCGACAACGCACTGGTATGTCTCCCGCGAACTGCAAAGCCGCTATCCGAAAATAAAGATGGAAGAGGATCGGATCTTCATCATCGACGGTTCCGTCTGGACCTCTGCCGGCATGACGGCCGGTCTCGATCTGGCTTTGGCGATGGTCGAGAAGGATCACGGTATCGAAGTGGCGCGCGCCGTTGCCCGCATGCTTGTCGTCTATCACCGCCGCGCCGGCGGCCAGTCGCAATTTTCAGCCCTTCTGGAACTGGAGCCCAAATCGGACCGCATCCAGAAGGCGCTCGCCCACGCCCGCAGCAATCTGAAATCGGCGCTTTCGGTCGAGGAGCTGGCGGAAGCCGCCCATCTCAGCCCCCGCCAGTTCAGTCGCGCCTTCCGCGCCGAAACCGGGCAATCGCCGGCCAAGGCCGTCGAGAACCTGCGGCTGGAAGCGGCCCGCCTGATGATGGAACAGGGCCGGCACCCGATCGATGTCGTTGCCCGCGAAACCGGTTTTGCCGATCGCGAGCGCATGCGCCGCGCCTTCCTTCGCGCTTTCGGTCAGCCGCCGCAGGCAATCCGGCGCGCCGCCCTGCAGGAACTGCAGATGTGATGCATCCAGCCTGCGACGGCAGGACGCATCCTGCCTTCGCTACTGCTCCTGAAGCGAGCGCCGGATCGCCGTCTCGACCGGTGAATAGGCGCCGTCCTCCCGTTCGAGCCGAAGGGCTTCGGAAGGCGCAAGGCCGGGCTGCGCCATGAAACGCGGCTGCTTGCCGCGATGCATCTGCGCTGCATGGATGAGGAACGGGTGGCACAAATAGACCGTGCCCGCCCGTCCCGTCGCCAAGGCCAGCGGCCGCTCCTCCCCGACATGCTCCAGCCAGAGGTGGGCCATCCCCGCCTCACCCGCTGGCGCCAGGAGGCGGGCGATATCCTTGTGCGAACCGACGCGGATACGGGTCGGTGCATCCTCCTCCCCGACATCCGAGAACAGGAAGAGCATCAGCAGCGCCCGCCCGCGAGACGTGATGTTCACCCGCCAGGCGGAAAAGTCCCGTTGCTCGTCAGGATCGGAATCCTCGCCGGGAAAGCTCAGATCGACATGCCAGCCGGCATCGCCGGGATCATCGGGATGGGGAAAGCGGACCGGGAAACTGCCAAGCCCACTGCGTGGCTCCCAGCGACCCTTGCCGACGAGCTGGTCGAAGGCCGAATGCAACACCGGCGTATTGACGGCTTTCTCGAATGGCCCGCCGCCATAACCGGCAAGCCGCACGACTGGCTGCATCCATGTCCTTGGATCATCCGCATCGAAGGGAATGTCGCGCCACATGATGCCACGAGCTTCCTTGGCCAATGCGCGGGGAAAAGCGTCGTCGATCCTGATGAAGCCGTCTTCGATGAATTGCTCGATCTGCGCAGCACTCAGCGCCGGCGGGTAAACATCTGATGTCATGATATATCTCTCTATCGCCAAACCTGCCGGCTCTTTCCGTGGCCAGACACAGGGTGGTTACAGTCCACGGCAACGCTCCAGCCGCGAAGGCTGGTCAGCGGCCGCATCTTCTGATGCCCGAAGGCAGAGCCTTAGAGGCTCAAGAAGAAGACCGAAGCGATATTGAGGGTGAACGTCTTCATAGCAGTTTGAGGCTACAAGCTTGCGCCCGAGGGGTCAATGCGGAGATGTTAGGCCACCACTCCGCGCAGCGTGCCCAGCACCGACTGAAGCACGAGCTCGGCAAGCCGGGCCGCAGCCGGTTGCGGTTCGGCTTCCGCCCGGTGGAGGACCAGGCCGAGGTTGGGCAAATCAGGCAGGCCGATCGTCTCCGGCGCCAGCGGCCGGACCTTCGCCGGCAGGCCGATCGGCGTGCGGATGGTGAGACCGAGGCCTGCCGCCGTCGCAGCCCAGAGACCGCCGAGACTGGGACTGACGAAGGCGAGCCGCCAGGAGATGCCCGCCTCATCCAGCACCTTGGTCGCGGCGCTGCGTAACAGGCACGGCGCCTCCAGCGAGGCGAGTGGCATGGGCTCACCGCTCGCGGCCTGCCAGACCGGCTGCCCCTCGGAAGGTCCTATCCAGCGCATCGGCACTTCGCCGATCCGCTCGCAATGCGCCGTCAGCGTGCCGTCACTCCAGGCAAGCGCCAGATCGAGCTTGCCCGATGTGACGCGCTCGAGCAGTTCGGCATTACGCACCACCCGCGCTTCGATCCGGACCTTCGGATGAGCGCGCGCGAAGCGGCCGAGCACATCAGGCAGCAGGGTCTCGCCGAAATCCTCCTGCAGGCCGAGCCGCACCCAGCCTTCCAGCTCGACGCTGTTGACGGCAGCCGCCGCCTCGTCGTTGAGTTCCAGCAGCCGCCTGGCATAAGCGAGCATCGTCTCGCCGGCATCGGTCAGCCCCAGCCCGCGACCCGCCTTGCGGAAGATCGGCGTGCCCGCCTGTTCCTCCAGCTTCTTCAACTGCGCACTGACCGCCGAGGTCGAACGCCCGAGCCGCTCGGCCGCCTTGGCGAAATTGCCGAGCTCCATGCCGGTCGAAAAGGTCCGAAGTACATCAAGATCGAAGATCGTCCGTCGCATTGCATTATCCCGATTTTCAGGACCATTTATCCATAAAATTCTGATTTTCAGCATCATCGTGCCGTGCGATGGTTCTGCTGTCAAGGCCGACCCGCGGTCTGAACCATGGAGATCCCGATGCCCTTCGTTCGCATTTCCCTTCACAAAGGCAAGTCGCCGGACTACCTCATGGCACTGGCCGACAACATCCAGCGCGCCCTGGTCGAGACCTTCGACGTGCCCGAAAACGACCGCTTCCAGGCCATCCACCAGCATGACGGCAACGAATTGATCTTCGACCGGAGCTATCTCGCCGGCCCGCGCTCGGACGACTTCGTCTATATCTCGATCACGATCGGCAGGCCTCGCACCGGCGAGATGAAGGCGGCGCTCTATCGGCGGCTCGCCGATCTCCTGGCGCAATCGCCGGGCCTCCGGCCGGAGGATCTGATGATCGTCATCAGCACCAGCGCACCGGAAGACTGGTCCTTCGGTAACGGCATTGCCCAGATGACCGACCCCGACTGGCGGCTTCGTGCGCTCGGAGGCCGGCAATGATCGCCATGCAGTACAGCTTCACCCTGCCAGCCGATTACGACATGTCGATCATCGACCGCCGTATCCGCGACAAGGGTCCGCTGCTCGACGGCTTCCCCAATCTCGGCTTCAAAGCCTATCTCAGCGCCCGCAAAGGGGAGTTCGGCAGCCGCAACAATCTCTATGCGCCTTTCTATCTCTGGCAGAAACCCGAAGGGGCGAGCGATTTCCTCTGCGGCCCGGGCTTCAAGGCGCTCACCGGCGCCTTCGGCTGGCCACAGGTGAGGACCTGGATCGTCTGGCAGGCAGAAATCTCACCTGATATCACCTCAGCGAGGTTCGCCACAGGCGATGTCCTGCAGACAGAGCCCTACGCACCTCTCGCCGACATTCGCCGCGTCGAAAGCGTGGAGGCCGAAGCCGACCTGGCGACGGGCGGCGCACTCGCCTCCGTCTCCGGCTTCGAACCGACGACATGGACGCGAATACGCTTCAAGCTATGGCGCGAGGTTCCGGAAATCGGCGAGCATACGCAGACTTATCGCGTTGGCCACCTATCCCTGGCTCGACCCTGAACTCAGACAGTTGCCCGGCGATAAAAGGCCAGCGAGCCGGCAAGCGCCAGCAGCGCGCCACCACAGGCCCGCTCCAGCCACATGGCGCCCGAGGTTTTCAGGAAACGCACCGCCTGCGAGCCGAAGAAGGCGTAGCCGAACATGATGAGGAAATCGAGCGCGGCAAAGACAAGGGCGAGCAGCATATATTGCGTCGCCTGCGGCATGGTAGGATCAATGAACTGCGGCAGGAAGGCCGAGAAGAACAGGTAGCCCTTCGGATTGGTCGCCGCGACCATAAAACTCTTCAGTCCGATAGAGAAGGGCGATGTCACACTCGCAGGCACTCCGGACTTCAACGCCGCATCGATCGTGCCCTTCGAACGCAGCAGCATGATACCGAGAAAAGCGAGATAGGCGGCACCCGCCCATTTCAGCATCGAGAACCAGAATTCCGATGCGGCGAGCAGCGCACCGAGCCCGATCGCGACGGCGCCGATCAGCACGAAATCGGACAGCACCGCGCCGATCATGCCGGCAATTGCCCGGCGCAGGCCATGCCGCGAACCGTTGGTCAGCGCCAACAGCACTGTCGGCCCCGGCGTCGCGATGCCAACGAAGGAAACGGCCGCAAAAGCCAGAAGCGTGACGATATCCATGATGCTCCTCCGAACCCTGTCCTAGGGACCGAAACTTGCACGCGCCGCCAAGCTTGGCAATGCCGGTCCGTCAACGAAAAAGCCCGCCGCCTTTCCAGGCAGCGGGCTCTAGAATCCATGCGATTGGATCAGACGCCGCTCTGGCCGTCGGAGCCGATATAGGCGATGCGGATCATGTTGGTGGCGCCGGGCGTGCCGAGCGGCACACCGGCCGAGATGATGATGCGGTCGCCCGGCTTGCCGAAGCCTTCATCGGCGACGATGCGGCAGGCGCGGTTGACCATGTCGTCGAGATCGGTCGCGTCATGGGTGACGACGCAATGCAGGCCCCAGACGACGGCAAGACGGCGCGCCGTCTTGATGATCGGCGACAGCGCCAGGATCGGCACTTGCGGACGCTCGCGCGAGGCACGAAGGCCTGTCGTGCCCGACGAGGTGTAACAGACGATCGCCGACAGCTTCAGCGTTTCGGCGATCTGACGGGCGGCAAGCGAGATCGCATCGGCGCCGGTCGCTTCCGGCTGGGCACGCTGGGCATAGATAATGCCGGGATAATGCGGCTCGCGCTCGATGGCGGTGGCAATCGACGCCATCGTCGTGACGGCTTCGACGGGATAATCGCCCGAGGCCGATTCGGCCGAGAGCATGACGGCATCCGCACCTTCGAAGACGGCGGTCGCGACGTCGGAAACTTCGGCGCGTGTCGGCACCGGCGCCGAGATCATCGATTCCAGCATCTGCGTGGCAACGACCACCGGCTTGCCCGAACGGCGGCAGGCGCGGATCAGCTGCTTCTGGATGCCGGGAACCGATTCGAGCGGCATTTCGACGCCGAGATCGCCACGGGCGACCATCAATGCGTCTGACAGTTCGATGATTTCCTCGATGCGCTCGAGAGCCTGCGGCTTTTCGATCTTCGACATCAGGCCGACGCGGCCGCGGGCGATCTTGCGCACTTCGGCAAGGTCGTCGGGACGCTGGACGAAGGAAAGCGCCACCCAATCGACATCGTCGGTGGCAAGCACCGCGTCGAGGTCGGCGCGGTCCTTGTCCGTCAGCGCGCCGACGCCGAGCAGCGTGTCGGGAAGGCTGACGCCCTTGCGGTCGGAGATGCGCGTGCCCGAAATAACAGTCGTGACGATGCTCTTGCCGTCGCATTTTTCTGCGCGCAGGGCGAGCTTGCCGTCGTCGATCAGCAGACGATGGCCGGGCTGTACCGATTCCAGGATTTCGGGATGCGGCAGATAGACGCGGTTCTGATCGCCGAGCGCTTCGTTGTTGTCGAGCGTGAAGGTCTGGCCGGGCCTCAGGTCCACCTTGCCGTCGACGAACTTGCCGACACGCAGTTTCGGTCCCTGCAGGTCGGCGAGAATGCCGATCGGTCGGCCGGAGCGCGCTTCGACCGAGCGGATGCGCTGGATGAGCGTACGCATCATGTCGTGGCTCGCATGGCTCATATTGATGCGGAAGACATCCGCACCGGCCTGGTGCAGCTTCTCGATCATCGATTCCTCGGAGGAGGCTGGCCCGAGGGTGGCGAGGATTTTAACTTTGCGATTACGCTTCATCAATTCTGGCTTTCTTGCGTCCCTGGGGTGTCGGAGAGTTGGACCATCCAGCTACCCTGGCGGCCCGTATCATATTCCTTGAATCCCATCTTCTGGTAACCGCGGGCATAACAATCCTGCACACCCGTGATCTTGAATTCGTTTTCCGCCACGCACATCTGCACGTCACCCGTCCATCGTCCACCCCGGGCGGCGTCCTCTGCGTAGAGGTAGTAATATCGCGACTGTAATTCTCCCTCGATCAGCGTGGCGCAGGTCGTTGCCGGCACCTGCCACCAGCCCTCCGTCACCCAGCCATCCTTGGCCCGGTATCCGATCGCGACGCCGACGAGATTCTGTGTTCCGTTGCAGACGCGAAAATCGGCGCGTGCGGCATCTGCGATGAAAAACGGCATGGCGGCTGCAAGAGCGAACAGAGCGAGACGGACCAGCGGTCCGGACCGCGTGAGGAAACTTGGCGCGGCTTGGATCAACACGGCTCCCAAATAGCTCCACGGTTATTCGTATCCGTGTCTTCTTGCGCCGCCGTCAAGCGAAAGTCAACGCAATGCTAATCGATTATATTTCCTTTCATAACCCATCCGTCGAGGGTCCGGTTCAACCTCTCCCTCGTGCCGCGCTTGAACCCGCCGCAGGCGCATGCGATCACTGCGCCCGACGGCGCAAATGACGAACGGCAATTCCTGATGGACGACTTCCAATCCTTCGAAATCCTATCCGGCAAACATGACAAAGGCATGGTGATCCTCGCAGATCACGCGATGAACCGCCTTCCCGCGCGATATGGCCGGCTCGGACTGCCCGACGCGGCCTTCGCCCGCCACATCGCCTATGACATCGGCATCGAGGGCCTGACGCGGCAGCTTTCGGAAAAACTCGGCGTTCCTGCCGTGCTCGGCGGCTTTTCGCGTCTGCTGATCGATCCGAATCGCGGTGAAGACGATCCGACACTGATCATGAAGATCTCCGACGGCGCCGTCATATCAGGCAATCATCCGATCACGCCGCAGGAATGGAACTACCGGATCGAAACCTTCCATCGCCCCTATCACGACGCTGTCGCCGCAACGATCGACAGCGTGGCGAATGCAACCGGCAGGGCACCGCTGGTACTGTCGCTGCACTCCTTCACGCCGGCCTGGAAAGGTATTCCTCGTCCCTGGCACGCTGCCGTGCTCTGGGATAGCGACGATCGCGCCGTCGGCCCGCTGCTTGACATGCTGCGCGCAGATCCCGATCTCGCGGTTGGCGACAACGAACCCTATGACGGCGCGCTGAAGGGCGATACCATGTACCGCCATTGCATGATCACAGGCATTCCGCATGCGCTGCTCGAGGTGCGCCAGGACCTGATCAGAGACGAGACCGGCATATCAGCATGGGCCGAACGCCTGGCGCCGATCTTTGCGGCGATGAATGCCGATCCCGCTTTGCACGAATACGATGTCCACCTGTCGCGCACCGGCCCCTATTGAACGAAGGCCTCCAAACGAAAGGCCTCACTTTAACGAAAGGAAGCGAGATGACCGCGCTCAGCAAGGAACAACAGACCGAATTCGAAGCTGCCGCCTTCCGCCGCCTCGTCGCACATCTTCGCGAACGCAGCGACGTTCAGAACATCGATCTGATGAATCTGGCCGGCTTCTGCCGCAACTGCCTGTCGAACTGGTATCGCGAAGCCGCCGAGGCCGAAGGTGTCCCGGTTACCAAGGACGAATCGCGCGAAATGGTCTATGGCATGTCCTATGAGGACTGGAAGAATCTTCACCAGAACGAGGCCTCGCCTGTGCAAAAGGCTGCTTTTGAACTGAACAATCCACACAAATAGCTTGGCTGGCCGCGAACAGGCTTGACCGTGACGCCGCTTCGCGGCAGTCACTGGCATCCAAAATTGATCACCGAAAACCAGGAGAACACGATGTCTGATGCTCATGGCGTCGCCCGCGATCAGCTTCGCGCTTTCATCGAGCGCATTGAACGGCTGGAAGAAGAAAAGAAGACCATCGCCGACGACATCAAGGACGTCTATGGCGAGGCCAAGGGAATGGGCTTCGATACCAAGATCCTGAAGAAGGTCGTGGCGCTGCGCAAGAAGGACGAGCAGGAACGCATGGAAGAGGAAGCAATCCTCGACACCTACCTGCTCGCGCTCGGCATGATCGAGTCGCCGCCGGAAGGCTGATCCTTCCGGCAGTACCGATGTCGACAAGCCGCCGGCCTCCCGGCGGCTTTTCTTTTGCGGTGGAAACAACTGCCTAAACAGCCAGCTTGCCGGATCGAAATAAAAAAGAAAAACCGCCGGATCGCTCCGGCGGTTTTCGACATTTCCTCAATTGGCAGGCTCAGTTCGTGTTGAACTTGCGCACTTCCATGAAGTTCACAGCCGTGCCGCTGAAGCGGGCCGGGTCGACCGAAGCGGTCTTGACGTTGAAGCCCTCGGCATAGACGGCGGTCGGCTGGGCGCGCATCGTCTGGCTGACGAACCGCGGCGCTTTGACCTGCTTGGAGGCCATTTCCAGGCGGGCATTGGTGAGCGCCCACTGCGAGATCATCTTTTCAGTCAGCTTCGGTTCGGTGCGCACCGTCGTGCGGCTGGCATCCGCTGCGGCGGCTTCCTTATGCGTCGGGCGACCACCCTTGGCAGGAAGCCCCTGCGCCACGGCGCTTTCGACGGCCGGTTCGTCGAAGCCGTCGCCAAAGCTTGCCGACTTGGTCATCGGCGCCAAGGCGGCGAGTTCGAGCGGCGGCTTTGCGGCAGGCGCCTTTTGCGTCATCGCGGCGTTGATCGCCTGCTCGACCGTCTGCGGCGCCGCCTTCGACGCGATCTGGCTTTCCGCATCCTCGTTTCGCTGCTGGTCGAGCGCATCGGCAAGGGCAGGAGACAGCGCGTCCTGATCGGCTTCGTCGGCCTCTGCTTCCGGATCGGCATCGGCCGCGGCAAGAAGGTTCTCGGCAACGGCAGGACGTTCGATCGGCGTCGGAACCGGCAGTGCATTCGCGCCCGTCAGCATGGGATCGGTCAATGCAACCTCGGCATCGCCAGGCGCGCGGCGCTGGCCGAGAAGCGAGGGAACCGGAATGCTGTAGGCGCTGAGATCGGCAAACTGCTGCGGCTGGGCCTGGTCGGCCGGAACGGCCGCAGCAAGAGCCTGCTGTGCGGCATTACCCGAAGGCGGCGCGACCAGCGCGCTCGCCACTTCGCTGCCCGTCGGCTGGTTGCTGAATGCCGGGCGAACCTGCGGCACCGGCGCGTTCAGATCGGCGACTTCGGTCTGCTGCGGCTCGGCAGGAGCGGGCTCGGCCTTCGGCGGCGTCGCCTTGGCGACGGCGACAGGCGTGGAATCGTCCGACTCGTCTTCCTGCTCGTCCGCTCCGCCGCCAAAGAGCGCGGCAAATAGCGTCTTGTGCTTCGGCGCCGATTCGGAAGCGCTGGCGATCTGGATCTGCGGGCCGCTGCCGCGGCGCTTATAGTCGGCCATCGCCTGCTGGTAGCCCGGTAGCGGCTTGCCGTCGGCCGGAATATGGATGGTGTTGCCGTTGGGGAAAAGCCTGACGAGTTCGTCGCGGCTCATGCGCGGCCAGGCGCGAACGCCGCCGACATCCATATGCACGAAGGGCGAGCCCGATTTCGGATAGAAGCCGACGCCGCCGACCTGCATCTTCATGCCGATGGCGCGCAGCGTCGCGAGTTTGACGTCGGGAATGAAGAAATCCATCGCCTTGCCGAGCATATGCTGGCTCTTTTCGGCGACGCCGGATTTGCGCGAGCGGCCGCGCAGCATCTCGTTGGTCCCCGGCGAACGGAAACCGCAGACGACGTTGATGTAATCCCTCGAACCGCTCTGGCGATAGACTTCCCAGATCAGGTCGAACAGGCGCGGGTCCATCTTCGTCGGCTGGTTCTTGCGCCAGTCGCGCAGAAAGCGGTTCAGCTGCTGCAGACCCTTGGGGTCGAACTTGCCGTTCCGCTTGTAGGTGATGACGGCTTTTTCGCCGGTATGAATGAAATAAAGCTTGAGGCTGCGGGTGTCGCCCGCTGCCTGCGAAGGCGTACCAACGAATACCGGTGAGGAAACCGCGAGCGCAAGAAGGGCGGCCGCTACCGTCCTTTTTGCCTTTCCGCAAATGTCGGCGCACAACAAACGCCAGCTCAAGCGCGAAGGCTTGGAATTCCCATTCAGATTCGGCAACTCGATCCCCGTCAGACAGACAATGTCCCGTACTGTCTCAGATGACTGTCAAATGCGGTCACACGATGGCAAAAATGCCACACATGATCAACCTTTTCTTTACATAGTGAACGCGCCACTAACAAGTGGTTTATGACTAGTAACAAAACGTGGTTGCCTTAATCTTAACGAAAAAGCGCTTAAGCCGCATCTTTCTGGGGATTGTCGGGGTCTATGCCGTAGTCCTTGAGCTTGCGATAAAGTGTGGATCGGCCGATGCCGAGCTTGCGCGCTACTTGACTCATCTGCCCGCGATAGAATTTGAGCGCGAATCGGATGAGTTCCTCCTCGACATCGGCAAGCTTGCGCACGTCTCCGGCAGGATTGACGCTGGCGATCGCGTTTTCCGAGGCCTCGGACAGGCGGTGGTGCACCTCTCCCGACATCGACGCCCTGAAGTCCTCGCCATAGCCGTTGTCGAGATCGAGGCCGGTATTGTCGGCAACGAGGGCCAGGTGATCTACGACGTCATATTCCGGAAGCTGGGCGGCGATCTGCGGGAAGTCAGCCTCGGTCAGCTCCGGCCCTTCGGCCAGGACGACCGCGCGGAAGATCGCGTTTTCGAGCTGGCGGATATTGCCCGGCCAGTCATAGGCGGTCAGCAAAGCCAGCGTGCCGGCATTCACCGTCATGCGGCGGCCGTTCTTCTGCTCGCTGGAGAAGCGGTCGGCAAAGACGCGCACCAGATGCGGAATATCTTCCTTGCGTTTGCGCAGCGCCGGAATGGTGATCGGGAAGACGTTGAGGCGATAGTAGAGATCCTCGCGGAAATGGCCGTTCTTGACCTCCTCGATCAGATCCTTGTTGGTCGCAGAGATCAGCCGGACATTGACCTTGTGCGCGGTGCGCGCACCGACGGTCTCGATCTCGCCCTGCTGCACGGCACGCAGAAGCTTCACCTGCACCTCGAGCGGCAGATCGCCGATCTCGTCGAGGAAGATGGTGCCGCCGTCGGCTTCCATGAATTTACCGATATGACGCTCGGTCGCGCCGGTAAACGCGCCCTTCTCGTGACCGAAGAGAATGCTTTCGACCAGATTATGCGGGATCGCCCCGCAATTGACCGTGACGAAGGGCTTGTTCGAGCGGTCGCCGCCGGACTGGATGGCGCGCGCCACCAGTTCCTTGCCGACGCCGGATTCGCCTTCGAGCACGACGGGAATGTTGGACTGAGCCGCCCGCTGGGCGAGATCGATGACACGGAGCATCGCCGGGCTTGCCGAGACGATGTCGTCGAAACCGACCGAGCCTGAGCGCGACCGGCGTCCGGCCCGCGCCTTCACCTCGCGCTGGTCGAGCTTCATCGCGTTCGAGATCGAAGTGGCGATGCGTTCGGGCGAGACCGGCTTGACGACGAAATCGAAGGCGCCGGCGCGCATCGCCTGCACCACCGTTTCGATGCCGCCCTGCCCCGTCTGCACGATGACGGGGATTTGCGTGCCGAATTCGTGAAGCGCATCGAGGAATTCGAGGCCGGTCATCTCCGGCATCATCAAGTCGAGCACGATGACGTTGAAAAGGCCGCTGTCGCGTTTGACCATTTCCAGGCCGATGCGGCCATTTTCCGCCTGGTGCACGACATGGCCGTGACGCTCGATTGCGTTCTTGAGCAGGCGGCGCTGTACGGGGTCGTCCTCGACCACGAGGATTTGCCCTGCTCCCTTGAGCTCATTGTAACCGGTCATTGTCGCCTCACTTCATGCGAAACCATAAAGCGCACTCTGACAGCAAGGCTTGAACATCCAGTTTTGAGAAATAATTGCATTTTAACGATTGCAACAGGTCGTTTTCGTGCCGAAGCGAGGCCTTTCATGCGCCGAAAGCCCCTTGATGCCCGGCCTTAGCGCGCTTAGACAAGCAGACTGTTATGAAAGTGGAGAGGAATTGCGCTCATGAAAAACAAGCTCCCGCACGCCGGCCTTCTTCTATCGGCGGCAGCGCCAGCCGGGGCCGCCGATGCGGCGCTCGGCGATCTGCCGGTCTGGAAGCTGCAGGATCTTTATCCCTCCGCCACCTCCACCGCCTTCGTCGCCGACATGGAAAAGGCCGGCAAGGCCGCGATCGCCTTTGAAGAAAAGTGGAAGGGCAAACTCACGGAGGCGGCGGCGAAGACCGGCGCTGAGGGCATCGGCGCGGCGCTGAAGGAATATGAGGCGCTGGACGACATCATCGGCCGTCTCGGCTCCTTTGCCGGCCTGACCTATTTCTCCGACACCACCAATCCGACAAATGGCAAGCTCTATGGCGACGTACAGACCAAGATCACCGAATTTTCCGGCCATCTCCTGTTCTTCGCGCTGGAACTGAACCGCATCGACGACGCGGTGATCGACGCCTGCATGGCGAATGATCCCGTCGCCGGACATTATCGCCCTTGGCTGCTCGACCTCAGGAAGGACAAGCCCTATCAGCTCGACGACAGGCTGGAACAGCTCTTCCTCGAGAAGTCGATGACATCGGCCGCCGCCTTCAACCGCCTCTTCGACGAAACCATGGCGGAACTTCGCTACGACATCGATGGCGAGAAAGTGCCGCTCGAAGTGGCGCTGAACAAGCTGCAGGAAAAGGATCCGGAAGTGCGTCGCACGGCAGCCATGGCGCTCGCCGAAACCTTCAGGGCGAATATCCGCACCTTCACGCTGATCACCAACACGCTTGCCAAGGATAAGGAGATCGCCGACCGCTGGCGCGGCTTCGAGGACATCGCCGACAGCCGACACCTGGCAAATCGCGTCGAGCGTGAGGTCGTCGATGCGCTGGCCGCGGCCGTCCGCGAGGCCTATCCCCGCCTTTCGCATCGCTATTACAAGATGAAGGCGAAATGGCTCGGCATGGAGCAGATGAATTTCTGGGACCGCAACGCGCCGCTTCCGGAAACCTCCAGCGCCATCATCTCCTGGCCGGAGGCGAAGGATACGGTGCTGTCGGCCTATGGCAATTTCGCCCCGGAGATGGCTGCTATCGCCAGGCGCTTCTTCGACGAACAGTGGATCGATGCTCCGGTCCGTGCCGGCAAGGCGCCCGGCGCCTTCGCCCATCCGACGGTTCCCTCGGCCCATCCCTATGTGCTCGTCAATTATATGGGCAAGCCGCGCGATGTGATGACGCTTGCCCATGAACTCGGGCACGGCGTGCATCAGGTTCTCGCCGGCGCGCAAGGGGCGCTGATGTGCCAGACGCCGCTGACGCTTGCCGAAACAGCTTCCGTCTTCGGCGAGATGCTGACCTTCCGCGCGCTTCTGCAAAAGACCACCGATACGCGCGAACGCAAGGCGATGCTCGCCCAGAAGGTCGAGGACATGATCAACACGGTCGTGCGCCAGATCGCCTTCTACGAATTCGAGCGCAAGCTGCACACCGCCCGCAAGGCCGGCGAACTTACAGCTGACGACATCGGCGAACTCTGGCTCTCCGTCCAGTCGGAGAGCCTTGGGCCGGCGATCAGCATTTCCGAAGGATACGAGACCTATTGGGCCTATATCCCCCACTTCATCCACTCGCCCTTCTATGTCTACGCCTATGCCTTCGGCGATTGCCTGGTGAATTCGCTCTATGCCGTCTACCAGAAGGCCGAGAAGGGCTTCCAGGAGAAGTATTTCGAACTGCTGAGGGCCGGCGGCACCAAGCATCACTCGGAACTGCTGAAACCTTTCGGCCTCGACGCCACCGATCCGTCGTTCTGGAGCCAGGGCCTGTCGATGATCGAAGGGCTGATCGACGAACTGGAAGCGTTGGATAGGGCCTGAGAGCCTCTTCTCCAAAGGCGGAAGGGCCGCAACGGGTCTCTTCTCCCCTCGGGGAGAAGGTGCCGGCAGGCGGATGCGGGGGCGACACGGCAGAACCTGTCCTTCGCACGTGCTCAGGACGTCGCTCCGCTCCGCTCCCTCATCTGCCCTTCGGGCATCTTCTCCCCCGTGGGGAGAAGCGGGAAAATGCCTCACGCTCCCAATGAGATTATGAGCAATGAGGAGCAGAACAAAATGAAAGCGGCGCGTGGCTGACCAACCCTACATCCTCTTTCGCGACGACACGACCGGACAGGTGATGCTTTTCGCCGAGCCGGCGGAGATCATCGTTGCCAGGACGCGCGCCGAGTTCTTTACAGGCCTTGCCCGGATGGAGCAGGCCAAGGCCGCAGGCAAATGGCTTGCCGGTTACATGGCCTATGAGGCCGGATACCTCTTCGAGGAAAAACTTGCTCCCTTCGCCGAGGAACATCGCGAAACCCCGCTCATCTGTTTCGGCGTGTTCGACGCTCCGCAGGCCGATACGCATCCGCTTGCCCAACCAAAACAGCGCCTCGAAAACGAGGAATTCCTCACCGCTCCAAAAGCTGCCTGGAGTTTCCCCATATATAAAGAGCGCTTCGACCGTCTCCACCAGCACCTGCGGCTTGGCGACGCCTATCAGGCAAACCTCACCATGCCGGTCGAGGCTCGCTGGAACGGCGATCCCCGCGCCGCCTTCTGGTCGCTGATCGAACGCCAGCCGGTCAAATACGGCGCGCTGGTCGATCTCGGCGGCCCGATCATACTTTCGCGTTCGCCCGAACTTTTCTTCCGCACCGACGAAGAGGGCTGGATCGAGACCCATCCGATGAAAGGCACGGCAAAACGCGGCGCTACCGCCGCCGAGGATGCCGAAATCATCGAATCCATGCGCCGCGATATCAAGACGCAGGCGGAAAACCGCATGATCGTCGATCTCCTGCGCAACGATATCTCCCGCATCACCGAAGTCGGCACGCTCGACGTCCCGAAGCTCTTCGACATCGAGACCTATCCGACCGTCCACCAGATGGTGAGCCATGTCCAGGCAAGGCTCCGCCCCGATCTTTCGATCCGCGACATCTTCTCCGCGCTCTTTCCCTGCGGTTCGATCACCGGCGCGCCGAAGATGCGGGCGATGGAAATCCTCCATGCGCTCGAGGATGCCCCGCGCGACGCCTATTGCGGGGCGATCGGCATGATCTCCCCCACCGGCGCCATGCGTTTTTCCGTCGCCATCCGCACCATCACGCTTTTTAACGGCGGCAGGGCCGTCTTCAATGTCGGCGGCGGCATCGTCTTCGATTCCACAGCCGAGGCCGAATATGAGGAATGCCTGCTCAAGGCCCGCTTCGCTGTCGGCGACCAATGGATTGCGCGATGATCGATTTTTCGCTGATCGAGACGCTGCGCTGGCAGCCCGGCGAAGGCTTCCTCCGGCTACGGCTGCATCTTGCCCGGCTTTCCCGCTCCGCCCGGCGGCTTGGCTTTCCGCAACCGATCGAGGCGGCGGCCAGGATCGGCGAAGCTGTTGCGGGTGCTGACGGTCCGCTGCGCATCCGCCTGACCTTCGACGCGCAAGGCCACATCGAGGTGACGAGCGCCGCTTTCGCGCCCCTGGCGCCCGATGCCATCTGGACCGTCCGCCTCGCCGAGACCCGCCTGCATTCCGCCGACAGGCTGCTGCGCGTCAAGACGACACGCCGCGCCGTCTACGAGATCGCGCGTGCCGAATATAGGCCTGATGAGGCCGATGAGGTTATGCTTTTGAACGAACATGGCGAAGTCTGCGAGGGCACCATCACCTCGATCTTCCTGGACGACGGAACCGGCATCCTGCGCACCCCGCCGATTTCCTGCGGCCTGCTCGCCGGCGTGCTGCGCACGGAGCTTATCTGCCGGCGCCAGGCCCGCATCGGCCGCCTTACTCTTGCCGATCTCGATGCCGGCACGCTTTATATCGGCAACTCGCTGCGCGGCCTGATCCGCGCAAACCTCGTCAGGAACTGACCATGTTCATTCTCTCGCTCACCTATGTGAAACCCAACGATGAAGCCGACAGGCACATGGAGCCGCACATGGTCTGGGTGAAGGAGGGTTATGTCCAGGGCTGGTTCCTCGCTTCCGGCCGCAAGGTGCCGCGCACCGGCGGCGTCATCCTCGCAATCGGCGAGCGCGCCGCAATCGAGGCCTATGTCGCCGCCGATCCCTTCACCATCCACGGCGTCGCTGAATACGACATCACCGAGCTTGCCGTAACGACGACGGCCGAAGGACTGGAAATCCTGAAGCGCTGAATTTGCAGGAGCCGATCATGGATGATCTCTCAGACCATCTGAAAGAGCTCGAAGAAAAGCTCTTCGACCCGTCCGTTCGCGCCTCGCGAGAGATGCTGACGACGCTGCTCTCGCGCGATTTCCGTGAAATCGGCAGCTCCGGACGGCTCTATACCTTCGACGTCATTGTGCCCAGTCTTTTGGCCGAACAACGGACGGGAACGTCCCGCGGCGAGCATTTCGAAACCCAGAGACTTGCGGAGCACATCGCGCTCGTCACCTACCGCGCCATTTACACAGACACCGACGGAAGCGAAAGGCGGACGCTGCGCAGTTCCATCTGGCGGCTGGAAGAGGATGGGCACTGGCGCATGCTCTTCCACCAGGGCACCGTCATCGGTTAAGCCAATCCATCGGGCTGCCTATCCCAGGATGGCTTCGCCGGCCTCTATCGCCGCTCGATATTTGGCCTTTCCCCGTCAACGCTCTTTATTGTGACGTCGTTTTATGATTAGAGCCGGTCACCTCGCACTCTCTGCGGCAATTTCAAAATAATTCTTCAGGCTGAACGCCTTCGTCGCCTTCCACAGGAGAAAAGAATGACGGAACAGAACTATCCGGTATATGCCGAAATTACCGGTCCGATCGTGATGATCGGCTTTGGCTCCATCGGCCGCGGCACCCTGCCCCTGATCGAGCGCCATTTCAAATTCGACAAGAGCCGGATGGTCGTCATCGACCCTCGTGAAGAGCCCTCCGACATGGAGATCCTCAAGAAGCACGGCGTTCGCCACATCAAGGAATATGTCACCAAGGACAATTACAAGGAACTGCTGAAGCCGCTGCTGACGGAAGGCGAAGGCCAGGGTTTTTGCGTCAACCTCTCGGTCGACACCTCCTCGCTCGACATCATCAAGCTCTGCCGCAAACTCGACGTTCCCTATATCGACACCGTCGTCGAGCCCTGGCTCGGCTTCTATTTCGACAAGGGCATGAGCAATGCCGACCGCACCAACTATGCGCTGCGCGAAACCATGCGCAAGGAAAAGGCGAAGAACCCGGGCGGCGCCACCGCCGTCTCCACCTGCGGCGCCAATCCCGGCATGGTCTCCTGGTTCGTCAAGCAGGCGCTCGTCAACCTCGCCAACGACATCGGCCTCAAATTCGAGGAACCGGACCAGCACGATCGCGAAGGCTGGGCAAAGCTCATGAAGAAGCTCGGCGTCAAGGGCGTCCACATCGCCGAGCGCGACACCCAGCGCACCAAGCATCCGAAGCCGCTCAACGTCTTCTGGAACACCTGGTCCGTCGAAGGCTTCATCTCTGAAGGCCTGCAGCCGGCCGAACTCGGCTGGGGCACGCATGAAGAATGGATGCCGAAGAACGCCAAGAAGCACAAGAAGGGCAACAAGGCGGCGATCTACCTGGAGCAGCCGGGTGCCAACACCCGCGTGCGCACCTGGTGCCCGACGCCCGGTCCGCAATATGGCTTCCTCGTCACCCACAACGAGTCGATCTCGATCGCCGATTTTTTCACGGTCCGCGACAAGGACGGCGAAGTGACCTTCCGCCCGACCTGCCACTATGCCTACCATCCGGCCAACGACGCTATTCTCTCGCTGCATGAGATGTTCGGCAATGGCGGCACGCCGCAGCCGGTCCATCACGTTCTCGACGAGGACGAGCTGGAAGACGGCATCGACGAACTCGGCGTCCTGCTCTACGGCCATGAGAAGAATGCCTATTGGTATGGCTCGCGCCTGTCGCTGGAAGAAACCCGCCGTATCGCGCCCTATCAGAACGCCACCGGCCTGCAGGTCACATCCGCCGTCCTCGCCGGCATGGTCTGGGCGCTGGAAAACCCGAATGCCGGCATCGTCGAAGCCGACGAGATCGACTACAAGCGCTGCCTCGAAGTGCAGATGCCCTATCTCGGCCCGGTCGAAGGCCACTACACCGACTGGACCCCGCTCGACGGCCGTCCGGGCCTCTTCCCGGAGGATATCGACACCAAGGATCCGTGGCAGTTCAGGAACATTCTCGTTCGCTGAGGACGCTTTCATGGCTTTGACAATGCCCGCCGCAAGGCGGGCATTTTTGTAACGCCGGCTGTATAATTGCTGCCCGCCGCCGCTCCAAGGCTTGCCTTCATGCCGGACGCGCGCCATGTTTTGCCCGAACTTGGCGGCTGTCCGCCGCGCCGATTCGCCGGGAGAAGCCTTATGAAAATCAGAACTGGTCTTGTTCTTGTCGGTGCAGCGGCCGCTCTTGCCGCCTGCGTTTCATCAGAGCCGCGTCGCCTGCCGGTTGCAACCGCGCCCGCCGCCACCGGCGTCGAAGGCAACTGGAGCGATCCGAACGGCATCGTTTCCACCTTCCAGGGCGGTACTTTCACCACCCGCACGACCGACAGCAACCAGCTTCTTGCCTCGGGCACCTATATCAATACCTCACCGACCCTGGTGGAGATCAACATGACCTCGCTGGTGCGCAAGACCCAGTCCAAGGTCAATTGCGCCCTCGTGAACCCGAGCCAGCTCAATTGCACCTCCGATTCCGGCGCACAGTTCACGCTTTCCCGCCGCGGATGAAAGATGCGGCGATAGGCTAGGCATGCGTGCCGTCGCGTCTTATCGCGTCCTGCCGCTCACCATACCGCTTGCGGCACTTGCGGTCGTTTCGCCGGCCAACGAATATCGTGCCCAGGGCATCGCCGCTCCCGATTGCGACGGGCCGCTGCAGGTGCTGATCCTCGCGGTGCCGGCAGTCTTTATCTATGGTGCAGGCGCGCTCCTTGCTAATCGGGCCGGCCGGCGCTTTCATCGCCTCGTTTCCATTCTCTGCTTGATCATCGCGCTCGCCACGGTCCCGAATATCGCAGGGGCCGTGCACGAACTCTACCGAAATACCGCCGACGGCGAATGCCGGGGATAGGAACCCGGCTTTTTTGCCCTGCCCCCTTGGAAAGCGTCCCGCCTGGCCCAGCTTTCTCTTGCGGTCGTGCATCGTCTGATGGAACATCCGCAGGCCGGGAAACCGCCCCGGCGCATAATAAAAGGGATCGGCGAGGATCAGGGGGATCTTTCGCCTCAATCAGGAGAACAGGGATGACGAAGTCTTTCAGCTTCGGTCTTTTGACCGCGTCCATGCTGGCGCTCAGCGCGGGCGCCGCCTTTGCGGATTACGAACTCAATATTCTTCATATCAACGATTTCCATTCGCGCATCGAATCGATCAACAAGTTCGACTCCACCTGCTCGGCCGAGGAGGAAGGCAAGAAGGAATGCTTTGGTGGTGCGGCCCGCCTGAAGACCGCGATCGACCAGCGCCGTCAGGCGCTATCTGGCAAGAACGTCGTCCTCCTCAATGCCGGCGACAATTTCCAGGGCTCGCTCTTCTACACGACCTACAAGGGAGCAGCCGAAGCCGAATTCCTGAACCTGATGAAGTTCGACGCCATGACCGTCGGCAACCATGAATTCGACGACAGCGAGGACGGGCTCGCGACCTTCCTCGACAAGGTGCAGTTCCCTGTCGTAACGGCGAACGTCAAGGCGACGGCCGCCTCCAAGCTTGGCGACCGCATCAAGCCGTCGCTGGTGCTCGATGTCGGCGGCCAGAAGATCGGCATCGTCGGCGCCGTCACCAACGACACGCCCGAGCTTTCCTCCCCCGGCCCGAACGTTACGATTGAAGATGACGTTCAGACCATCACCGCAGCCGTTCAGGATCTGAAGGGCCAAGGCGTCAACAAGATCATCGCGCTCACCCATGTCGGTTATCCCCGCGATCTCGCCCTGATTGCCAAAATCCCGGATGTCGATGTCGTCGTCGGCGGCCATTCGCACAGCCTGCTCTCGAATACCGACCCGAAGGCGGAAGGCCCCTACCCGACGATGGTCGACAATCCCGGCGGCTACAAGGCGCCGGTCGTCCAGGCCGCCTCCTACAGCAAGTATCTCGGCGATCTCGTCGTCAATTTCGATGATAGTGGCGTCGTCAAGGATGCCAAGGGCGATCCGATCCTGATCGATTCCACCTTTACGCCCGATCCGGCCGTCATCACCCGCATCGCCGAACTGGCAAAGCCGATTGAGGAACTGCGCAAGAAGGTGATCGGCTCTTCTGAAAGCCCGATCGAAGGCGACCGCAAGGTCTGCCGCGTCAAGGAATGCTCGATGGGCAATCTGGTGGCCGACGCCATGCTCGATCGCACCAAGAACCAGGGCGTCACCATCGCCGTCCAGAACGGCGGCGGCCTGCGTGCTTCGATCGACGGCGGCGAGGTCACCCAGGGTGAGGTCATCACCGTCCTGCCTTTCCAGAACACACTCGCGACGTTTGAGACGACCGGCGCAGATGTCGTCAAAGCGCTCGAAAATGGTGTCAGCCAGATCGACCAGGGCGCCGGGCGCTTCCCGCAGGTCGCCGGCCTGAAATTCTCCTTCGACCAATCGAAGCCCGTCGGCAGCCGGGTCAGCGATGTCCAGGTGAAGGAGGGCGACAGCTTCGCTCCGATCGATCCGGCCAAGACCTACAAAGTCGCCACCAACAACTTCATGCGGGCCGGCGGCGACGGCTATTCGATCTTCAAGGACGGCAAGAACGCCTATGATTACGGTCCGGACCTTGCCGACGTGACCGCCGAATATGTCGCAGCACATTCGCCCTACAAGCCCTATACGGACGGCCGCGTCACGGAACTGGCGCAGGCAGCGCCTGCTCCCTCCGCTTCCGAGCCGGCGCCTGCTGCACCGGCGCCTTCCGCCGAACCGACGCCGGCGGCCCCTGCAGCTCCAGCCCCGTCTGCAGAACCCAGCCCGACTCCGGCAGCACCTGCCCCATCCGCAGAACCGGCTCCGGCACCCGCCACACCGGCGCCTTCGACCGAGCCCGCACCGGCTCCTGCGACGTCAGCACCTGCAACACCATCGACCCATGTCATCGTTGCCGGCGATACGTTCTGGGATCTGGCCGAAAGCTTCTATGGCGATGGCGCCGAATGGCGCAAACTCTCGGAAGCCAATGGCAGCCCGAATCCGCGCCATCTCAGGATCGGCGAGGAAATTCAAGTCCCCGCCAAGTAAGACGATTTGTCTCGATGCCACTGGCCGGTCCGGGGTTTCCCGGGCCGGCTTTTCTTTCTATAGGGTGAACCGCGATCTCCAGGCTGCGTATGAGCCGACGGGACAAAAGAGCGTTGAGGCCAGAATGACAGCAGATATTTCACTCCGCCCGGCCGACCATCCGGCCGTCAAATTTGGTAATGTCGGTGTACTGCTGGTCAATCTCGGTACGCCTGACGGCACCGATTATACCTCGATGCGCCGCTACCTCAGGGAATTCCTGACCGATCGCCGCGTCATCGAATGGTCGCCCTGGAAGTGGTATCCGATCCTGTTCGGCATCGTGCTCAACACCCGCCCGCAGAAGGTCGGCAAGGCCTATGAGCTGATCTGGAACAAGGAGCAGAACGAAAGTTATCTGCGCACCTACACCCGCAACCAGTCGGAACTGATGGCCGAGCGCCTGAAGGATCTTGATAACGTCAAGGTCGATTGGGCGATGCGCTATGGCACGCCGTCGATCGCCTCGCGCATCGACGCGCTGAAAGAAGAGGGCTGCGACCGTATCGTGCTCTTCCCGCTCTATCCGCAATATGCGGCGGCGACGACCGCCACCGTCAACGACAAGGCCTTCCAGAAGCTGCTCTCAATGCGCTGGCAGCCGGCGCTGCGCACCGTTCCCGCCTATCATGACGACGAGACCTATATCGAGGCGCTCGCCGCGTCGGTCGACAGGCATCTTTCGACCCTCGACTGGAAGCCCGAGATGCTGCTCGCCTCGTTCCACGGCATTCCGATGTCCTATTTCAAGCAGGGCGATCCCTACTACTGTCAATGCCAGAAGACCGGCCGGCTGCTGCGCGAACGATTGGGGCTTACCAAAGAAAATTTCATGGTCACCTTCCAGTCCCGCTTCGGGCCGGAGGAATGGCTGCAGCCCTATACCGACAAGACCGTGGAGAAGCTCGCCAAGGACGGCGTCAAGCGCATCGCCGTCATCAATCCCGGTTTCGTCTCCGACTGTCTGGAGACGCTGGAGGAGATCGCCGAACAGGCCGCCCATTCCTTTCGCGAGAACGGCGGTGAGAAGTTCGCGCATATTCCCTGCCTCAACGACGGCGAGGACGGCATGAATGTGCTGGAAAAGGTCGTCCGCCGCGAATTGCAGGGCTGGACCTGAGAAACTTTTTTCAGAAAGTAGCGCTGCACGGATAGCTGGCGAAGACCCGAATAACCCAACCGAGACGAAACCTCCGTCTCACACGGATGTGCGGCATCCGTGTGGCATTTCTTCCTCGCAAAGAACATGCTACCCCACCACATCAGTGTATGGGCGCATGCGCCGATAGGAGGAATTCTTCATGCTGTTCGGCGGCTTCGACATCGTCGTGATCGTGCTGGTCATCTTCGTCATCCTGGTGCTCTTTGCCGGGATCAAGACCGTGCCGCAGGGCTACCGCTATACGATCGAGCGCTTCGGGCGTTATACCCGCACGCTGGAGCCGGGCCTTAACCTCATCACCCCCTTCATCGAGCGCGTCGGCGCCAAGTTGAACGTGATGGAGCAGGTCCTGAACGTGCCGACCCAGGAGGTGATCACCAAGGACAATGCCTCGGTTTCGGCCGATGCCGTTTCCTTCTATCAGGTGCTGAACGCCGCTCAGGCTGCCTATCAGGTCTCCAACCTCGAAAACGCCATCCTCAATCTCACCATGACCAACATCCGCTCGGTCATGGGTTCGATGGATCTCGATGAATTGCTTTCCAACCGCGATGCGATCAATGACCGGCTGCTGCGCGTTGTCGACGAGGCCGTGCATCCCTGGGGCATCAAGGTCACCCGCGTCGAGATCAAGGATATCCAGCCGCCGCGCGACCTTGTCGATGCGATGGCCCGTCAAATGAAGGCCGAGCGCGAGAAGCGCGCCCAGGTGCTGGAAGCCGAAGGCTCGCGCAATGCGCAGATCTTGAGGGCCGAAGGCGCCAAGCAATCCGCCATCCTGCAGGCCGAAGGCCAGCGCGAGGCCGCCTTCCGCAACGCTGAAGCCCGCGAACGTCTGGCCGAGGCCGAAGCCAAGGCGACGAAGATGGTCTCCGAGGCGATCGCCGCCGGCGACATCCAGGCGATCAACTATTTCGTCGCCCAGAAATACACCGAAGCGCTGACCTCGATCGGTTCGGCGCCCAATTCCAAGATCGTCATGATGCCGATGGAAGCCTCTTCCATCCTGAGTTCGCTCGGTGGTATCGGCGCCATTGCCCGCGAAGTTTTCGGCGATGCCGGCAACAGCCCGTCAACGCCGCTGCCGGTACCGCCGCGTCCGCGTCCCGCTCCGGCGCGCTCGACGCCGCCGATCAATCCGTCGACCCCCAATCCTTTCAATCCCGAGCAGGAGCGCTAGGCCATGCTGGCGAAGATCGCAGCCGAACTCGGTCCGTGGAGCTGGTGGGTCGCAGGCCTGGTGCTGCTCGCTGCGGAAATGATCGTTCCCGGCTTCTTTCTGGTCTGGATCGGCCTTGCCGCCTTGATCGTCGGCGCGCTGTCGCTGCTCTTCTGGGACAGTGCCTTCTGGGTGTGGGAGTTGCAGGCGGTCCTTTTTGCGCTGCTCGCCGTTGCCACGACCTTCGCGGGCCGCCGGCTGACGCTGCGCAATGCGACGACTGACGAGCCCTTTCTCAATCAGCGCGGCGCCAGCCTCGTCGGCCGCACGGCCACACTGCACGAACCGATCCGTGAGGGCCGCGGCCGCATCCGCCTCGACGATACGCTATGGCAGGTGATGGGACCGGACCTGCCCGTCGGAACACAGGTGAAGGTGGTTTCGAGCAACGGCCGCGACCTGACGGTCGAGCCCGTCTGATCAAACGAGCCTGATCAGGCGACGCCGATCCGCAGTAGGTCGTGGAAATGCACCAGCCCGACTGGCCGGCGGTCGTCGTCGATGACGATCAGCGCGCCGATGTGATGCTGGTTGAGCAGAGCCAGGGCCGCGGTCGCCAGCACCGTCGGCCTCACCGTCTTCGGCGTCTTCGTCATGATGTCGTCGACGGCAAGTTCAGAGAGATTGCGCGTCAGATTGCGCGCCATGTCGCCTTCGGTGACGATGCCGCAGAGCCGCCCATCCTCATCCAGCACGCCGACGCAGCCGAAATGTTTGCGCGACAGCACCGTGATCGCCTCCGGCATCGGTGTACCCGTGACAACCAGCGGCAGCCGCTCGCCGGTATGCATGACATCGGCGACATGCATGAGGCTCGCGCCCAGCTTGCCGCCGGGATGGAAGACGTGGAAATCCGTGGCGGTAAAGCCGCGCGCCTCCAAAAGCGCCACCGCCAGCGCGTCGCCGATTGCAAGCTGCATCAGCGTCGAGGTCGTTGGCGCCAGCCCGTTGGGGCAGGCCTCCTGTTCGTTCGGCATCAGAAGGACGATATCGGCGGCGGCCGCAAGCGAGGAACCTTCGCTGCAGGTGACCGCGATCAGCGGAATGGAGAAGCGCCGCGTGAAAGAAATGATGCTCTTGAGCTCGGCGCTCTCGCCGCCTTTGGAAATCGCCAGCACGACGTCATCGCGCGCGATCATCCCGAGATCGCCGTGATTGGCCTCCGCCGCATGCACGAAAAAGGCGGGCGTTCCCGTTGAAGCGAACGTGGCTGCGAGCTTGGCGCCGATATGCCCGCTCTTGCCGACGCCGGTGACGATCACACGTCCGGAGATGTCGCCGATGACTTCGACGGCCCGTGTGAAAGGACCGGCCAATCCATTGTCAAAAGCCTGTTCGAGCGCTTCAAGACCGCGTCTTTCGGTCTCTATCGTGCGTTTTGCCGATTCGAGCACGCTGTTTTCAACGAGGTTGATCGCTCTTCTGTTCATGAAATTGCGTTAGACCTTTTCACTTTCCAAGTCCACCCCGCACTCTTTCCGACCCGCTGTCTTTCCGACCCGCACTCTTTCCGAAATGTGAACAGCGCCCGTCGCCGGCAACGAATGGTTAACCACAAGGCTTTACCTTTGGGTAAGAACCGAAAGCATGTCAGGCGCGAATTGCATGGGCCAGCCAAAACAGACGAGCAGTGTGACGCCGCTCCGCGCCATGAGCCGTGCCGTCTCTTTTGCCGTGCTTGGTAGCATGCTTCTCAGCCAGACGGCAGCCTTCGCGCAATCCGCCTCGACACAGCCGGCAAACAGCCCCTCCGCCGCCTCTCAGGATTACCGCGCCACCAACAATGCCACATCCGCCACCGGTTTCGATGACGAGACCGGCGATACCACCACTCCTGAGGCAAACGGCACGACTGCGACCGCGGACGATGTCCAGCAGCGGCCCGCCATACCGGATGCACAGGCCGGCGACGATATTACCGGCTCCATCCTCGACGAGGACATACGCCGGCTGAACACCCGCGAGGCGCCGATCGACGAGACGCTGCCGCGCCGCAGGGCTGCCGAGAGCGCCTCGACAGAGGAAACGCCGGGAATCCCGATCGGCACTTTTGTGCTCCGTCCGAGCGTCACCCAGAGCATCAACACCGAGATCACCAAGGACGGCAATACCAGGCAGCGGCGCGCCTTCCTCGAAACGGATGCGGCAGCGACACTGACGTCCGGCTGGGGCCGACATCAGCTCACCGTGACCTCGGAAGGCGCCTGGCAGAGGAATATCAGCGGCGAGGGCGAGGAGCAGCCTTCCTTTAAAGTCAACGGCGATCTCAGGCTGGATCTTCCCGACGATACGACCGCGCACCTCACCGCCGGCTATAATTTCTACCGTGAGGATACGGACGATCCCGACGCCATCGCCGACGCCGCGCAGCAGTCGGACGTGCAGGAATTTTCGGCCGGCGCCTCCGTCCAGCGCGATTTCGGCATCTTGCGCGGCACGACGGCACTGGCACTGACCCGCTCGATCTATTCGGATGCCAAGCTTGCAGACGGCACGACCGTCGCCCTCAGCGACCGCAACCAGACGACGGGGACGCTGCGCGGCCGCGTCGGCTACGAGCTGTCGCCCGCGCTCATTCCCTTCATCGAGGCGACGGTCGGCCGTACTCTCTATGACGAAACGCGCGACTCCGCCGGCTACGAGCGTTCGGGCCACAGCTATGGCGCCAAGGCCGGCGTCGAGGTCGATCTCGGCGAAAAGCTGAAGGGTGAAGTCGGCGTCGGCTACGAGATGGCGGATTTCGAAGACAGCCGCCTGTCCTCGATCGATACCGCGACGCTCGATGCGAGCCTGCTCTGGTCGCCGATCCGCGGCACCGATGTCAATCTCGACCTGCAGACGAGCATCCAACCCTCGACCACGGCGGGCGAAAGCGGCTACGTCTCGCATGCGCTGACGACGACGGTCAACCACCAGCTGCGCGACAATCTGGTCGGGACGATGATCGGCGGGGTCATATGGCGCGATTATCCCACCGACAGCACCATCAACGACGAGCTCGTCTATACCGCCGCGACCGGCCTGACCTGGAACATCAACCGCTATCTCGATCTGACCAGCACGCTCGGCTACGAGCTGACGACGCGCAAGGAAGGCAGCGACTCGCAGCAATGGCGAGCCGGCGTCGGCCTCAAGCTGAAACGCTAGCGCATCGTGCTTTGTGCATCCGAAAGGACGCACGCTCTAATGCATACCAAAATTGAGCGCCGCGTATCCGTTAGGACACGCGGCGCCCTATCACATTAAATTTGCGACTTATTTCAGGCCGGCCAGCAGTTCCCTGAAACCGCCTTCGACGGAGGGGCGGATATCGGCGCGTTCGAGGGCAAAGGCGACGTTCGCCAGGATGAAGCCGTCCTTGGCGCCGCAGTCGTAGGTCGCGCCGCGGAAGTGGTAACCGGCGAAATCCTGTTCCTTCAGCAGCTTCAGCATGCCGTCGGTGAGCTGGATCTCGTTGCCGGCGCCGCGCTCCTGGGTTTCGAGGATCCTGAAGATCTCAGGCTGCAGGATATAGCGGCCGTTGATGAAGAAGTTGGAAGGCGCCGTCCCCTTGGCAGGCTTTTCCACCATGCCAGTGATGCGGAAGCCGTCGCCGATCGCCTCGCCGACGCCGACGATGCCGTATTTATGCGCCTGGTCCGGCGCGCATTCCTCGACGGCGATGATATTGCCGCCGCTCTGGGCATAGAGGTCGATCATGCCCTTCATGCAGCCCTTTTCGCCCTTCATGATCATGTCGGGCAGCAGCAGAGCGAAGGGCTCGTCGCCGACGATCTCGCGGGCGCACCATACGGCGTGGCCGAGGCCGAGCGGCTCCTGCTGGCGGGTAAAGCTCACCGTACCTGCCTTGGGAAGCTGCTGCTGCAGGAGAGTGATTTCCGCCTTCTTGGCGCGCTCCTTGAGAGTCTGCTCGAGTTCGAAATGAATGTCGAAATAATCTTCGATGACGTGCTTGTTGCGCCCGGTCACGAAAACCAGATGCTCGATCCCGGCTTCGATCGCCTCATCGACGACATATTGAATGATTGGCTTGTCGACCACGGTCAACATTTCCTTCGGCACAGCCTTTGTTGCCGGCAGGAACCGTGTCCCCAACCCTGCTACCGGGAAAACTGCCTTACGAACTTTATTGTGATGCGCCACACAGGCCTCCTGCTTTGACTATATCGCCTTTTAAATAAAGCCGTTCACGTCTGACTAGCTAGTATAGAATTGCAACTGTTTTGCAACTGGTGACCTCAGCGGACGGTCATGGTAAAGATTTTGTTGACTCCGTTCCTGTAGTCTCGGGTCTGGGCGGACATGACGCCCTGCTACGCCTGAAACTGAAGATGTGGGATACGACTGTCGATGACCCAGAATCACAAAAACTCCCTTCGTGGTCTTGCTCTCGCTCTCATTGTCGCCGCCCAGGTTGGGCTGGTCCCCGACAACGCGAGAGCTGATTCCCGGTTCCAGAAATGGATCGCGGATTTTTACCAAACTGCCGCTCAGAGTGGCATCAGTAAGGCAACCTATCAAAAGGCCTTTTCCGGGGTGAGCGAGCCCGATCCGACCGTGCTCGAAAAAGCCGCCTACCAGCCGGAATTCACCTCGAAGATCTGGGACTATGTCGATTCCCGCGTCAATCCCTATACGGTGAAGATCGGCCGCGAGATGGCCGCGAAGCACGCAAGGACGCTCGCTGCGATCGAGCAGCGCTTCGGCGTCGACAAGAGCATTCTGCTCGCCATCTGGTCGATGGAATCGAATTACGGCGCCGTCCTCGATAAGGACGACCGGCTGCACTACGTGCCGCGCGCCTTAGCAACGCTTGCCTATGCCGATCCGAGCCGCGCCAAATTCGCCAAGAAGCAGCTGGTCGCCGCGCTGAAGATCCTGCAGAACGGCGATGTGCCGGCACGCGAGATGACCGGCTCCTGGGCCGGCGCCATGGGCCACACTCAGTTCATTCCGACAAGCTACCTGCTTTATGCCATCGATGCCGACGGCAACGGCCATCGCGACATCTGGAATTCGATCCCCGACGCGCTGGCGACCTCGGCCAATCTCCTGATGAAGAACGGCTGGGACACCGGCAAGACCTGGGGCTACGAGGTCGTCGTTCCCGCCGCAGCCGCCAAGCAGGCCGGCAAGACCCATACATTGGCCCAATGGGCGGCGCTTGGCCTGACGCGCCCGAACGGCAAGGCCTTCCGCGAGAGCGCTACCAAAGCCGTGCTGAAGATGCCGGCCGGGCCCAGTGGTCCGGGCTTCCTGATGACCGCCAACTTCTTCACCATCAAGAACTACAATGCCTCGGACAGCTACGCGCTTGCCGTCGGCCTGCTGGCCGACCAGATCGCCGGCTATGGCGGGATGCAGCAGCGTTGGCCACGCCCGAACGGCGCACTCGATATCACCGAGAAATTCGAACTGCAGACGCGTCTGAAGACGCTCGGCTATTACAGTGGCGAGGTCGACGGTAATTTCGGCTCGGGTTCGAAGGCGGCGATATCGGCCGTGCAGTCTCGCATCGGCATGCAGCCGGACGGCGAGCCCTCGCTGCCGCTTCTGAACGCACTGCGCCGCTAGACCGGGATGATTTCCGGCCGGATCGGCCGGAAAACCGAATCCGCATTTGAATCAGACAAGTAGGGCGCGCTATCGCCCGAAAACCCCACACACTTTGGCATGATGCTCTACAACAGGCAGAACCGTGACCTAGATATTAGCGGGAGTGGACGCTGGCCTACCCTGCGTGCAAGATGCCGGCAGATGCGGAACTGCCCATGACGAAGAAAACTGATCGGACCCGTAAAATCCGTTGGCTCGTGCTCTCCTTGGCGGCGGCTTCGCTATGCCTTGGCGTGTCTGCGCCGGCGCATGTCGCCGAAGCCCAGGAGCAGCGCTATCAGCGCCGGTCGGTCCTCGATTTCTTCCTCGGCCGGCGCTATCTCGACGACGGGCCACAAGCCCCTGAGGTTCAGCAGCCGAGACGCCAGCAGCGCAAACGCCCGCCGGCGCAGAAAGCCATCGTCAATACCCGCACCGCACCGCCGGTCCGCGCTCCCGTCCAAGAGGAGCCGGCCGTACAGAAGCTCGGCGACGCCCGAAAGATCCTGATCGTCGGCGATTTCCTGGCCAGCGGCCTCGGCGACGGCCTCACCGCCGCCTTTGAGACCTCGCCGGGCGTCATCGTCGAAGCCCGCGGCAACGTTTCCTCAGGTCTTGTCCGCGACGATTATTACGACTGGCCGGAACAGCTGCCGAAAATGATCGACGAGCTGAAGCCGGCAATGGTCGTCGTCATGATCGGCGCCAACGACCGCCAGCAGATGGTGACCGACACTGCCAAGGAAAAATTCCGCACCGACGGCTGGTTCACCGAATATCGCCGCCGCGTGCTTTCCTTCGGCA
Organism: Rhizobium aouanii; assembly: GCF_037002925.1. Classification (NCBI taxonomy): domain Bacteria; kingdom Pseudomonadati; phylum Pseudomonadota; class Alphaproteobacteria; order Hyphomicrobiales; family Rhizobiaceae; genus Rhizobium; species Rhizobium aouanii. The sequence goes on from NZ_JBAMYD010000007.1 coordinate 218,229, forward strand.
AGGACGTCACCGACCGCAAGATCCCGCTGCTCTGGGTCGGTCTTCCCGCCTTCGAATCCGATCAGATGACGGCGGATGCCGTCCAGATGAACCAGCTCTACCGCAACCAGGTCGAAAGCATCGGCGGCGAATTCGTCGATATCTGGGATGGTTTCGTCGACGAAAACGGCAACTTCATCGTCACCGGTTCTGATGTGAACGGCCAGCAGGTGCGCCTGCGCACCTCCGACGGCATCAACTTGACCCAGGCCGGCCGGCGCAAGCTTGCCTTCTATGTGGAAAAACCGGCACGGCGTCTTCTCGGCACGCAGGCAAGCCCCGATCTGGTCCGCCTCGACTCCAGCAATCTGCCCGGCCTCGGCCTTCCCACCAATCCGGTCGAACATACCGTGCCGATCAGCCTCTCCGATCCCAATCTGGACGGCGGCGCCGAGCTTCTCGGCGCCAGGCCGCCGCCTATGACTTTGACGCGATCGCCGCGTGACCTGCTTGTCGAGCAAGGCGAAATGACGCCCGCACCTCCCGGCCGCGTTGACGATTACCGCCTGCCGGCGGTTAAGGCGCCGGCCGAAGTCTCGGTCAAGTGAAAAGGCCGCGCAAGGTGGCCGCTGGCTCCTTCTGAGCCCGCGTCCGGCGGAAAATCTCGCTTCCCGGCATTGCCTGGGCTTGCGGCGCAGAGCCTCCGCGTCAAGGTCGCACTACAGCGCCGCGCACCATGAAAAAACTCCGCCGGAGCGGCGGAGTTCGTGTCTTCGGGAGGTCTGTGCGGCTGATGCTCAGTTCGGCAGGACGGTCGAGCCCATCAATTCCTCGTCGATCGCGCGCGCCGCCTGGCGGCCTTCACGAATCGCCCAGACCACCAGCGATTGGCCGCGGCGCACGTCGCCCGCCGTCCAGAACTTGTCGACCGAAGTCTTGTAGTCGCGATCGTTGGCGACGACGTTGGTCGAGCCGCGCTTGTCGGTGTTGAGCGTCAGCTTGCCGTCGAGCTCTTTCAGCACGCTGCCGGTAAACGGGCCGCGGAAACCGATGGCGATGAAGGCGAGATCGGCCCGGATGACGAATTCCGTGCCTGGAACCGGCCGCCGGCGCTCGTCGACCTCACAGCACTTGACGCCGGTCAGCACACCGTCTTCGCCGACGAATTCAAGAGTGGCCACCTGGAATTCGCGCACGGCACCCTCGGCCTGCGAGGAGGAGGTGCGCATCTTCGTCGCCCAGAAGGGCCAGACGGCAAGCTTGTCTTCCTTCTCCGGCGGCTGCGGCCGGATGTCGAGCTGGGTGACCTTGACGGCGCCCTGGCGGAACGCCGTGCCGACGCAGTCCGAAGCCGTATCGCCACCGCCGACGACGACGATATGTTTGGCGCCGGCAAGGATCGGGTCCGACGGCCAGCCGACGCTGTCGATGTTCTCGCGCCCGACGCGGCGGTTCTGCTGCACCAGATAGGGCATCGCATCATGCACGCCCGCAAGGTCGGTGCCCGGAATGCCCGCCTCGCGCGGCGTCTCGGAGCCGCCGCAGTAAAGCACGGCGTCGTGATCGATGAGCAGTTGCTCGACCTTGACGTCGACGCCGACATTGACGCCGCAATGGAAGGTGACGCCCTCGCCCTTCATCTGCTCGACGCGGCGGTCGATGAAGTTCTTCTCCATCTTGAAATCGGGAATGCCGTAGCGCAGCAGGCCGCCCGGCTTTGTCTCGCGCTCATAGAGATGCACCTCGTGGCCGGCGCGGCCGAGCTGCTGGGCGGCCGCCATGCCGGCGGGGCCGGAGCCGATGACGGCGACCTTCTTGCCGGTATGGACCGTGGCCGGCTGCGGCCGGATGAAGCCGAGCTCATAGGCCTTGTCGGCGATCGCCTGCTCGACCGTCTTGATAGCGACCGGCGCATCCTCGAGATTCAACGTGCAGGCTTCCTCGCAGGGCGCCGGGCAGACGCGACCGGTGAACTCAGGGAAGTTGTTGGTCGAATGCAGGTTCTGGATCGCCGCTTCCCAGTTGTTGTTATAGACGAGGTCGTTCCAATCGGGAATCTGGTTGTGAACAGGGCAGCCGGTCGGGCCGTGGCAATAGGGGATGCCACAGTCCATGCAGCGGGCTGCCTGTTTCTGCACTTCCGGGTCCGACATCGGGATCGTGAACTCGCGGAAATGACGGATACGATCCGACGCCGGCTGGTATTTCGCCACCTGCCGGTCGATTTCCAGAAACCCTGTTACCTTACCCATATCTTCGTCCCTTACCCTCATGACCGCCTCACCGCAGCCAATCTGTCTATCGTCAGTCCCGGTACCCGGGGCAAGTTGCTCGTCTTGACCGTCATTGGACCATATCCCCTGAAAGACATCCGTGCGATCTGGAGAGCTTTCGCCGTCGGCGTGATCGTCACGGGTCATCGAGATATTTTCGTCACCCGTCACCTGCAGTCAGCAGATGACGGATGTTCGGTGCAATTCATTCCGCAGCGATGCCCATCCGGCTGCGCTCCATTTCCTCGAGCGCACGCCGGTATTCGACCGGCATGACCTTGCGGAATTTCGGGCGGTAGTCGGCCCAGTTGTCGAGGATCTCAGTGGCGCGGGCCGAGCCCGTATAATGCAGATGGTTGGAGATCAGCTGGTAAAGGCGCTCCTCGTCATGGCGCGTCATGTCGCCGGAGACGTCGACGCGTCCCTTGTGCATGAGATCGCCGCCGTGATGGTGCAGCTTCTCCAGCATGTCGTCCTCCTCAGGCACCGGCTCGAGCTCGACCATCGCCATGTTGCAGCGGCTGGCGAAATCACCGGTTTCATCGAGCACGTAGGCGACACCGCCGGACATGCCGGCCGCGAAGTTGCGGCCCGTGGCGCCGAGCACGACGACGACGCCGCCGGTCATGTATTCGCAGCCATGGTCGCCGACACCCTCGACGATAGCGATCGCGCCCGAATTGCGCACGGCGAAACGTTCGCCTGCCACACCGCGGAAGTAGCATTCGCCCTCGGTCGCACCATAAAGCACGGTGTTGCCGACGATGATCGAGTCCTCGGCCACGATCCTCGAATTCTCCGGCGGCCGGATGATAATCTTGCCGCCCGAAAGGCCCTTGCCGACATAGTCGTTACCGTCGCCGATCAGGTTGAAGGTGACGCCGCGCGCCAGGAAGGCGCCGAAGCTCTGTCCCGCCGTGCCGCGAAGCGTCACGTTGATCGTGTCTTCCTTCAGCCCGCGATGGCGGAAGCGCTTGGCGACTTCGCCGGAAAGCATCGCTCCCGCCGAACGGTCGACGTTCTTGATGCCGACCTCGAAGGCGACGGGCGTCTTGGCCGTCAGCGCCGGCTGCGCCTGCTCGATCAGCACGCGGTCGAGAATGTCGTCGATCGGGTGCTTCTGCCGGCTCGTCCAGAAGGTCTCTTCCTTGGGAGCGTCGACCTTGTGGAAGATGCGGCTGAAGTCGAGGCCCTTCGCCTTCCAGTGGTTCAGCATCTCGTCCTTCTCCAGCAGCTCCGAAGCGCCGATGATCTGGTCAAGCCGGGTGAAGCCCAGCGAGGCGAGGATTTCGCGCACTTCGTTGGCGACGAAGAAGAAATAGTTGATGACGTGCTCCGGCGCGCCCTTGAAGCGCTTGCGCAGCACCGGATCCTGGGTCGCCACGCCCACCGGACAGGTGTTGAGATGGCACTTGCGCATCATGATGCAGCCGGCGGCGATCAGCGGCGCGGTGGCAAAGCCGAACTCGTCGGCTCCAAGCAGCGCCCCGATAATCACGTCGCGGCCGGTCTTCAGGCCACCGTCCACCTGCAGGGCGACGCGTGAACGCAATCCGTTCAGCACCAGCGTCTGCTGGGTCTCGGCAAGGCCGATTTCCCAGGGGCTGCCGGCATGTTTGAGCGAGGTCAGCGGCGACGCACCCGTGCCGCCGTCGAAGCCGGCGACCGTGATATGGTCGGCGCGCGCCTTGGCGACACCGGCAGCGACCGTGCCGACGCCGACTTCCGAGACCAGCTTGACCGAAACATCGGCAGTCGGGTTGACGTTCTTCAGATCGTAGATCAGCTGCGCCAGATCTTCGATCGAATAGATGTCGTGGTGCGGCGGCGGCGAGATCAGGCCGACACCCGGGGTCGAGTGGCGGGTCTTGGCAACCGTCGCGTCAACCTTGTGACCCGGCAGCTGGCCGCCTTCGCCAGGCTTGGCGCCCTGCGCCACCTTGATCTGCAGCACGTCGGCATTGACGAGATATTCGGTGGTGACGCCGAAGCGGCCCGAGGCGATCTGCTTGATCGCCGAACGTTCCGGGTTCATCGAACCATTGGCCAGCGGTATATAGCGGTCGGATTCTTCGCCGCCCTCGCCGGTGTTCGACTTGCCGCCGATCCGGTTCATGGCGATCGCCAGCGTCGTATGCGCCTCCCTGGAAATCGAGCCGAAGGACATCGCCCCCGTCGAGAAACGCTTGACGATATCGGCCGCCGGCTCGACCTCGTCGATCGATACCGGCGTACGGCCGAGCGCCTCGGCACTCTTCATCTTGAAGAGACCGCGGATCGTGTTCATGCGCAGCGCCGAATTGTTCACCATATCGGCGAATTCGCGGTAGCGGTCCTCGGCATTGCCGCGCACGGCATGCTGGAGGGCTGCGACCGCATCCGGCGTCCAGGCATGGCTTTCGCCGCGCATACGGTAGGCATATTCGCCGCCGATATCGAGCGTCGTGGCAAGAAGCGGATCCGTGCCGAAGGCCGCATTATGGCGGGCGACGGTCTCTGCGGCAATCGCCTCGAGGCCGACGCCCTCGATCATCGTCGCGGTTCCGAAGAAGTATTTATCGATGAACTCCGACTGCAGGCCGATCGCATCGAAGATCTGCGCGCCGCAATAGGACTGGTAGGTCGAAATGCCCATCTTCGACATGACCTTGAGGATGCCTTTGCCGACCGCCTTGATGTAGCGGTAGACGATTTCGGAAGCATCCACTTCCTTCGGGAATTCGCCCTTGGCATGCATGTCGAGCAGCGTGTCGAAGGCGAGATAAGGGTTGATCGCCTCGGCGCCGTAGCCGGCGAGCAGGCAGAAATGATGGACTTCGCGCGGCTCTCCGGTCTCGACGACGAGACCGACCGAGGTGCGCAGCCCCTTGCGGATCAGATGGTGATGCACGGCAGCTGTGGCGAGCAACGCGGGAATGGCGATCCGGTCCGGCCCGATCTGGCGGTCGGAAAGCACGATGATGTTATAGCCGCCCCTGACGGCCGCTTCCGCGCGCTCGCAGAGCCGATCGAGCATCTCGGGCATGCCTTCGGCGCCACGCTCGATATCATAGGTGAAATCGAGCGTCTTGGTGTCGAAACGGTCTTCCGTATGGCCGATCGAGCGGATCTTCTCGAGATCACCATTGGTCAGGATCGGCTGACGAACCTCGAGCCGCTTGGCGTTCGCCGCGCCCTCATGGTCGAGAATGTTCGGCCGCGGCCCGATGAAGGAAACCAGGCTCATCACCAGTTCCTCGCGGATCGGGTCGATCGGCGGGTTGGTCACCTGCGCGAAGTTCTGCTTGAAATAGGTGTAGAGCAGTTTCGGCTTTTCCGACATCGCCGAGATCGGCGTATCCGTGCCCATCGAGCCGATCGCTTCCTGGCCTGTCGTCGCCATCGGCGACATCAGGATGCGTGTATCCTCGAGCGTGTAGCCGAAGGCCTGCTGGCGGTCGAGCAGCGAGACGTCGCGGCGCAGCGCCCGCGGCTCCACCGGCTTCAGGTCTTCGAGGATGAGCTGGGTGCGGTTGAGCCAGCTGCGATAGGGATGCGCCGTCGCCAGCTGCGACTTCACCTCGTCGTCGGAGATGATGCGGCCTTCCTCCATATCGATCAGCAGCATCTTGCCCGGCTGCAGGCGCCACTTCTGGATGATCTTCTCCTCCGGAACCGGCAGCACGCCGGCTTCGGACGCCATGATGACGCGGTCGTCATCGGTGACGAGGTAGCGCGCCGGCCGCAGGCCGTTGCGGTCGAGCGTCGCGCCGATCTGCTTGCCGTCGGTAAAGGCGACGGCAGCCGGTCCGTCCCAGGGCTCCATCAGTGCCGCATGATATTCGTAGAAGGCCTTGCGTTCGGCCGCCATCGACTGGTTGCCGGCCCAGGCTTCCGGGATCAGCATCATCACGGCATGCGCCATCGAATAACCGCCGCGCACCAGGAATTCGAGCGCATTGTCGAAGCAGGCCGTGTCCGACTGCCCCTCGTAGGAGATCGGCCAGAGCTTGGAGATATCCTCGCCGAACAGCGGTGAGGAGACCGACGCCTGGCGCGCCGCCATCCAGTTGACGTTGCCGCGCAGCGTGTTGATCTCGCCGTTATGGGCGACCATGCGATAGGGATGCGCGAGCTTCCACGACGGGAAGGTGTTGGTCGAGAAGCGCTGGTGCACCAGGGCGACCGCGCTTTCGAAACGCGGATCCGACAGGTCCTTGTAATAGACGCCGACCTGATAGGCCAGGAACATGCCCTTGTAGACCACCGTCGCCGACGACAGCGACACCGGATAGAAATTGCTCTCCTCGCCGTCGAACTCGTCATAGATGCGGTTGGAGATCACCTTGCGCAGCGTAAACAGCCGGCGCTCGAACTCGTCGTTGTTTTCGGCATCCTCGCCGGCGCCGATGAAGACCTGCACATGATGCGGCTCGGTTGCGGCAATGGCCGGCGCCTTGGAGAGCGAGGAATTGTCGACGGGCACGTCGCGGAAGCCGATGAAGACCTGACCTTCCTCGGTGATGACGTCCTTGATCACCTTCTTGAAGTGCTCGATCTGCTTTTCATCCCGCGGCATGAAGATATGGCCGACGCCATATTCGCCGACCGGCGGCAGGGTGATGCCCTGCTCGGCCATCTCCTCGCGGAAGAAACGGTCGGGGATCTGCACCAGGATGCCGGCGCCGTCACCCATCAGCGGATCGGCGCCGACGGCGCCGCGATGCGTCAGGTTCTCGAGGATGAACAGGCCGTCCTTAACGATCTGGTGCGACTTCTGGCCCTTCATATGCGCGACGAAGCCGACGCCGCAGGCATCATGTTCGTTGCGCGGATCGTAAAGGCCCTGCTTCTTCGGCAGGCCGGAGGCGAATTTGGACATATTGGCCGTCGCGCGCAGATTAGCAGCAGCAAACCGGTCAATTTCCATGGATGGCGTCTTCGTCATCATCTTTCCTCCTGTCGAAGCCCGCGGGGCCGCGGGCGGCTTTTCGTCCCGCACCGCAACCCGAAGATAGGTTCGGCGCATGACAGCGCTGTTGCATTGTGAAGATCGGCCGCAGACATCTGCTTTGAAGGAAAGCAAACCGTCGCGTTCCGCGCCTGCCATTCGCCTCCGCGCGCCGCCCCTTGAGGCTTGACGCTCGGAAGAACTATAGCGTGAAAGCCGGTCTGTTCCAGGGCTTTCGGCGCCTCTTCGGTCATAAAGGCCAAAATAGGACAGCAACACTGTCCTAATTTATCAGTTCTATGCCAGAAAGCATTCGGCTCTGCAAGAGCGCTCCGGCAAAAAACGTCAATTTGCGACGGAAGATTGCCTGTGCAGCGGTGATGACGAAAGAAAATTACGTCAAGCAGTACTATTTTGTTTATTGATTGCGTAGTTCAATTTCTGTGATGTGTCGCGGGCGACAACCTTGATCCTGTGAAGCTTTGGCGTAATGTCCGCTGCGGACCTTGCCAACCCCTTCCTTCCCAATGGTTTCCCCCATGTTCTTTGCTTCCGATAACTGGGCCGGCGCCCACAAATCCATTGCCGAACGTCTGCTGACGGAATCGGCCGGCTTTGCCGCCGCCTATGGCGCCGGCGATCTCGACAGGAAGGTCGAGGCCCGTTTTTCCGAGATATTCGAGCGCGAGGTTTCGATCTTCTTCGTCGCCACCGGCACGGCCGCCAACTCGCTGTCGCTGGCAAGCGTCCAGCGCCCCGGTGGCATCACCTTCTGCCATTCGGAGGCCCATGTGATCGAGGATGAATGCGGCGCGCCGGAATTTTTCTCCGGCTCCGCCCGCCTCGTTGCCGTTGACGGCGAAGCCGGCAAGATCGATCCGGCAAAGCTTTCGGCGAAGATCGCAAGCTTTCCCGAGGACGCCGTCCATCACGGCCGCGCCAGCGCGGTGACCATCACCCAGGCGACGGAGATCGGCACCGTCTATTCCCTGCCGGAGATCGGCGAGATCGCCGCCATATCAAGGCAGCGCAATCTGCCGCTCCACATGGACGGCGCCCGCTTCGCCAACGCCCTGGTCGCGCTCAGTGCCACCCCGGCCGAAATGACCTGGAAGCGCGGCGTCGACATGCTGTCCTTCGGCGGCACCAAGAACGGCTGCTGGTGTGCCGAAGCGATCGTCTTCTTCAATCCGGATCAAGCCCGGGAAATGCCCTTCATCCGCAAGCGCGCCGCCCAGCTCTTCTCCAAGTCGCGTTTCATCGCCGCCCAGTTCGATGCCTATTTCGAAAACGGTCTCTGGCTCGATCTCGCCCGCCATTCGAACGGCATGGCCGACAGGCTGCGCGCCGGCATCGCCACCAGCAACTCCGCCCGCCTCGCCTGGCCGACCGCGTCCAACGAAGTCTTTGCCGTCGTCAGCAAAAGTGCCGCAAAAATCGCGGAGGAAAAGGGCGCGAAATTTTACGAATGGCCAGTCCCGGCGGCAATGCCCGAACTCGTTTCCGAAAGCGAAACCCTGATCCGTCTCGTCACCAGCTTCGCGACCACCGAAGCGGATGTTGATGGCTTCCTGAAGTGCCTGGCCGCCTGATCGCCTGCTGGAAAGGCTTGCCGGCCCGGCAGGCCTTTCGGTGACGGGCAAAGCCTCACGCCGACCTCAGCCCCCTCACCTTTTGCAGAATATCCTCCGACAGTGCTGAAACCAGCGCCTGATCCGCGCCCTTGCGCGGAACCAGCACGAATTCCACGTCCTCCAGCACCGGAAGCTTTCCCGCAGCGATCTCCTTCAGGCCGGACGGCGCCATGCTGCGCGGCTGCACCAGCACGCCCATCCCGGCCCGCGCCGCTGCCGTCAGCCCGCTCAGGCTGCCGCAGGTGCAAACGATCCGCCACGGCACCCCGTTTCGCCCGAGCGCTTCGAGCGCGATCACCCGTGTGACGCTCGGCGGCGGAAAGGCGATCAGCGGTAAAGGGCCCGAGGCAAGCACACGCTCGGGGTCGCGCGCCAGCCAGACGAGCGGCTCGCGATAGACGAGTTTTCCGCGCGCATCGCCGAGCCGGCGCTTGGCGAGCACCAGATCGATCTCGCCATTGTCCTGCATCTCGTAAAGCACGCCTGATAGTGCCACTGTCAGTTCGAGGTCGACCGAAGGGTGCGAACGAACGAAATCCTCGAGCACCGCCGGCAGCTGGCTGGTGACGAAATCCTCCGACACGCCGAGCCGCAGGCTGCCGCGCAGGCTGTGGCTCTTAAACAGCGACTGCACCTGCCCCTCGATCGAAAGCATGGCGCGTGCATGCGACAACAGCGCCTCGCCATCGCCGGTCAGCATCACCTTATGCGTGTCGCGCGCCAGCAGCCTGCGCCCGAGCGCCGTCTCCAGCCGCTGGATGTGCTGGCTGACCGTCGACTGCCCGAGGCCGAGCCTTTCTGCGGCGAGCGTAAAACTGCCCATCTGCTCGACGGCGACGAAACTGCGCAATTGCGAAAGGTCCAGCATGATCCAGCTTCTCGATAACTGTTATTCCTTGCATCCTGGATCATAATGCACGACAGAACAATGACTGTTTTATCTAGCCGCGAGACCGCCATGCGCCGCTTTCTGCCCGATACATTCACCATCCTGCTCGTCTGTACCGTCATCCTCGCCTCGTTGCTGCCGGCAAGCGGCACATTCGCAGACTATTTCGGCATCGCCACCGACCTTGCCATCGCGGCGCTGTTTTTCCTGCATGGCGCCCGTCTGTCGCGCGACGTCGTCATATCAGGCCTCTTGCACTGGCGCCTGCATCTCGTCATCCTGCTGACGACCTTCGGCATCTTCCCGCTGCTCGGCATGGCGCTGGGATGGATCCCGGACACGATCCTGCCGCAGCCGCTTTACCTCGGCATTCTCTTCCTCTGTGTGCTGCCGTCGACGGTGCAGTCGTCGATCGCCTTTACCTCGATGGCGGGCGGCAACGTGCCTGCCGCTATCTGCTCGGCCTCGGCATCCAACATCTTCGGCATGTTCCTGACGCCGCTGCTCGTCGGCCTGCTGTTTTCCGTCGGCGGCCATGGCGGCTTCTCCTTCGACGCATTGGAGCAGATCCTGCTGCAGCTGCTTGCCCCCTTCCTCATCGGCCAGGTTCTGCAGCCCTGGATCGGCGACTGGATTCGCGCCAAGAAGAAGATCCTGATGCCTGTCGACCGCGGCTCGATCCTGATGGTCGTCTATCTGGCCTTCAGCACGGCTGTCGTCGAGGGCCTGTGGCACACCTTCTCGATCGCCGATATCGCCGTCGTCATCGTCGCCGACATGGTCCTGCTGGCAATTGTCCTGGTGCTGACGATGTTCGGCAGCCGCTGGATGGGCTTCAACAAGGCAGACGAGATCACCATCACCTTCTGCGGCTCGAAGAAGAGCCTCGCAAGTGGCGTGCCGATGGCCAACGTCATTTTCGCCGGCCAGTCGATCGGCGCGATCGTGTTGCCGCTGATGCTGTTTCACCAGATCCAGCTGATGGTATGCGCCGCCATCGCCCAGAAATACGCTGCCGCCGCGGCCCGCCGCGCAACGCAAAAAGAGATAGACGAAGCCGCCAGCCCGGCCTGAGCCGCAATAAAAAACGGCGCTCCGATGGAGCGCCGTCCGTTTTATCCCGTGGGATATGATTAGCCGTTGATGACCTGCGCTTCGATGGCCTTTGGAGCCTCGACCGGTTCTGCGGCAATTGCGATCTTGCGGGGCTTCATGGCCTCGGGAATGTTGCGCAGAAGGTCGATGTGCAACAGGCCGTTCTTCAGCGAAGCGGCGGTCACCTCGACATGGTCGGCAAGCTGGAAGCGGCGCTCGAAGGCGCGCTTGGCAATGCCACGGTAGAGGAATTCGCCGCCTTCGGCAGGTTCCTCGTTCTTTTCACCCTTCACCGACAGCACGTGGGCATGGGCTTCGATCGAAAGTTCGGTTTCGTCGAAACCGGCAACCGCCATGGTGATGCGATAGGTGTTTTCACCAGTGCGCTCGATATTATAGGGCGGATAGGTTTGCGCCTGCTCCGGCTGGGCAAGGCTGTCGAGCATGGTGAAGAGCCGGTCGAAACCGACGGTCGAACGATAAAGGGGAGAGAAGTCTACGTGACGCATGATGTCCTCCTGTGGAAGCGACGTGTTGCGATGAAATGCCCCTGAGACCCCATCTTTGGCGGCCTTGGGACGGTTGCGCAGGCCCTGTTCGGCACCCGCAGAAAGGAAATGGTGATGGGATTCGAGGAGTTCAAGACCTTTTTGCAATCGCCTTGATCGGCCTGTGAACCCCGCATGAACGACCGGTTCGGAGCGCGTTCAGGCGCATTCGCCTAGGATTCAGGCGTCGGGTGAATCTGGTCCCGATGGCTGAAGTGCATCGTCCCTTCTTCTTCAGCCTCAACTTCGGCCGGCCGCGAGCACCCTCATGCTCCTGCCGGCCCTTTTCCCCACCGCTTTCCAAGCCGGATGCCATGCGCTATCCCTGATGCGAAGCAGTCAGCAGCGGCGCATTGGCAAAGTCATGGATCAGGTTCTCTATTCGACGCCCGATAATCCCGCCCCGGAAAACCGCACGGAGGGGTTCTTCGAAACCCATGACGGCCACCAACTGCGTTACGCCGTCTTCCGCTCCAGCGGCCAGATTGCCAAGGGCACCGTCGTCATCTTGCATGGCCGAAACGAATATATCGAGAAATATTTCGAGACCATCCGCGACCTTACCGCTAAGGGTCTCTGGGTCGCGACCTTCGATCTGCGCGGCCAAGGCGGTTCATCGCGGCTCATGAAGCGCCGCAACCACGGCCACATCCGCCGCTTTGCCGATTACGAGCGTGATCTCGATACCTTCCTGGAAAAGGTGGTGCTGCCGGATACCCGCCTGCCCTTCTATCTGCTCGCCCATTCCACAGGTGGCCTGATCGCACTCTCGGCCGCGCCCTATCTCGCCACCCGTATCGATCGCATGGTGCTGTCGGCGCCCTTCATCGGCCTGACCGGCCAGTCGGCCTCGCCCCGCGTCATCCGCGCTCTCGCCGGCACGCTGACCGCCGTCGGCCTCGGCTTCCTGCCGCTGACCTCAAAACTGAAGGAGCCGAACTTCAGCGACAATCCGCTGACCTCGGACGAACACCGCTTCGAGCGCAATGTCGCGATGATGAAGGCCTATCCGGAATTGACGCTCGGGCCGCCGACGGCCCGCTGGCTGATCGAGGCTTTCCGCACGATGGACCGGGTCACCTCACCCTACCATCTCTTCTCGATCACCATCCCGACCATCGTCATCGCCCCGACGCGTGACGGTGTCGTGCCCTACACGGCGCAGGAGCGGCTCTCGCGTTACTTCCGCGCCGGCCAACTGGTGCCGATCAACGGCGCCCGTCACGAAATCTTCCAGGAGCGCGATATCTATCGCGCCGCCGCCCTTGCCGCCTTCCACGCCTTCATTCCCGGCAGCGATGCCGAAGAAAACCAGGACGTCGCCGCCCTCGGCACGTGAGACGGATCGGCTTTGCCGACCGGGGGATCAGCGCTGCTCACCCCGGGATCAGCGCTGCAGGATGGCGATTGCCTGTTCGTAGACCGCCTGGCTGCCGGCGGCGATGATCGAGCCGCCGTTTTCCGGCCGTCCGCCGTCCCAGGTGGTGATGAGGCCGCCCGCCCCTTCGATGACGGGAATGATGCCGCCGACGTCATAGGGCTTCAGGCTGTTTTCCACGACCAGATCGATATGGCCGGCGGCAAGCAGCGCATAGGCATAGCAGTCGCAGCCATAGCGGAAAAGCCGCACCTGGCCTTCGATCTCGCGGTATTTCTCCATCTCCTCGCCGGCAAAGAGATGCGGTGAGGTGGTGAACAGGATGGCGTTCGAAAGCGTGTCGCACTGGCGCGTCGCCAGCCGTCGCTCGCCCTCCGGCCCGGTATAGATCGAGCCGTTCTGGTCGGCGAAATAACGCTCGCCGGTAAAGGGTTGCTCGATCATGCCCATGATCGCCCGGCCCGCTTTCTGCAGGCCGATCAGCGTTCCCCACACCGGCACACCCGATATGAAGGCGCGCGTGCCGTCGATCGGATCAATCACCCAGACATATTCGCGGTCGAGGCCGACATCGCCATGTTCCTCGCCGAGAATGCCGTGGTCGGGGAAATTCTCCTCGATCAGCGCCCGGATGGCGAGTTCGGCCGCCCGGTCGCCCTCCGTCACCGGATCGAAACCGGAGGAAAGCTTGTTCGTGACATCGAGGCCGGAGCGGAAACGCGGCAGCGTTTCGGCGCGGGCAGCCTCCGCCAGGCGATTGAAGAACGAACGGTCAGGAAACATGTTGGATCCGTTTGGCTGGCGGGAGTGGCGCTTTTCATAGCGAAAAGCGACGGGAATGCAAACGCAGCAGGCAAATAGGGTTTAGTTGCACAAAGATATCGCAGCGCAATATATTGCTTGACATTTGTGCAATGCAATAGTAGCGTCTTCATACAGTCTTCTGACTGTAAATACCCTCCTTGGGTGTTTCCTCCCTAGACTTAGCCGCGCTCACAAGCGCGGTTTTTTTTGGCCGGGAAGGCCACACGTCAGCAAAATCGAAAACGGATCTATTCGGCGGCCAGCGCCCGCTCGCCGGCGAATTTCTCGACATAGTCCGCCATCTGCTGCATGAAGTCCGTGACGGCATCGGCCACCGCGGCGAAATCCTCGCGTTTCTCCAGCGTCAGCTCATCGACATAGATCGCCCGGTTCACCTCGATCTGCAGCGCGTGCAGTCCGCGCGAAGGCCGGCCGTAGTGTTCGGTGATGAAGCCGCCGGCATAGGGCTTGTTGCGGAGCGCCGCAAAACCCATCTCCTCGAGGATGGCGATCGCCGCGCGCGAAAGTTCGGCCGAAGCGCTGGTGCCGTAGCGATCGCCGATGATGAAATCGGGCCGCGCAGTGCTGCCGGCGACGCGCACATTGCCGGGCATCGAGTGGCAGTCGATCAGCACGCCGAAGCCGAATTGCACATGCGTTCGCGCGATCAGCCGGCGGAGCGCCGCATGATAGGGCTTGTAGACCGCTTCGACGCGGTCCAGCCCCTCCTGCACCGGCAAGCGCCGGGCATAGATCTCCATATTCTCGGCGACGATGCGCGGAATGGTGCCGAGCCCGCCGGCAACTCTCAGCGAATTGACGTTGGCATAGGGCGGCAGCAACCCGTCGAACATCCGCGGATCGAGTTCGTAGGGTTCGCGATTGACGTCGAGATAGGCGCGCGGGAAGTTGGCCGCCAGAAGCGGCGCGCCGAGTGCGACCGCCGAGCCGAAGAGCTCGTCGACGTAATGATCCTCGGAACGGCGGATGGCGATGCCTTCCAGCCTGGACTGAGCGATAAATTCCGGTGGATAAATGCGGCCGCTATGGGGGGAGTTGTAGACGAAGGGAATGGTCTGCGACACGGGCTCATGGACCTCAAAAAGCTCGTATTCGCGTATTTCCGGCACTTTCGGCCCTCTTTACCATGTCATGAACTGACTGCTTCGCGTATGTTGCCAGTTGCCCGCCCGCAAGTCCATACTATGTAGAAGGGATGGCGGTCACGCACAGGCAATTCACCGGTTGTTTACCGGGGCGAGACTAGTGTAAACGGCTGGCAGCCCACCAAAAACCTATGGATCGCGGTCTGGATTGATGACTCAGAAGATACTTCTCGCCGAAGATGACAACGACATGCGCCGCTTCCTGGTGAAAGCGCTCGAAAAGGCCGGCTACAAGGTCCTTTCCTACGACAATGGCGCCAGCGCCTACGACCGGCTGCGCGAGGAGCCGTTTTCCCTGCTGCTGACCGATATCGTCATGCCCGAGATGGACGGCATCGAGCTGGCGCGCCGCGCCACCGAACTCGACCCCGACCTGAAGGTGATGTTCATCACCGGTTTTGCCGCCGTGGCGCTGAACCCTGATTCGAAGGCGCCGAAGGATGCCAAGGTCCTTTCCAAGCCTTTCCACCTGCGCGATCTGGTCGACGAGGTCAACAAGATGCTTGCCGCATAAGGCTTGCCGGGCGGCGCGTCACAAAACTGAAAAAAGCCTATTGACGGCTCCGAAGGTTTTGTGATCTATGCGCCGCCATCGGATGGGCGTGTAGCTCAGCGGGAGAGCACTACGTTGACATCGTAGGGGTCACAGGTTCAATCCCTGTCACGCCCACCATCCTAATTCGCTAAAAAGCAAACGGCCTTTCGAAAAATCGACAGGCCGTTTGCTTTTTAAATTTCCGAGTTGCGCCGTCCTCATAGTCCGTGCGGCAAGGCCGTTTTGCTTATTGAAGAAGTACCCGAAATGCCGATTTTCGGTGAAACAACATTTTGGATGCATCCCTGCGTCCCGCTTCCATCCCTAATGCAACTATATCCTTGCCGTAAAATTGCGTCGAGCGTCCGAAGCCCGTTCCGGGCAGCACCAAAGCTCCAGATCTGCTTGCCACATCGTCGTCGCTAACGGATTGCGGTCGGCTCGCGCGCATTGCAGCGACGGCGCGATCGCATATGAGAACATGCTCACGCGCTCGTCACTTGCATTAGCGTATTCAAGTTTCAGCCCCTCGTTGGTCAAGCATCCAGAGCTGCCGGTTTTGTGACGGACAGATGACGAGTTTGTGACAAAATGCGTGTTATTTCAGCAACATAGCTGCCCCGCCCTGCTGTCACGATCGACATCGTTATTGCGACGCAACATGCCGCTGTGTAACTACCGCGGCGAGGCAGGCACCGGGTCAAAAGGCGCCGCTTCGCTCACACGGGTTGAAGATACGTAGGGACTGCCGATGGCAACGGTCTTCATCCTTCTGCATCTGAACTGGAGGTTATTCCATGAACATCAAGAGCCTTCTTCTCGGCTCCGCTGCTGCACTTGCAGTAGTATCCGGCGCTCAGGCTGCCGACGCTATCGTTGCTGCCGAGCCGGAACCGGTTGAATATGTTCGCGTCTGCGACGCTTACGGCACCGGTTACTTCTACATCCCGGGCACCGAAACCTGCCTCAAGATCAACGGCTACGTCCGTTTCCAGGTTGACGTTGCTCCGAACGCCAGCTCGATCGGCGCCAGCGGCGGCGGTTCTGTCGCCAACGACTCGGACTGGGATGCCCGTACTCGCGGCCAGGTTCAGTTTACGGCCAAGAGCGACACCGAATATGGTCCGCTGACCGGCGTCATCGTCATGCAGTTCAATGCTGACAACGCTTCGGCTCAGAAGGCCATCCTCGACTCCGCTTACATCGACATCGCCGGCTTCCGCGCTGGTCTGTTCTACTCCTGGTGGGACGATGGTCTCTCCGGCGAAACGGACGATATCGGTTCTCCGGTCACGCTGCACAACTCCATCCGTTATCAGTACGAAACCGACGCTTTCTACGCTGGCATCAGCGTTGACGAGCTGGAAGACAGCCCGTTCTACAACGGCGAAACCGCCAACAACGTCGGCGTTGCAGTCGGTCTCGGCGGCAAGGCTGGCATCTTCAGCTATCAGATCACGGCTGGTTACGACACCGACAACGAAGAAGGCGCCGTCCGCGCTATGGGTACGGTTGCTGTCGGTCCGGGTACGCTCGGCCTCGCAGTTGTCTACGCCAGCAACCCGAACGCC
The DNA here is from genome assembly GCF_037002925.1 of Rhizobium aouanii. Classification (NCBI taxonomy): domain Bacteria; kingdom Pseudomonadati; phylum Pseudomonadota; class Alphaproteobacteria; order Hyphomicrobiales; family Rhizobiaceae; genus Rhizobium; species Rhizobium aouanii. Next base: position 235,031 of record NZ_JBAMYD010000007.1, read on the forward strand.
TATTACAACAAGGCTGAATGGGCGATCGCTGCTGAATACGCCATCAAGGCGACTGACAAGCTGAAGATCACCCCGGCTGTTCAGTACTACAACAACTACGGCATCACTGCTGGCGAGTTCAACGACGACGTGGATGCCTGGAAGGTCGGTCTGACGGTTGATTACCAGATCGTCGACAACCTCTCCACCAAGATTTCGGTTCAGTATCTCGATCCGGACAATGCTAGCGACGTTACCTCGGGCTTCTTCCGCCTGCAGCGCGCGTTCTGATAAAAGGCTGCCGGCTAGAACAGGATGTCATCCGAAAACCGTTCACACTTTTCGGCATCATGCTCTGGACCGGTAGCTACAAATTCCTGATCTGACTGACCTCCGATCGGGAAAGAATGGGCCTGGACTTCCCTGCCTGGGCCTATTCCCCTTGACCAGACGTGCGTCCAAGACGACACCTCGATGAGTGCCTTGCCACTGTCGTGTCACATCGGTTCGTTGCCGATGTCCGGCAGCCTATGTCGTTGCCGGATCTTGTAACCAGCAAGCGCAACCAGCTTTTTACTGATCTGCCGCCGATCGTCGAGCGAGCCCCGCGGCCGACAAAATTTTTTCACCTCAGCAATAACGGCGCCAAATTCGGACACAGAGCCATGCCATGGCGAACCGAGGGTGAGGTAATGATTCGCCTCGCCGCGACATGGGGTTTGAGATCGAAATGAAGTTATCCGCGCTTGCCGCTGCCGCCCTTTTTTCCGCCGTCCTCGCCTTGCCGGCCTCTGCCGCGCCGGCCGCACCCGCCGAGACCTTTCCTGGTGCGCCCGGCGTCATTACGCTTTCCGGCAAATGCGCCAAGCTGGTCGTCGCCAAGTTCGACGCCACCAAGGGCTGCAAGAACGAGCTTGCCAGTGTCACGCTGGCCAATGGCGTGGTGACCTTCATCTTCACCTCGGACGGCAAGGCACTGGGCTTCCAGGGCGACGGCAGCGGCATCAAGCCTGCCTCCAACGGCAATGCCCGCCTGCCGCTCAGCCTCGTCACCACGGGTGTCGGCAACAAGATGACCGGAGAGGTCAAGGTTGCCGGCTTCTGCACCTTCGGCAATCCCTATGCCGGCAAGCCGATCGCGATCGAATGCACCGCCGAAAGCAAGGACTCCTCCTTCACCGGCAGCTTCCGTACCGGCGGCAAGCTGGTGAAGAAGGGGAAGTAGCCGCCCTCAGGCGCACCAGGCACTGCCGGCAGCCCCCGGCTTGCGTGCCAGCCCCTCATTGATCAACTGAGCCCCGAAAGAGCGCCCGTCGCGCGAGACGACGCGCGGCGCGGCGGAGGACTCGGCCTTACCCGCCGCATTCATGGTGAAAGGCCCGGCGTTCAGAAGCGCCAGCAGCCGCGACTTGGCGGCAAAGGCCACCCGGCGCTCGCCGTCACAGCGCGCCCGGTCGACCGCCGGGCTTGCCATGTCGGCAATCACGATCTTCTCGCCCTTGTACCAGAAGACGCCACCGTCGCCGACGCAATTGATATGGGCGCCCTGCCCGCAATAGCCGAAGGCGACTGTCCTGGCTTCCGAAACGGCAGCGGAGGCCGGCGACGGCACTGCCTTTATCGGCTGGATCATCGGCGTCGGGATCGCGGCCGGCGGCAGCGACTGCGGTACTGGGACTTTCGGCGTGGGTGCGGCAAGCGCCACCTGCTTCGGGGGCGTGTCCTTCTTGACGACAGGCCTCGGCTCCGCCGTGTCCCGTGTGATCGGCGGCGATTGCCTTGCAAGCATCGGCTGGATGCTCTTCCAATGGTCGTGGGCGACGATGCCGCCGATTGCGGCAATGCCGATCACCGCCCAGGGCAGCAATCCGCCGCCGCTGCTGCGCGCTTTGCTCTTTCCTCTCGCCGGCGCCTTGCGGCGGCCGCGTGTCGCTGTCTTGGCCATCTGTCCGATTCCCGTGAGGTCGGGATTATCGCTGCCCAATCCTTTCCGAAAGGTTGGCGCGGCGACAGGATGATGCCTGGTTCGCCGAACTTTCCCTCCAATGACATGAACGCGCCGGTGCGCACCGGAGAGACCAACGGGCCCATCGAAACGCACGAGGGAAAAAAGCTGAACAAATTCCGGGCTCAGACGTTAGCCAGCGAAAAATTTCATCTGCTCTGGGGAAAAATCCATGGATCTCATTATCGCCGACATAATACCGGCGTCGCGTATCCACTATCCCGTCATCTTCGCCCGCCTCCTCGGCGCTATCGTCTTCGGCGGGCTGATCGGCTTCGAGCGTGAGGCCCGCGACCGCCCGGCAGGCTTCCGCACCCATATTCTGATCAGTCTTGCCGCTGCCCTCTTCGCCATCATCTCGATCGAGGCAGTGCACATGCCGGGTTTTACCGATGACGATCAGGTGCGCATCGATCCGCTGCGCGTCATCGAAGCCGTCACCGCCGGCGTTGCCTTCCTTGCCGCCGGCATGATCGTCTTTGCAAGAGGTCGGGTGCACGGGCTGACGACGGGCGCCGGCATGTGGCTCTCCGGCGCGATCGGCCTCGCCATGGGCTTCGGCTATTGGCCGATCGCCTTCTTCACGACGCTCGCTGCCATCTGCGTGCTCTTCGCCTTCGGTAAACTCGAACAATGGTTCGGCTATAATTCCGGACAGCGTGTCGATCGCGATGAACACAAATAGAAAAACAAAGCGCCCGGCATCACGCCGGGCGCTCGTGTCACGTGCGCTTCAGTTGGTCATTCGGCTGTTGGTCGTTCAGCCCGTGTGGCCGAAAGATCGCTTTTCCCAACCGATGCCGTGCCGCCGACGGAGAGCGGCTTCTGGCGTTTGCCGATATTGATGCGCTCGTCCGCCGCCTCGCGTACGGCCTGCCATTCATTTTCGTGCCGGATGAAGATCTCGCGGGGCACAAAGTTGATCGTCATATGTTTCTCACCCTGTTTCAAATCTACCGTTCGCGCCGGAGGCTTCCGGAATACCCGTTATTTCTTGGTCCCTGCATTGCCCTTGATGTCGGGGCCTCCCTTGGAAAGATCGGCGCCGGTAACATGGGCCGGCACGTGAATGTCGTGGTAGATGCCGGGCGTCAGTGTCAGGTCGACATGATGCGGCGGCAGCACCTGCGCCTTCTGCATGCGGTTCGGCTTCGCCCGCTTCATGCGGTCGGACGCCTCCGTGCGTTTGTCGGGAAGATGGGTCGAAGTGTGCATCATCGGCCTCCTTTTTAAGCTCAACCAGAGCCTAACGGGCGGGCGTCGGGATGGTTCCAAAAAAAATCACCCAATCCCGGTGTGACGACCGGCCTTGACTGGCCCGCGAAGTTCATTACCTAGAGCCTATCCCGCAGCCTTCCAGACATCGGCTGACGGGGAACTTTGGTGCCGGGCCCCTCTGGCGAGAGTTTTTACGGCGCTCTCGTGATGTCGGTACCGCCTGCAGCTTAGCCGGCGGATTTTTCATCGATGAACAAGCTCACCATGCCTGACCCGCGTGCCCGTTGTGGCGTGCCGCGTTTTTCCAATATATCGACCCTCTTCAACACGATTTGCGGCCGCGAGGTGCGGCCATGAACCGACCCGTGACCCATAACTCTTCGCTCAGCTATTTCCGCTGGGCTTTCATCGTCACTGCTCTCGGCCTCGTTCTCGGCGCGGTGCTCGGCTGGCAGACGACCGGTACGATCGGCGGCATGGCGACCGTCTTCTTCATCTGCACGGTGCTTGCGGTGCTGGAGATCTCGCTCTCCTTCGATAATGCCATCGTCAACGCCAACAAGCTGAAGGAGATGACGCCGGTCTGGCAGCAGCGCTTCCTCACCTGGGGCATCATCATCGCCGTCTTCGGCATGCGCATCGTCTTCCCGCTGGCAATCGTCGCTATCGCGGCGCGGATCGGCCCCTGGGATGCTCTGGTGCTTGCCGCACGCGAACCCGAGGAATATGCCCGCATCATGAACGATGCGCATCTGCCGATCGCAGCCTTCGGCGGCACCTTCCTGATGATGGTCGGCCTCAGCTATTTCTTCGACCACGAGAAGAAAATCCATTGGCTTCGCGGTCTGGAAAAGGTGATGGCGCGCTCGGCGACCATCAGGGGCATCGAGATCGCCTTCGTGCTGGCACTGATGCTTGTGTTCTCCTGGTTGATCGGTGGCGAGGAAGCCAGTGTCTTCGTCCATTGCGCCATCTACGGCCTGCTCACCTTCCTCGCGGTCGAGGTTGTCGGTGAGCTGCTCGATGCGTCGCAGCAGACGATGAGTGCTGCCGCCAAGGGCGGCCTCGGCGCCTTCATCTATCTGGAGGTGCTGGATGCCAGCTTCTCCTTCGACGGCGTCATCGGCGCCTTCGCCTTGACGCAGAACCTCTTCGTCATCGCGATCGGTCTCGGCATCGGCGCCATGTACGTGCGCTCGATGACGATCATGCTGGTGGAGAAGGGAACGCTTGCCGAATACCGCTATCTCGAGCATGGCGCCTTCTACGCCATCCTGATCCTCTCGGTGATCATGTATGCGCAGACCCTGGTCCACATCCCCGAGGTCATCACCGGGCTCGGCGGCGCAGCCTTGATCGGCCTGTCCCTCTGGTCGTCCATCCGCCACAACAGGCGCGAAAGGGTGGAGGATCATGGCGCCCGGCAGGAGGAACTTCACGCCTGAGGATGCAAGAAGCCGCGGTGCGCGCCACCCTTGCAGCTAAAAATAAAGCCCGCGACCATCCGGTTGCGGGCTAATTCATTCATGCATGACTTGAAGGTCTTAGCGGGAGACCTGACCGAAGGAGGCCGGGTCGATACCGAGTGTGGTGAGGTCGTTAGCGCGCGGGCGGCGACCGGCTTCGACAGCAGCGCTGACGGCGTTTGCGGCACCAAGGACGGCGAATGCGCGGCCAAAGAAGCCAGTACGGACTGAATTGCGAAGTGCGGACATTGTCCTTTTCCTCTTGCTCTATGATTGACTACTCATAGATGGCATCGCGCACAGACCTCCACAATGCTCAGAAAATCACCTCAGCCATGCAAAAACAGGAGGCCGGCGCATGTCTCCATGGCCGACCTCGAGGCAGGGGTGGGTGGTCTTTTTCTTCTTAGAGCGCCGTGCGTCCTTACGGACGCGCAAAGGACGCTCTAACACTTTGAAATCTGCACATCGTGCTTTCCGAAAATCGATTCCGATTTTCGGGCCGATGCGCTAGTCTTCGTTTGCCGCCAGTTGCGAGAGCACCTGGCCCCTGCCGCGCAGCCGCAGGATCAGCGGGATGAGGAAGGCGGCGGCTGCAACGATGAGCAGGCCTGCTGCGATCGGCGACATCACCAGCGTCGTCACATCGCCCTGGCTGATCGCCAGCGCCCGGCGCAGCTGCTGTTCGGCAAGCGGCCCGAGGATCAGGCCGACGACGGCAGGCGCGATCGGATAGCCGAAGAGCCGCATCACATAGCCGAGCAGGCCGAAGGCGAGCAGCATGCCGAGCTCGAACACCGACGGATTGGCGCCGATCGTCCCGAGCGTCGCAAACAGCAGGATGCCGGCATAGAGCCACGGCTTCGGAACGGTCAGCAGCCGCACCCAGAGCCCGATCATCGGCAGGTTCAGCACCAAGAGCATCGCATTGGCGATGAGCAGGCTAGCGATCAGCCCCCAGACGAGCTGCGGATTGGTGGCAAACAGCAGCGGCCCCGGCTGCAGCCCGTATTGCTGGAAGCCGGCAAGCATGATCGCCGCCGTCGCCGTCGTCGGCAGGCCGAGCGTCAGAAGCGGCACCAGTGTGCCGGCGGCCGATGCATTGTTCGCCGCTTCAGGGCCGGCGACACCTTCGATCGCGCCATGGCCGAACTCTTCCGGGTTTTTCGCCAGCCGCTTTTCGGTGGCATAGGAGAGGAAGGTACCGATTTCGGCGCCGCCCGCCGGCATTGCGCCGATCGGGAAACCGATCAGCGTGCCGCGCAGCCACGGCTTCCACGAACGTGACCAGTCCTGCGCATTCATCCAGAGCGAACCCTTGACCGCCTCGACCTTCTCCGCGATCCGGTTGCCCTGCGCGGCGATATAAAGCGTCTCGCCGATCGCAAACATCGCCACGGCAAGCGTCGTTACCTCGACGCCGTCGAGCAGGTCGGGAATGCCGAAGGTAAGCCTGGCCTGCCCCGTCTGCTGGTCGATGCCGACCATGGCGAGCGCAAAGCCGATGAACAGCGAGGTCAGACCCCTCAATGCCGAATCGCCGAAGGCCGAGGAGACGGTGACGAAGGCGAGCACCATCAGCGCGAAATATTCGCGCGGCCCGAAGACCAGCGCCAGCTTGACGATATAGGGAGCGATGAAGGCGAGCCCGAGCGTGGCGATCAGGCCGGCGACGAAGGAGCCGATCGCTGCTGTCGCCAGCGCCGGCCCGCCGCGCCCGGCGCGCGCCATCTTGTTGCCCTCGAGCGCGGTGACGATCGAAGCGCTTTCACCCGGCGTGTTGAGCAGGATCGAGGTCGTCGAACCGCCATACATGCCGCCGTAATAGATGCCGGCGAACATGATCAGCGAGCCGCCGGGATCGAGCTTGTAGGTGACGGGCAACAGCAGCGCCACGGTGAGTGCCGGGCCGATGCCGGGAAGCACGCCGACGGCGGTGCCAAGCGTCACGCCGACCAGCGCATAAACCAGGTTCATCGGCTGCATCGCAACCAGGATACCCTGCCATAGAAATTCGAATGTGCTCATCTTGGTGTCCCAAGCGGCATTCCCGGCCGTGCGTTTCGCAACCGGGCGCCGCGCAAAATCAAAAGAGCTGACAGCGCGTCCCGCGCGGTCAGAAGAACAGATGTTCCAGCGGCCCGGCCGGCAGCGTCAGCTGCAGCAGCTGCGAGAAGATCGCCCAGACGACGAAGCTGAAGACGATACCAAGCGGCAGCGAGATCCAGAGCTTGCGTTTGCCGAAGCCGCGTGCCGTCAGCGCGAAGAGGATGCCGGTTGCGATCGAGAAGCCGGCCACGCGCAGGAGCAGCATCTGGCCGGCAAGACCGGCGACGATCCAGATGACGGGTGCGACTTCCTGCCGGTCACGCTCCGGAAAATCGCCGCGCCAGGCTTCGAAGGCGGTCCAGATCCCGAGACAGAAGAGGCCAAATGCCACCATTTGAGGCGCTGTCGCCGGACCGATGCGATCGTATTGCGCGATCGTTTTCAGATGCAAGGCATCCCAGGCCATCACGCCGGCGACGACGAAGAGGAAAACGGCAATGATGAACGCCGCCCAATCAGGGCGGCGTTCGGTTGCCGAGGAGGTGTTATCCTCGCTCATTGAACAAGTCCGATGTCTTTGAGAATGCTCTCAGTGGCCGAGATATCCTTTTCGAGCTGCGCCTTGAAGGCATCGCCGGACAGATAGGTGTCGGCCCAGCCCTTGGTCTTCAGCGTTTCCTGCCAGGTGGCGGAGCTGTGCAGCTTCTCGAAATCGGCGGTGACGCTTGCCACCTGTTCTGCCGACAGGCCGGGGGCAGCGGCGACCATGCGCCAGTTCTGGATGGTGACGTCGGTGCCGGCTTCCTTCAGCGTCGGGGCATCGACGCCGTCGATACGCTTTTCGCTGGAGACGGCGAGAAGGCGGAGCGTGCCTGACTTCACCTGCGATTCGAACTCGCTATAGCTCGAGACGCCGGCCGTGACCTGGCCGCCGAGAATTGCGGCGAGCGCTTCACCGCCGCCGGAGAAGGCGACATAGTTGATCTTGGTCGGATCGACACCGGAGGCCTTGGCGATCAGGCCGACGGTGATATGGTCGGTGCCGCCGGCCGAACCGCCACCCCAGGAAACCGAACCCGGATCCTTCTTCAGCGCCGCAACAAGATCGGCCATGGTCTTGATCTCGGATGCAGCGGGAACGACGACGGCCTCATATTCGCCGGTCAGGCGGGCGATCGGCGTGACATCCTTGAGCGTGACCGGCGACTTGTTGGTGAGGATCGCGCCGACCATGACATAGCCACCGACGATCAGCGAATTCGGGTTGCCGGCAGCCTGGCTGCTGAACTGCGCAAGGCCGATGGTGCCGCCGGCGCCCGGGACGTTCTGGACCTGCACGTTGCCCGAGATCTTCTCCTGCTGCAGCGCGGTCTGCAGCGAACGAGCCGTCTGGTCCCAGCCGCCGCCGGGAGCGGCGGGCGCGATGATGGTGTAATCGGCCGCATAGGCCGGCAGCGCGATGGTCGCTGCAAGAAGGGTTGCGATGAACGTATGCTTCACGATGTGTCCTCCGTCGGCGGCTGAGCAAACCGCCTGTTGTTCTCTGGGAATCGGGAGGAATGGCCGGCCAGCGGACGCAAGCGTCCTGAATGACGAGCGGAATACCTCCCAAGGCTTCAGCTCTCCGCCTCCACGGAGAAGAAGTAGCCAAAGCGACCACAACAACCTGTCATTTAGCTGACATCGGCGAGATATCCAGAAGGAGAAGACACTTTTTTGCCGTAATTGGCGGACGGCGGCTGAGATCCGCTTTCTCCTGCCGCATGGCAAGTACATTATCTACACTGGACGTCCGTTTTTATTTGCCGGATATTCTATGCCGGAGGGCAATCCAATGGCGCATGGCGGTTACAACCATTTTTGTCCGGTTTCCAAAGCGTGCGAGCTGCTTGAGCCGCGATGGACGCTGCTCATTCTCTGCGAGATGTGGTCCGGTTCAACCCGCTTCAATGAGATCCGCCGGGGCGTGCCGGGAATGTCGCCGACCCTGATGGTTAAGCGTCTGAGGGAAATGGAAGCGAACGGACTGATTGTCCGGTCGCAAAACGATGCGACGGGCGATATAGTCTATAGAACGACCGAGATGGCCAAGGAGCTGGAGCCGATCGTCCACGCGCTTGGAAAATGGGCGCATAGGAACGTCGACGCCGACGTCACGCTGGAAAAGCTCGATGCCCGCATATTGATGTGGAACATGCGCCGCAAGATCGATGCGAGCGCCCTTCCTTCCCGCAGGCGCAGCGTCATCAGGTTCAGCTACCCCGAACTGCCGAGAGACGAGAGAAATTACTGGCTGCTGGCAAAACCCGGTATGCCGGTCGACCTGTGTCTCAGTGATCCCGGCTATGACGTAGACCTTTTCGTGACGGCGGAGCTCAAGGCCATGACATCGGCATGGATCGGCCTGTCGAGCCTGGAAACCGAAATCGCCCATGACAAGATTTCCCTGATCGGCGACACGACCCTCGCCGCCAGCATGGAAAACTGGATGGTCAGGAGTTCCTACGCGATCGCCTGAGGCGCCATGGTTGCGCCTGCCAGTCCATATTCTGTATCGGGATTGCTACACTTCCTACACTAGGCCGAAATGCCAGTTCGCGGCACCATCGAACCATGAGCGGACCAGCGGCAACGCTGATTGGCGGGCCGGCCGCTTTGCAAAACCGAACGAGAGCAACAAAACCCGGCGGACGTTACGGCGGATTGCCTGCGTTTGCCGACAAGCCCAGGAGAGAAACCATGCAGACCACCCTCAGCACGTCGCGGGAACCCGCGCTATCCCAAAATACCGACCTTTCCGCCCTGAAATCGCGCCAGCAGACCGCATGGGCCTCGGGCGATTATGCCGTCATCGGCGTGCGACTGCAGATCGTCGGCGAAAGCCTCTGCGAGGCGCTGGACCTGCGCGGCGGCGAGAAAGTCTTGGATGTGGCGGCCGGGAACGGCAACGCCACGCTGGCCGCGGCGCGGCGCTGGGCCGAGGTGACATCGACGGATTACGTCCACGAGCTTCTGGAGCGCGGCCGCGAACGGGCGATCGCCGAAGGCATGCCGGTAAATTTCCAGATGGCCGATGCAGAGGCGCTGCCGTTCGAAGACGGAGCTTTCGATGCCGTCGTTTCTACATTCGGCGTGATGTTTACCCCCGATCAAGACACTGCGGCGAAGGAGATGCTGCGGGTCTGCAGATCAGGCGGCAGGATCGGCATGGCGAATTGGACGCCGAACGGCTTCATCGGCCAAGTGTTCAAGACGATCGGCCAGCACATTCCAGCCATGCCCGGCGTGAAATCTCCTGCACTCTGGGGCACGACCGCCAGGCTCGAAGAGATGTTCGCAAGCAGCGGACGGATTGCCGTCACGCCGAAAATCTTCAATTTCCGCTATCGCTCCCCCGCCCATTGGCTGGAAATTTTCCGCACTTGGTACGGCCCGGTGCACAAGGCGTTCGAGGCGTTGCCCCAGCCGGGCAAGGCGGCGCTGGAACGTGATTTCCTAACGCTGATCGAGCGTTTCAACCAGGCCGAGGACGGCACGATGGTGGTGCCCGCCGAATATCTCGAAGTGGTCGTGACGAAGCACTAACACGACTGCCGGGCTCAATCTGGCAGGATCATCGGCCCGGCCTCCCCAACTCTGCAGCAAAGGCCTCCGGTTTAATTCCGGAGTCGTAATCGATGGCAACAGAGCGCACGAAACGAGCGCGAGACCGCCAGTTGGTGGAGTGAAACTGGCTGAAAGCTGACCTTCACTGCGTCCGCAGAACCTCGTTCCAATGCGCGATCAGCCGCGCCCGCTTCACCTGGTCGAGATAAACCATGAGCCCGGGACTGACCGGCACCGGCCGCAGTTGGGCGCCGAGCAGTTCCTGCAGCGTATTGGCGGTATTCTCCCCTGCCACCTCGGGGCTGACGGCCGGGATCTGCAGCTCGCGCGCCATGATCGTCTGCCCTTCCCTCGACATGAAGAAGGTAAGGTAACGCCGACCGAGCTCCGGCTCGGCAGCGGCCTGCGGCACCAGCCCGATCCGCGACATCACCACGGTGTAATCCTTCGGCAGCACGATGCCGACATCGGGATAGCGTGAGGCCCAGTCGGCCGCATAGGAACCGAGAATATTGTAGCCGAGCACGAAGCGCCCGTCGGCAACGCGTTCGAGGATCGCCGAACTCGTCGAATAAAGCTTGACGCCGGCAGCCCCCATCGCCCCGATCACCGACCAGATGTCGCCGAACTGCTCCTGGTCGCGCGCCATGAAAAGAAAGCCGACGCCGGAACGCTCGATGTCATAGGTGCCGATCCGCCCATAGACCTGGTTGCCCTTGCGCTTCAGATAGGCGACGAATTCAGCCCGCGAACTCGGCACCGGCTCATCCGCAAAGCTCGGCTTGTGATAGACGAACACCGCCGGCTCGAAGGTGAGCGCATAGGCGGTGTTGCGCCAGTTCGCCCATTTCGGCCATGCAGCACTCATCGGCAGGTTGCTGACCTGTGCATAGCCGTCGTTGGAAAGCTTCACCTGCAGGTCCATCGCCGAGGAAAAGGCGAAATCCGCCGTCTTCTTGCCGGCATCCGTCTCCCTGACGATCCGGTCGTAGATGTCGCCGGTCAGCATATCCTCATATTTGACTGCAACATCGGGATTGGCGTCCTGGAAACCCCGGATCATCGGCTGCGCCAGGGGCTCGTCGAGCGAGGAATAAACCGTCAGCACCGGCGCATCGGCATTGCCCGACTTCGCCGGATAGAAGACCGGATCGGCGAGCGCAAAGCCCGGCCAGAACGCCAGCAGCAAGATGAAAACTCTCCTCATGCCGCAACAATGCCTGAGCGCGCCCAGAGGAGCAAGGGCGCCGGACTAGGCAGCGACCCACTCCATCAGCGCATTCTGCGCATGCAGCAGAAAGGCCTTGGCGGCGCAGCTCCGGCAAAGCGGGTGTTCCATCGCCCCCGCCGTCACCTCCCGGCCGCGCGTAACCGGCGGGCACGGCAGGAAGATCGTATCCTCCCGCAAACGATCGAGCACATCGGTCCCGATCCGGTACCCGGCGAGCGCGTCCGAGGCGGCATCGCCCGGCCATGAATCGGTGATGACGACGTCGGCATCCGATAGCTCGCCCATATCGGTGCTCACGCGGAAGCGCCTGTTGAGCAGCGCGGCGTCGCTGATGTGCCAGCGTTCGGGATAGACCTGCACCACCTCGATCGGCAATGCGATCGACGCTTCGGCCCAGGAGCGGAGGATATTTGCGTCCGCCGCCACGCCAACGACCTTCAACCCGTCGATCGAGCCGCGCCGGCTCTTGATGTAGGCAAGGTCGCCGAGCGTCTCGCAGGGATGATTGTAGCGCGTGCGCGCATTGATGACAGGCACCTGCGAGGCTGCCGCCACCGCTTTCAACGTCGCAAACTCCCTGGTGCGGATCACCAGCATGTCGAACCAGTTGCCGAGATAACCCGAGAGATCGCCGGTTTCCTCCCTGGCATTGAAGCCGATCGGCACATGCACGCAGATACCGCCCATCGCCTGGATACCGAGATCGAAGGCGGTGGTATTGCGCCAACCGCCGTCATCGACAATCAGGGCGACGCGTTTGCCCGCAAGGCTCTGCGGCATCGTGCGCTTGTCCCAGGCTTTGGCAAGCTCACTGGCGCGACCGATGATCGACCGAAGCCCGGCCTCCGGAATGTCATGAAACTCCAGAAAATTCCGGGCCGAACCTGTCATTCCAACTCTCGTTGCGCTTGAAACCGTCGCCACAATAACCAGGTCCGGCCTCACGGCAATCGTCGAAAGAAAATCCCGCTGAACCTTCCATCGGCAGCAAGCGCAAATCGCCATTCCATCACGGCATTTTCGAAGGCGACGTCATAGACGTCCCACCCCTCCGGCGACACGCCCTTGAACGAAATCGACCGCAACGCCCCCGCCCGCTCCAGGTCCGCGCGAATCATCGACATCTGCTCGCGCCCAGCATCGGCAAGTGCGGGAACCATCTTGTCATAGTCGACCTCACCGCTCTGATGCTGGGCGATCAGGCCGCGCAGCAGCGCTTCGCTATTGTCGACCGGCTGTTTGTTTTTCGTCCGGTTCTCCAGGTCTTCGGCCAGCCTCACCGCCTCCGCCGCATCGATCCGCAACGCCTCTTGCTCCCACCCGTTCTGGCGCAGCACAAGGCCGTCCACCCGCTTGTCCGGCCCACGGCGGAAGCCGATCTGCGCCGCAACCACGCGATAGAAGAACTCGTCTTCCTTCTCCGGATAGATATCGATGGCTTCCTGTCCGAGCACCTGCGCTGTCAGCCCGCCCTCGCGCCGGGCGATCGTGATACTGCCACCCCATTCGAAGAGGTAGGCGCCCAAATAATCATCATTGATCTCAAGAGCGATCGCGCCTTCCGTGCGCGGCCGCGCCTGCTCGTAGCGCCGCCAGGCGACGGCGTCGGCGGATTGGTCGGTCATGCTGGTCTCCTTGGCTATGCTGATAAGTTCGTTGATCGAGATGGGTTCGCCGGCGGCGATCCGTTGCCGCGAGGCGTTGATCCGCGAGAGATTGTCTTCGACGCGGCTGCGCAGCGAGAGCAACTGCGTCTGTTGCATGGCGAGCGTACGGTCGAGATCGGTCGCCTGGCCGGCCAGCAGTTCTGTGATCCTCGCCAGACTGAGCCCAAGCCGCTTCAGCGCCAGGATCTCGTTCAGCCGCGCGATGTCCTCGACTCCATAGAGCCGCCAATTCTTGCCGGTTCGCCGCGGGTTGATCAGCCCGCGTTTCTCGTAGAGTCGAAGCGCTTTTACCGTCAGGCCGATTCGCTCGGCGCATTCGGCTGCCGTCAGCCAGAGATTCTCGTTCATTCGCTCGTTCATCATTCCCTCACGAATCGTCTTCTAGGCTATGCCCCTGGGTCCGGCTCAAGCCTTAAAACGATCGGCGATCAGTTTTATGATGCCGATACAGAAAGTGTCGGCAAGCAGAAGACTCCGTTTTTCTCCGACGGGAATTGTCTTTTCATCACAAAGGATTAGGGATTGGCTCGATCCTTCACCCATTTAGAGTATTGATGAAGATCGACGACGTTATATGGTCGCGCTGCCGCGTCAAAACGTCGAGACCGCCCGAATTTCTTTTTCGGGGGACGACTCTACGCGACAAAAACTCTATAAAAAGCTAGACTAAACTGGAAAGATCCATGGAGGGGTCATGGAACGACGACTGAGTGCTATTCTCGCTGCCGATGTCGTCGGCTACAGCCGGCTGATGGGCATCGATGAATCCGGCACGTTGCAGGCGCTGAACCGCCATCGCTGCGAGCTGGTCGATATTCGTATATCAGACTACAAGGGCCGGATCGTCAAACTCACCGGCGACGGCATCCTTGCCGAATTCCAGAGCGTCGTGAATGCGGTCGCCTGCGCCGCCGAAATTCAGCGCAGCATGGCGGCCCGCAACGAGAACGTGCCCAAGGACGAGCGCGTCGAATTCCGCATCGGCATCAATCTCGGCGACGTCGTGGTCGAGAACGGCGACATATTCGGAGATGGGGTCAATCTCGCCGCCAGGCTTGAGCGTATTGCAGCGCCGGGCGGCATCGCCGTGTCGGCCTCGGTGCGCGACCAGGTCGGCTCGCGCCTTAATCTCGGCTTCGAATTTATCGGCGAGCACACGCTGAAGAACATCCGGCAGCCCGTTCAGGTCTATACCGTCAGCTTGGCGCCGCCCTCCTCCGCCAGATTGGTGGCGCAAAACCGCAATACCTGCTTCATCGCGGTGCTGCCATTCACCAATATGAGCGGCGATGCCGACCAGGATTATTTCTCCGACGGTATTACCGAAGACATCATCACCGATCTCTCCAAGATCTCCAGCCTGCACGTCGTGCCACGCAATACGATCTTCACCTACAAGGGCATATCGGTGAAGGTGAAGCGGCTCGCCCAGGAGCTTGGCGTGCGCTACGTGCTGGAGGGAAGTGTGCGCATCGTCGGCAATCGCGTGCGCATTTCCGGTCAGCTGATCGACACCGCCAATGGCGACCATCTCTGGGCCGAGCGTTACGACCGCGACATGACCGACATCTTCGCCATCCAGGACGAGATCACCCATGCGATCGTCGGCCAGTTGAAGGTGCGTCTGTTGCCGGAGGAGAAGAAGGCGATCGCGACTGAGCCGACCGCCAATGTCGAGGCCTATACCTATTATCTCAGAGGCCGCCAGCTCTCTCACACCTGGACCAAATCCTATCTGGAGCTCGCAAGGCGCATGTTCTGCAAGGCGGTCGAGCTCGATCCGGACTATGCCCGCGCCTATGCCGGCATCGCCGATTGCGACGCGGCGATCCGCGATTGGGCGCCTGATGACGTGCCGCTGAGGCGCATCCTCGAGATGAGCGCTCGCGCCCTGGAGCTCGATCCTGACCTTCCCGAGGCCCACGCCTCCCATGGTCTCGCTTTGCATCAAAGCGGCTATGACGATAGGGCGGCGGCGGCCTTCGAACGTGCCCTGGCGCTCGACCCGAACCTCTTCGAGGCGAATTTCCACTATGCCCGGTTCTTCTTCATGCACGGCAACTTCGCCGAATCCGTGCAATATTTCACCCGCGCCGCCGCAATCCGCTCCGATGACTACGTCTCGCCGATCCATCTGATGTCCGCCTATCGCTCGCTCGGCCGGGTGCTGGATACGGAAAACTGGGCGCGCCTCGGCCTGCTGCGCGCCGAACGCGCCCTCAACCTCAATCCGGAAAATTCAGGTCCCGCCCATCGCGGCGCGCTGGCGCTTGCCCATCTTGGCGACGCGGCAAGGGCGCGCGACTGGGCCGACCGGGCGATCGCCATCGATCCTGATGACATCGTCGCGCAGTATAATCTCGCCTGCGTCTACTCCGTCCTCGGCGACGTCGACCAAGCGATCGATCTGCTGCAGAAGCTGCTGCCGAATAGCTCCGTCTACCACATCAAATGGTTCGATAATGATTCCGACCTCGACAACATCCGCGACGATCCCCGCTTCCAGAAACTCCTCGCCGCCGCGATGACGCAGCGCGAGCGGATCGAAAGGACAGGGAGCTGAGGTCAAGCTTTTCCCGGCCGTTCACTGGCGCATCGGCCCGAAAATCGGAATCGATTTACGGAAAGCACGATGCGTAGACTCAAAGTGTTACAGCGTCCTTTGCGCGTCTGTAGGACGCGCGGCGCTGTAAGCTTGAAAATCGCTGTGACATCCCTGCTTCATCTCTGTAATCTCCCTTGAAAAACAGGGGAAACATCCGTGCGCATCCTGCTCACCGAAGACAATATCGCGCTGGCAGACGGCCTGTCGGCGATCTTGCGCGGCACAGGCCATGCCGTCGATGTCGTCCATGACGGTGCGTCTGCCAATGCGGTCATCGCAGCGGAAAATTTCGATCTGGTGATCCTCGACCTCAACCTGCCGGAGATGGACGGGCTCGACGTGCTGCGCGCCATGCGCGGCCGGCAGAACCAGGCGGCCGTCCTCATCCTGACCGCGCGCGGCACGCCGGAAGAGCGGGTGAAGGGGCTTGATCTCGGCGCTGACGATTATCTGATCAAGCCCTTCGATATCGCCGAATTCGAGGCCCGTGTGCGCGTGCTGCTGCGCCGCCAGGCCGGGCTGCGCTCGGCGACGGTCGGCTTCGGCAGCATCTCCTTCGATCTCAATTCCCGCACCTTTTCATCAGGCGCCACCCCCCTCGATATTCCCGCCCGCGAGCTCGGCCTGCTCGAAATCCTCTTCATGCGGGCCGGCAAGGTCGTCGCCAAGGAGGCGATCATTCAATCGCTGACGGCCTTCGACGACGACATTTCGGCAAACGCCATCGAGCAATATGTCAGCCGTCTGCGTAAGCGCCTGTCGCCGCACGGCCTGACCGTCAAGACCGCCCGCGGCATCGGTTATTATCTCGACAAGCTGCCCGAGGCCTCATGAAAGCCGCCTATTCCCTCAGGCGCCGGCTGCTCTTCTGGCTGCTCGTCTCCACCGCCGTCATCGGTACGCTGGCACTTGCCGATACCTATCGCGAGGCGGTCCAGACCTCCAATATCGTCTCCGACCGCGTGCTCGCTGGTTCCGCGCTGGCGATCGCCGAGCGCGTCGTCGTCGCCGAGGACGGCACGCTACAGGTCGATATCCCCTATGTCGCACTGGAGATGCTGACCTCGGCCGCGCAGGATCGCGTCTTCTACCGCGTCGACGGCCCGCCGGGCCAATTCATCACCGGCTACCAGTCCCTGCCGGTCCTCAAGAAGACGCCGGGCGATGCTGCCGCCTTCGCCGACGACACCTTCCGCGGCGAGCCGATCCGCGTCGCCACACTCGAGCGCTCGGCCTCGACAGGCATCCGCTCCGTGCCCTTCGTGGTGACGGTCGCCGAAACCACCATCGCCCGCCGGCAGTTGGCACAGGCGATCCTCGTCCGCTCCGCACTCCGCCTCGCCTTCATGATCGCGGGCGCGGCGGTCATCGTCTGGATCTCGGTCACGGTGGCTCTGCGCCCGCTCTACAAGCTCGGCGACGCCATCGGCGAACGCAGCCCCGATGACCTGCATCCGATTAGGCAGACCGTGCCGAGCGAGGTCGAGCCGCTGGTCGATACGGTAAATTCCTTCATGGTCCGACTACAGTCGGCGCTGGATGCGCTCCGCCATTTCACCGGCAATGCCAGCCATCAGTTGCGCACCCCGCTGGCGATCATCCGCACCCAGCTCGCCCTTTCCGCCCGGGCCGGCTCGCTCGATGAGGCCCAGGCCGCAGCACTGAAGGGCGACCAGGCGGTGGCGCATGCCGAGCGTATCCTTGCCCAGCTTCTGCTGATGGCCAAGATTGACGCCGCTACCGCCAAGGAGGCGTTGACCGCCTCCGCCATCGATCTCGCCGCCATTGCTCAGGAGATCACCGGCGAACAGATCCCGACAGCCGCCGTCGCCGGCATCGATCTCGGCTTCGAGGGCGAGAGCCCGGCGATGGTCCGCGCCGAGCCGCTGCTGATCGGCGAAATGCTGCGCAACCTTGCCGGCAATGCCATCGCCTATGCCGGCAAGGGAGCTGAGGTCACCGTCCGTATCATCGCCGCGTCAGAGACGATCCGCCTCGAAGTCGAGGACAACGGCCCCGGCATTCCGCCCGAGAAGCTGGAGGCGGTGCGCCGGCGTTTTTCGCGAGGCAATGATTCCGATGCGCCAGGCGCCGGCCTCGGCCTGCCGATCGTCGAAGAAATCGCCAATCTTTTCAACGCCGACCTGACGCTGGAGCCGGGCGCAGATGGCAAAGGCCTGAAGGCGGCAGTCACCTTTGCCAAGGCAGCGTAAAAGCCGTCGACCTTTCCGCCTTGCTTTCTTTCGCTGCATTGCACACACTGATTTCGGGAACAGCAAGCCGCACGACGATGCGAGCCGGATAAAAAGAGAAATATGTCGATCAAAGCCAGCATCTATCATCTGACGCATTATACCTATGACAAGCCGATCCGCCTCGGCCCACAGATCATCCGGCTGAAACCTGCCTCGCATTCGAAGACACGGGTGCTCAGCCACTCGCTGAAGGTCACGCCCTCCAACCATTTCGTCAATCTGCAGCAAGACCCTTATGGCAATTACCTTGCCCGCTACGTCTTTCCGGACCCGGTGACCGAATTCAAGATCGAGGTCGATCTCGTCGCCGACATGACGGTCTACAATCCCTTCGACTTCTTCGTCGAGGAAGAGGCAACCAAGTGGCCCTTCGGATACCCTGAAACGATCCAGGAGGATCTGTCGATCTACATGACGCCGGAGCCGGCCGGTCCGCGCCTCAAGGCGCTGCTGCCGACGCTCGACTGGTCGCCCGACCAGCCGACAGTCGATATGATCGTCGGCCTGAATGCCCGCTTGCAGCGGCAGATCGGCTATGTCATCCGCATGGAAACCGGCGTGCAGACGCCGGAGGAGACGCTGGAAAGCGCCAAGGGTTCCTGCCGCGACACCAGTTGGCTGCTCGTCCAGATCCTTCGCCATCTGGGCCTCGCCGCCCGCTTCGTCTCCGGCTACCTCATCCAGCTGACGCCGGACCTGAAGGCGCTTGACGGCCCTTCCGGCACCGAAGTCGATTTCACCGACCTGCATGCCTGGGCTGAGGTCTATCTGCCTGGCGCCGGCTGGGTCGGCCTCGATCCGACTTCTGGCCTGCTGACCGGCGAAAGCCACATCCCGCTTGCCGCCACGCCGCATTATCGCAACGCCGCTCCGATCTCCGGCGGTTATTTCGGCGAGGCCGAAACCGAATTCGCCTTCGACATGAAGGTCTCGCGCGTCGCCGAGCACCCGCGCATCACCAAACCCTTCTCCGATGAAAGCTGGGAGGAGCTCAACGAGCTCGGCGAGAAGGTCGACCGTGTCCTCGAAGCCGAGGACGTGCATCTGACGATGGGCGGCGAACCGACCTTCGTTTCGATCGACGATTTCCAGTCCGAGGAGTGGAATACCGCCGCGGTTGGCCCGACCAAGCGCGAAAAGGCCGACATCCTGATCCGCAAGTTGCACGAACGCTTCGCCCCCGGCGGTTTCCTGCATTACGGCCAGGGCAAATGGTATCCGGGCGAAAGCCTGCCGCGCTGGACCTTCTCGCTCTACTGGCGCCGCGACGGCAAACCGGTCTGGCAGAACCTCGACCTGGTCGCCGCCGAAGGCAAGGACACCGGCGTCAAAGCCGAGGATGCCGAAAAGCTCCTGACGGCGATCGCAAAGGAGCTGGCGATCAAGCCCGATATGGTGCAGCCGGCCTATGAGGATCCCGCTGACTGGATCATCAAGGAAGGCAGCCTTCCCGAAAACGTCGATCCGTCGAATTCGAAGCTGAAGGATCCCGAGGAACGCAACCGCATCGCCCGCGTCTTCGCCCGCGGCCTCACGACCCCGACCGGTTATATCCTTCCGGTCCAGGCATGGAATGCCAGGGCAGCGGAAAGCCGAGTCTGGGTCAGCGAGAAATGGCGCACCCGCCGCGGCAAGATCTTCCTCGTCCCCGGCGACAGTCCGATCGGTTACCGCCTGCCGCTCGGCACGCTGCCCTATGTTCCCCCGGCGCGTTATCCCTACATCCACCCCGCCGACCCGACGATCCCGCGCGAACCGCTGCCTGATGTCTTCGTTCCGGCCGGCCGGGCCATGCCGGAAGCCTCTTTCCATGCCGACGAGAGCAATCGCGGCCGGATTGAACAGACGCTCGGCGAACTCCGCGGCGCCGTGCGCACCGCCATGTCGGTCGAGCCGCGCGACGGCAGGCTCTGCATCTTCATGCCGCCGGTGGAGCGCATTGAGGATTATCTCGAGCTGATCGCCGCCGCCGAAAACGCCGCCGCCGAGCTCAAGCTTCCCGTCCATATCGAAGGTTATCCGCCGCCGCAGGACGAGCGTATTAACGTCATCCGCGTCGCCCCGGATCCCGGTGTCATCGAGGTCAACATCCATCCGGCCTCCAACTGGAAGGACTGCGTCGACATCACCACTGCGATCTACGAGGAGGCGCGCGCCACCCGGCTCGGCGCCGACAAGTTCATGATCGACGGCCGCCATACCGGCACCGGCGGCGGCAACCATGTCGTCGTAGGCAGCGCCAATCCGAACAACAGCCCATTCCTGCGCCGTCCCGACCTCCTGAAGAGCGTGGTCCTCCACTGGCAGCGGCACCCCTCGCTCTCCTACCTCTTCTCCGGCATGTTCATCGGCCCGACCAGCCAGGCGCCGCGCATCGACGAGGCTCGCCACGACACTCTCTACGAGCTGGAGATCGCCATGGCGCAAATCGGAGCCCCCGGCCGCGGTCAGCAGCCGTTGCCCTGGCTCGTCGACCGCCTGTTCCGCAATCTTCTGACCGACGTCACCGGCAACACCCACCGCGCCGAGATCTGCATCGACAAGCTGTTCTCGCCCGACGGCCCGACCGGACGGCTCGGCCTCATCGAGTTCCGCGGCTTCGAGATGCCGCCGAATGCGCGCATGTCGCTTGCCCAGCAATTGCTGGTGCGCGCGCTGATCGCCCGCTTCTGGGTCAACCCGGTCGACGGCAAGTTCGTCCGCTGGGGCACGACCCTGCACGACCGTTTCATGCTGCCGCATTTCGTCTGGGCCGACTTCCTCGACGTGCTTGCCGACCTTCGCCAAAACGGCTTCGACGTCAGCCCGGAATGGTTCAAAGCCCAGCTCGAATTCCGCTTCCCCTTCTGCGGCGAAGTCGAATACGAGGGCTCGAAGCTGGAACTGCGCCAGGCGCTGGAGCCATGGCACGTCATGGGCGAGGAAGGCGCGCCGGGCGGCACCGCCCGCTACGTCGACAGCTCCGTCGAGCGCCTTCAGGTGCGGCTCGAAACCAGCAATACCGCGCGTTACACCGTCACCTGCAATGGCCGCACCCTGCCGCTGACGCCGACCGGCACCGCCGGCGTGTCGGTCGCCGGCGTCCGTTACAAGGCGTGGCAACCGTCCTCCGGTCTGCATCCCGTCCTGCCGATCAACACGCCTTTGACTTTCGACATTTATGATACATGGTCGAAGCGTTCGATCGGCGGCTGCATCTATCATGTTGCCCATCCGGGTGGCCGGACCTATGACACTTTCCCTGTCAACGGCAACGAGGCGGAAGCAAGACGACTCACCCGCTTCGAGCCGTGGGGGCATACGGCGGGCGGATACATTCCGCGCGTCGAGACGGGTTCGCCGGAATTCCCGCTGACGCTGGATCTGAGGCGGCCCGCCGGGGTTTGAGACCGAGGGTTGAGGCTTAAGTTTTGATGGGCAAGAAGCCGGCAGTGGAGCGCAGGGAAGAGGCAGAGGACCGCATCGCCAAGAATGCGGCCTTCGGCTATGCACCGCTTCCCGATACCGCCGATGAGATGGTCGACAACGACGGCGCCGTCCGCCCTGTCTGGCAGAATTTCCTCTCGCATCTGAGCGCAATGCCGGAAAGGGATCTCGCCGAGCGCTTCGCCCGCGCCGACCGCTATCTCCGTGATGCCGGCGTCTTCTATCGCGCCTATGGCAGCAAGGGCACCGGGGAGCGAGCCTGGCCGATCTCGCATATCCCGGTGCTGATCGACGAGCGCGAATGGCAGACGCTGTCGGCGGGCCTCGTTCAGCGCGCCGACCTGCTGGAAGCAATCATCGCCGATATCTACGGCGACAACCGGCTGGTGGAGGAAGGTTTCCTGCCGCCGGCACTGATCGCGGCCAATCCCGAATTCCAGCGCCCGCTCGCCGGCGTCAAGCCGGCATCCGGCCATTATCTGCATTTCTGCGCCTTCGAGATCGGCCGCGGGCCTGACGGCAACTGGTGGGTGCTGGCCGACAGGACGCAGGCTCCCTCAGGCGCTGGTTTCGCGCTGGAAAGCCGCGTCGCGACGACCCGTGCCTTCTCGGATATCTATGCCGAAACCCCGGTCCATCGCCTCGCCTCCTTCTTCGGCGCCTTCCGCGACGCGCTACAGGGCATGAAACATTCGGGCGATGACCGCATCGCGGTGCTGACACCTGGCCCCGCCAACGAGACCTACTACGAACACGCCTATATCGCCCGCTATCTCGGCTTCATGCTGCTCGAGGGCGAGGATCTGACCGTCGTCAAGGGCCGTGTCATGGTGCGCACCGTCGCCGGCTTGAAGCCGATCGGCGTGCTCTGGCGCCGTCTCGATTCGGCTTTTGCCGACCCGCTGGAGTTGAACCAGAATTCGCATATCGGCACGCCCGGCCTCGTGGAAGCGCTGCGCGCCGAAAGCCTCACCATCGTCAATGCGCTCGGCACCGGCATTCTTGAAACCCGGGCGCTTCTCGCCTTCATGCCGACCATCTGTCACCATCTGCTTGGCGAGGATCTGCAATTGCCCTCTATCGCTACCTGGTGGTGCGGTCAGGAGGAAGAGCGCGAGCACGTGGCAAAAAACATCGAAAAGATGGTAATCGGCCCGGCCTATTCCCGCGCTCCCTTCTTCGACGATAACGGCGAATCCGTGCTCGGCTCATCGCTGCGTGCGGCTGCCAAGGATTCGATCACCGACTGGCTGAGTTCCGACGGCCCGAAGCTCGTCGGCCAGGAAGTCGTCACGCTATCGACCACACCTGCCTGGGTGGACGGCAAGCTCGTGCCGCGACCGATGTCGCTGCGCGTCTTCGCCGCGCGCACCGCAAACGGCTGGCAGATCATGCCCGGCGGTTTTGCCCGCATCGGCTCCGGCGCCGATGTCGCGGCGATCGCCATGCAGTCCGGTGGTGCCGCCGCCGATGTCTGGATCGTCAGCGACAAACCGGTCGAGCGCCACACGCTGCTGCCCGCTGAAGGCAGCTTCACCCGCAACATGCCGGGCAGCCTGCCGAGCCGGGCGGCCGACAACCTGTTCTGGCTCGGCCGCTACATCGAGCGCGCCGAAGGGGCGCTGCGCATCCTGCGCGCCTGGCATGCCCGTTTCGCCGAAGCCGCCGATCCGAGTCAGCCACTGCTCGCCGACGTCTCCGATTATCTTGCCGCCGTCGATATCGATACCACCGACGCCGTGCCCGAAACGCTGCTGCGCAACATCGACAGCGCCGTTTATTCGGCCAGCAACATCCGCGACCGTTTCTCGCCGGACGGCTGGCTGGCGCTCAACGATCTCGCCAAGACCGCCCGCCGCTTCCACGTCACCGTCGCTGCCGGCGACGACGCCAGCCACGCGATGACGATCCTCTTGCGGAAGCTTGCAGGCTTTGCCGGTCTCATGCATGAAAACATGTACCGCTTCACCGGCTGGCGGTTCCTTTCGCTCGGCCGTTATATCGAACGCGGCCTGCACATGACGCGCCTGCTCGGCCACATGTCGGGCCCGGAAGCGCCAGACGGCGCGCTCGACATGCTGCTGGAGATCGGCGACAGCGTCATGACTCATCGCCGCCGCTATAACGTCAACACCGCGCGGCTGACTGTCACCGACCTCTTGGCGCTCGACCCGCTCAACCCGCGTTCGGTCCTCTTCCAGGTGAACGAGATCCATCACGAGGTTG
Source organism: Rhizobium aouanii (assembly GCF_037002925.1). Taxonomy (NCBI): domain Bacteria; kingdom Pseudomonadati; phylum Pseudomonadota; class Alphaproteobacteria; order Hyphomicrobiales; family Rhizobiaceae; genus Rhizobium; species Rhizobium aouanii. The sequence goes on from NZ_JBAMYD010000007.1 coordinate 258,764, forward strand.
AACAACTGCCGAATGCCATGATCAACGGCCAGATGTCGCCCTTCTACCGCGAGGCGATGCGGCTCCATTCCGGCCTGGCGGTGATGACGCCGGAGGGTATGGGCGTCGAGGTCTATCAGCGACTGGAACGCGAGTTGGAGCAGCTCTCCGATCTGCTCGCCCAGACCTATCTCGGGTGATGGCCGTGCTCTACGATCTCTCCCTCCACATGGGTTACAGCTACGACGCGCCGGCCTCCGGCGCCCGCCACATCATGCGCCTGATGCCGCTGTCGCTGGCCAACCGCCAGCGGCTGGTCGCCGGCTCGATCACCATCTCGCCCTCGCCGGACGAGCAATCGCATTTCGTCGATTTCTTCCATCATCCCGCCACCTCCTTCCTGCTGCGCTCGCCGCACGAGACGCTCGACATTCGCATGCAGGCCCGGGTGCAGGTGGAGAGCCAGCCGATCGCCGCCGATTTCTCGCCGCTGCTTGCCGACCTACCGGAAGAGATATCAGGCATGTGGTCGCTGGCGCCGGATTCGCCGCACCATTTCCTCGGTGACAGTCCGCGCCTCACCCAAGCCCGCGAGATCGCCGACTATGCGCGAAACTGCGCCATGCCTGATCTGACGGCGCTGCAGATCGCCCATGCGCTCTGTACCCGCATCAACAAGGATTTCACCTACGACCCCGACGCGACGACGGTGGACACGACACCGATCGAGGCGTTCAGATTGAAGCGCGGCGTCTGCCAGGATTTCACCCATGTGATGATCCTAGCGCTTAGAAGCCTCGGCATTCCGGCCGGCTACGTCTCCGGTTTCCTGCGCACGATCCCGCCGCCCGGCAAGGAACGGCTGGAAGGCGCGGACGCCATGCATGCCTGGGTCAGGATCTGGTGCGGTGAGACGAACGGCTGGATTGAGCTCGACCCGACCAACGACATCCCCGCCGGCACGGACCACATCGTCGTCGCCTATGGCCGGGACTATTCCGACGTCGTTCCCGTCATCGGCGTATTGAAAAGCTATGGCGGCCAACGCGCCGTCCAGGCGGTCGACGTCGTTCCGCTGAAATAATCCCAAAACTGGAAAAATCCGACGATTCGTTAAGATTGTATTGACGCCGTAAGGACGGCGGAAAGGAGAAGCGTGCGTATATCGCCTCACAGCGCCTCTTATACGGGTGAACATGATGAGCACCTCCTTTTTGCATCCCTGCCTGCGTCGCATGCTTGGCGACCGTGGCGGTAATTTTGGTATAATGACGGCGATAATAGCCGTTCCACTGATGCTCGCAGCCGGCCTTGCGGTCGACTTTTCCGTAGCCAGGGTTGAAAAAACCAATCTCCAGCAGATCGCCGACGGCGCGGCACTGGCCGGCGCCAAGGTTTTCGACGGCACCAATCTCGCCGACGCGAAGGCGGCCGCACAGAAATATGTCAGTGCCTACGGCGGCAACATCGCCTTCGACGCCACGCCCGACGGGCGCATTTTGAAGGTCACCCTGAACGATCAGGTTGATACCGCCTTTATGAAGATCGCCAACATCAATACCGTCGACGTCGGCGTCACTTCGGCGGCCATTTCGCCGGAAAAGCCGACAAAGGTGATCTTCAAGCCGACACAGGCGCAAGGTTACTGGTACAAGAAGATATCACTCATGGTCGTGCGGCCGAATAGCACAGCCGAACAGGTGCTCGGAACCATCATTTACCAACCGACCACGCTGAACGATTCAGGTCAGGGGACCATGACGGTTACTCCCTCAAGCGGTGAAATCGACCTCGGCAATTACACAAAGCTCGTCCTGAAAATGGAGATCAAAGACGACTACTGTGGGACCGGCTATACCGGTTCCGTCTCCAACAACTCCAAGAAGACCGTGACATGCACGGCCGTCGATGAAAAGAAAAACAAAACGTTATGGCAGCAGAAGTCGGTCTATACCTCGACGCTTCGCACCGACAATCCGGACCAGATAGATTATCTCTTCGTCGACGGAAAGCAGCTGAAGAAGGGCGCGACCTATCCGCTCGAATCCTATTTCGGCTGCAGCAAGACCCAAAGCCATGCGTGGGAAGACGGTGGCGGCTGGGAGCGCCAGGACTTCTTCTATACCGTCAGCGCTGTTTGCGGTGGTTCCGAAGGTGATTTCGTCCGCCTGACCCAATAATCGGTTCGTGAGAAACATCACGATAAAAAAGCCGCTCCGGAACAAACCGGAGCGGCTTTTCGTTATCGCTAGCCCACCCATCAGATCGGGAAAAGCGATAGAAATCAACCCCCTCGGCCCGCGTGAATATGAAGGTTTCGCAAATTTTTCGTTTGTCCAAATCCTTTGTTGCAAGTGCTTACTAACGATGCATAAACTGTCGCCGGCGCAAGCGACAAATTGATTGAATCAGGCATAACATCCTGAAACCAAATTAAAATTGGCGAGACCTGACGATGAACACTGTTTCCAAGCCGATCATCCCCTCCCCCGCCCCTCGCAGTTCAAGGCCGGAAATTCTCGCTGAAGAAATCATCGAACGTCTGACCTACCGCATCGGCAAGGATGCCAAGGTGGCAAAGCCGCATGACTGGCTGACCGCAACCATCCTGGTGGTGCGCGACCGCATCATCGACAAGTGGATGGCTTCCACCCGCGAGGTCTATGCGACCGGCGCCAAGCGCGTCTACTATCTTTCTCTCGAATTCCTGATCGGCCGCCTGATGCGCGACGCCATCTCGAACCTCGGCCTGATGGAGGAGGTGCGCGATGCGCTCGCCTCGCTCGGCGTCGACGTCAACGTCATTGCCGGCCTGGAGCCGGACGCCGCACTCGGCAACGGCGGCCTCGGCCGTCTGGCTGCCTGTTTCATGGAAAGCATGGCGACGGTCGAGGTTCCGGCCTATGGTTACGGCATCCGCTATGTCCACGGCCTCTTCCGCCAGCAACTGGCTGACGGCTGGCAGGTGGAACTGCCGGAAAACTGGCTCGCCCATGGGAATCCCTGGGAATTCGAGCGCCGCGAAAGCTCCTATGAAATCGGCTTCGGCGGCGCCGTCGAATTCATTACAACCCATGACGACCAGCCGCGCTACGTCTGGAAACCGGCCGAGCGCGTCATCGCCGCCGCCTTCGACACGCCGGCCGTCGGCTGGCGCGGCAAGCGCGTCAACACGCTGCGCCTCTGGTCGGCGCAGCCGATCGATCCGATCCTGCTCGATGCCTTCAACGCCGGCGACCACATCGGGGCGCTACGCGAAAGCAACAAGGCCGAAAGCCTGACCCGGGTTCTCTATCCTGCCGACGCCACCCCGGCCGGCCAGGAACTGCGCCTGCGCCAGGAATTCTTCTTCTCGTCGGCCTCGCTGCAGGACATCCTGCGCCGGCATCTGCAGCAATATGACGATTTCACTTCGCTGCCGGACAAGGTGGCGATCCAGCTGAACGACACTCACCCCGCCGTCTCGGTCGCCGAACTCGTGCGTCTGCTCTGTGACGTACACGGGATGGATTTCGACCAGGCCTGGGACATCACCCGCCACACCTTCTCCTACACCAACCACACGCTTCTGCCCGAAGCGCTGGAAAGCTGGGCGGTGCCGCTGTTCGAGCGCCTGCTGCCGCGCCACATGCAGATCATCTATGCGATCAATGCCAAGATCCTGATCGACGCCCGCAAGGGCAAGAACTTCTCCGATGGGGAAATCCGCTCGATCTCGCTGATCGATGAAAGCGGCGACCGCCGCGTGCGCATGGGCAACCTCGCTTTCGTCGGCTCGCATTCGATCAACGGCGTCTCGGCCCTGCACACCGACCTGATGAAGGTCACGGTCTTCGCCGACCTGCACAAGCTCTATCCCGACCGCATCAACAACAAGACCAACGGCATCACGCCGCGCCGCTGGCTGCAGCAGTGCAATCCCGGCCTCACCGGCCTGATCCGCGAGGCGATCGGCGACGAATTCCTCGATGATGCCGAGAAGCTGCGTGCGCTCGACGTGCATTCCTCCGATCCGGCTTTCCAGCAGAAATTCGCAGCGATAAAGCGCGCCAACAAGGTGGCACTCTCCAACCTCGTCGCCAGCCGCATGGGCGTAAAGCTCGATCCATCGGCGATGTTCGACATCCAGATCAAGCGCATCCACGAATACAAGCGCCAGCTGCTTAACATCATCGAGGCCGTCGCGCTCTACGACCAGATCCGCTCGCATCCGGAGCTCGACTGGGTGCCGCGCGTGAAACTCTTCGCCGGCAAGGCGGCGCCGAGTTATTACAACGCCAAGCTCATCATCAAGCTGATCAACGACGTCTCCCGCACGATCAACAACGACCCGTCGGTGCGCGGCCTGCTGAAGATCGTCTTCGTCCCGAACTACAATGTCTCGCTCGCCGAAGTCATGGTTCCGGCCGCCGACCTCTCCGAGCAGATTTCGACCGCCGGCATGGAAGCATCCGGCACCGGTAACATGAAGTTCGGCCTGAACGGCGCGCTGACGATCGGCACGCTCGATGGCGCCAATGTCGAGATGCGCGACAATGTCGGCGAGGACAACATCGTCATCTTCGGTCTCAAGGCCGACGAGGTGTCGAAAGTCCGCAGCGATGGCCACAATCCGCGCGCCATCATCGAGGGATCGCGCGAACTCGCCCAGGCGCTTGCCGCCATCGGCTCCGGCGTCTTCTCGCCCGATGACCGCAACCGCTATACGTCGCTGATCGACGGCATCTATTCGCACGACTGGTTCATGGTCGCGGCCGATTTCGACGCCTATGCCCAGGCCCAGCGCGAGGTCGACCAGATCTGGACCAACCAGTCCGCCTGGTACACCAAGACGATCAACAATACGGCACGGATGGGCTGGTTCTCTTCCGACCGGACGATCAGGCAATACGCAGACGAAATCTGGAGAGCCGGATGAAAACGCCGAAAACCGTCCCTGAAGTAAAGCTTTCCTGGGAAATTTCGGCAGATGAAATCACGGCAATCCTTGCCGGCTCGCATTCCAATCCCTTTGCCGTCCTAGGTGTGCACCAGGCCGGTGACGCCTTCGTCGCCCGGTGCTTCATCCCGGGCGCGGAGGAGGTGACCGCCATGACGCTCGACGGCGGCGTCATCGGCGAACTGAAGCAGCTCCATGCCGACGGCTTCTTCGCCGGCCCGGTTTCCGTCACCAAACTCCTGCCGGTGCGTTACCGCGCCCGGCGCGGCGATGCCGAATGGGCTGTTACCGATCCCTACAGCTTCGGGCCGGTGCTCGGACCGATGGACGATTATTTCGCCCGCGAGGGCTCGCACCTGCGCCTGTTCGACAAGATGGGCGCCCACCTCATCAAGCATGACGGCGCCCAGGGCATCCATTTCGCCGTCTGGGCGCCGAACGCGCAGCGCGTCTCGGTCGTGGGTGATTTCAACAATTGGGACGGCCGCCGCCACGTGATGCGCTTCCGTGCCGACAGCGGCATCTGGGAAATCTTTGCCCCTGATGTACCGATCGGCGTTGCCTACAAGTTCGAGATCCGCGGCCAGGACGGCGTATTGCTGCCGCTGAAGGCCGATCCCTTTGCACGGCGCAGCGAGCTGCGGCCGAAGACTGCCTCGATCACCGCCGCCGAGCTGGAGCAGGAGTGGGAAGACGAGGCCCATCTGAAGCACTGGCGCGAGACCGACAAGCGCCGCCAGCCGATCTCGATCTACGAGGTGCATGCCGCCTCCTGGCAACGCCGCCAGGACGGCACGATGCTGTCCTGGGACGAGCTCGCCTCCAGCCTCATCCCCTATTGCGCCGACATGGGCTTCACCCATATCGAATTCCTGCCGATCACCGAGCACCCCTACGATCCCTCCTGGGGTTACCAGACGACCGGCCTCTACGCGCCGACCGCGCGTTTCGGCGAGCCGGAGGGTTTTGCCCGTTTCGTCAACGGCTGCCACAAGGTCGGCATCGGCGTCATCCTTGACTGGGTGCCGGCGCATTTCCCAACCGACGAACACGGCCTCGGCTGGTTCGACGGCACGGCACTCTACGAGCACGAAGATCCGCGCAAGGGCTTCCACCCGGACTGGAGCACTGCGATCTACAATTTCGGCCGCACCGAGGTCGTTTCCTATCTCGTCAACAACGCGCTCTATTGGGCCGAAAAGTTCCACCTCGACGGCCTGCGTGTCGATGCCGTCGCCTCGATGCTCTACCTCGATTATTCGCGCAAGCACGGCGAATGGATCCCGAACGAATATGGCGGCAACGAGAACCTCGAAGCGGTCCGTTTTCTGCAGGATCTCAACATCCGCATCTACGGCAAAAATTCCAACGTCATGACCATCGCCGAGGAATCGACCTCCTGGCCGAAGGTCTCGCAACCCGTTCATGAAGGCGGCCTCGGCTTCGGCTTCAAGTGGAACATGGGCTTCATGCACGACACGCTGAGCTACATGAGCCGCGACCCCATCTATCGCGGGCACCATCACAACGAACTCACCTTCGGCCTGCTCTACGCCTATTCGGAAAATTTCGTCCTGCCGCTCTCGCATGACGAGGTTGTGCACGGGAAAGGCTCACTGATCGCCAAGATGCCGGGCGACGACTGGCAGAAATTTGCCAATCTGCGTGCCTACTACGCCTATATGTGGGGCTATCCCGGCAAGAAGCTGCTGTTCATGGGCCAGGAATTCGCCCAGTGGAGCGAGTGGAGCGAAGAGAAGGCACTGGACTGGAACCTGCTTCAGTATCGGATGCACGAGGGCATGCGGCGCCTGGTGCGCGACCTCAATTTCACCTATCGCAGCAAGCCGGCGCTGCATGAGCGTGACTGCGAGGGCGAAGGTTTCGAATGGCTGGTCGCCGACGACCACCAGAATTCCGTCTTTGCCTGGCTGCGCAAGGCGCCGGGCCAGAAGCCGGTCGCCGTCATCACCAATTTCACCCCTGTCTATCGCGAGAATTACTCGATCCGCCTGCCGTCCGCAGGCCGCTGGCGGGAAATCCTGAACACCGATGCCGACATCTACGGCGGCAGCGGCAAGGGCAATGGCGGGCGCGTGCAGGCCGTCGATGCCGGCGGCAACATCACCTGCTCGATCACCTTGCCGCCCTTGGCGACAATCATGCTTGAACCTGAAAATTAGTGACTGGTGGGAGGAGAAAATGGTAGAAAAGCGCGTTCAGCCACTTGCCCGCGATGCAATGGCTTATGTTCTGGCGGGCGGTAGGGGGAGCCGTCTCAAGGAACTCACCGACCGGCGTGCCAAGCCGGCCGTCTATTTTGGCGGCAAAGCCCGCATCATCGATTTCGCCCTGTCGAACGCCCTGAATTCCGGCATCCGCCGCATTGGCGTTGCGACGCAATACAAGGCGCATTCGCTGATCCGTCACATGCAGCGCGGCTGGAACTTCTTCCGCCCCGAGCGCAACGAGAGCTTCGATATCCTGCCGGCCAGCCAGCGCGTCTCCGAGACGCAATGGTATGAAGGCACGGCCGACGCCGTCTATCAGAATATCGACATCATCCAGGATTACGGCGTCGAATACATGGTCATTCTTGCGGGCGACCACGTCTACAAGATGGACTATGAATGGATGCTGCAGCAGCACGTCGATTCCGGCGCCGACGTCACCATCGGCTGCCTGGAAGTGCCGCGCATGGAAGCGGTCGGCTTCGGCGTCATGCATGTCAACGAGAAGGACGAGATCATCGCCTTCGTCGAGAAACCGGCCGATCCGCCACCCATTCCCGACAAGCCGGATTTCGCCCTCGCCTCGATGGGCATCTACGTTTTCCACACCAAGTTCCTGCTCGATGCGCTGCGTCGCGACGCCGCCGATCCGACATCAAGCCGCGACTTCGGCAAGGACATCATCCCCTATATCGTCAAGAACGGTAAGGCTGTCGCCCACCGCTTCGCCAAGTCCTGCGTCCGTTCCGATTTCGAGCACGAGCCCTACTGGCGCGACGTCGGCACGATCGACGCCTATTGGCAGGCCAATATCGACCTGACGGCGATCGTTCCGGAGCTCGACATCTACGACAAGTCCTGGCCGATCTGGACCTATGCCGAGATCACTCCGCCGGCGAAATTCGTCCATGACGACGAGGATCGCCGCGGCTCGGCCACCTCCTCCGTCGTGTCAGGCGACTGCATCATCTCTGGCGCCATGCTCAACAACAGCCTGCTCTTCACCGGTGTCAGGGCCAATTCCTTCTCCAAGATGGAAGGGGCGGTCATTCTGCCGAACGTGAAGATCGGACGCCGCGCGCAGCTCAAGAATGTGGTGATCGACCATGGTGTTGTCATTCCGGAAGGCCTGGTCGTCGGTGAGGATCCCGAGCTCGATGCCAAGCGCTTCCGGCGGACGGAAAGCGGCATCTGCCTGATCACGCAACCGATGATCGACAAGCTGGATATCTGACTTATGAAAGTTCTTTCGGTTTCGTCCGAAGTCTTCCCTTTGATCAAGACAGGGGGTCTGGCCGATGTGTCCGGCGCCCTGCCGATTACTCTGAAAGCCTTCGGGGTCGAGACCAAGACCCTTCTGCCCGGCTATCCCGCCGTCATGAAGGTCATTCGCGACGCCGTCGTCAGGCTCGAATTCCCCGACCTGCTCGGTGAGCGGGCGACCGTGCTCGAGGTTGAGCACGAGGGACTCGATCTGCTCATCCTCGATGCGCCGGCCTATTACGACAGGCCGGGCGGGCCCTATCTCGATCCGCTCGGCAAGGACTATCCCGACAACTGGCGCCGTTTCGCCGCCCTGTCGCTTGCCGCTTCCGAGATCGCCGCCGGCCTGCTGCCCGGTTGGCGGCCGGATCTCGTCCACACCCACGACTGGCAGGCGGCGCTGACGTCGGTCTATATGCGCTATTACCCGACGCCGGAACTGCCGAGCTTGCTGACCATCCACAACATTGCCTTCCAGGGCCAGTTCGGTTCCGAGATCTTTCCCGGCCTGCGCCTGCCTGCCCATGCCTTCGCCACCGAAAGCGTCGAATATTACGGCACTGTCGGCTTCCTCAAGGGCGGCCTGAAGACTGCCCATGCGATCACCACGGTCAGCCCGACTTATGCCGATGAGATCCTGACTTCGGAATTCGGCATGGGGCTCGAGGGCGTCATCGCCAGCCGCATCGACGATCTGCACGGCATCGTCAACGGCATCGACACCGATATCTGGAATCCGGCGACCGATCCTGTCGTCCACACCCATTACGGCCCGACGACGCTGAAGAACCGTGAGGAGAACCGCCGCTCGATCGCCGAATTCTTCCATCTCGACAATGACGACGCCCCGATCTTCTGCGTCATCAGCCGTCTCACTTGGCAGAAGGGCATGGATATCGTCGCCAACGTTGCCGACGAGATCGTCGCCATGGGCGGCAAGCTCGTCGTGCTCGGCTCCGGCGAAGCTGCCATTGAAGGCGCGCTGCTCGCCTCCGCCAGCCGCCATCCCGGCCGCATCGGCGTCTCGATCGGCTATAACGAGCCGATGTCACACCTGATGCAGGCCGGCTGCGACGCGATCATCATCCCCTCGCGTTTTGAGCCCTGCGGCCTCACCCAGCTTTACGGCCTGCGTTACGGCTGCGTTCCGATCGTCGCCCGCACCGGCGGGTTGAATGACACGGTGATCGACGCCAATCACGCCGCACTTGCAGCGAAAGTCGCAACCGGCATACAATTTGCCCCCGTGACGGAAACGGGCATGCTACAGGCAATCCGCCGTGCGATGCATTTTTACCAGGACCGAAAACTCTGGACCCAATTGCAAAAGCAGGGCATGAAATCGGATGTCTCCTGGGAGAAGAGCGCCGAACGCTACGCTGCCCTCTATTCAAGCCTCGTCTCGAAAGGCATGTGACCTAAAATGATCAAGTCCGTCCCCACCACGCCCTATCTGGACCAGAAACCCGGCACGTCGGGCCTGCGCAAGAAGGTTCCGGTCTTCCAGCAGCCTAACTATGCGGAGAACTTCATCCAGTCGATCTTCGATTCGCTGGAAGGCTACCAGGGCAAGTGCCTCGTCATCGGCGGCGACGGACGCTACTACAATCGCGAGGTCATCCAGAAGGCGGTCAAGATGGCCGTGGCCAATGGCTTCGGCAAGGTCATGGTCGGCAAGGGCGGTATTCTGTCGACGCCGGCCGCTTCCCACATCATCCGCAAGTACAAGGCTTTCGGCGGCATCATCCTCTCCGCCAGCCACAATCCCGGCGGCCCGACCGAAGACTTCGGCATCAAATACAACATCAACAATGGCGGCCCGGCGCCGGAAAAGATCACCGACGCGATCTATGCGCGCTCCAAGACGATCGACAGCTACAAGATCGCCGATTTCGCCGACGTCAATCTCGACCGCATCGGCAAGGACGAGCTTCCCGGCGGCACGATCCTCTCGGTCATCGACCCGGTCGAGGACTATGCCGCGCTGATGGAAGAGCTGTTCGATTTCGGCGCCATCCGCAATCTGATCAGCCTCGGCTTCCGCATTGCCTTCGATGGGATGAGCGCCGTCACCGGCCCCTATGCCAAGGAAATCTTCGAAAATCGTCTCGGCGCTCCCTCGGGTTCGGTGCGCAATTTCATGCCGCTGCCGGATTTCGGCGGCCATCACCCGGACCCGAACCCGGTGCACTGCAAAGAACTCTTCGATGAGATGATGGGCGATGACGCGCCCGATTTCGGCGCCGCTTCCGACGGCGACGGCGACCGCAACCTCATTATCGGCCGCGGCATCTTCGTCACGCCTTCCGACAGCCTGGCGATCCTCGCCGCCAACGCCAATCTCGCCCCCGGCTATTCCGGCGGCCTTGCCGGCATCGCCCGTTCGATGCCGACATCGGGTGCTGCCGACCGCGTCGCCGAAAAGCGCGGCATCGGCATGTATGAAACGCCGACCGGCTGGAAGTTCTTCGGCAACCTGCTCGACGCCGGCATGGCGACGATCTGCGGTGAGGAAAGCTCCGGCACGGGCTCCAGTCACGTCCGCGAAAAGGACGGCCTCTGGGCCGTGCTGCTATGGCTGAACATTCTTGCCGTGCGCGGCGAGAGCGTCGCCGACATCGTCACCCAGCACTGGCAGACCTACGGCCGCAATTATTATTCGCGCCATGATTACGAAGGCCTCGACACCGATGCGGCGAACGGCCTGGTGGATAATCTCCGCAGCCAGCTTCCCACTCTGCCTGGCAAGAGCTTCGGTAGCCTGAAGGTGGAGAAGGCCGACGACTTCGCCTACCACGATCCGATCGACAAATCGGTGAGCGAGCATCAAGGTGTCCGTGTGCTCTTCGAGGGCGGTTCGCGCGTCGTCTTTCGCCTGTCCGGCACCGGCACGTCTGGCGCAACCTTGCGTGTTTATATCGAGCGCTACGAGCCGGATTCGACTCGCCACAACATCGAAACGCAGGAGGCGCTCGCCGATCTGATCGCCGCCGCCGAAAGCATAGCCAACATTCGTGAACGCACGGGACGCGATGCGCCAACCGTGATCACCTGATCCGGGGGAAACATGCGGGGAAGCAGTTCGGCGCAAGCCGGCGCGATCGTCTTCGAGACCGGCGTCGAATTTGCCGTGTGGTCGCATCATGCCGCACAGATTGAACTCTGCCTCTTCGAGGATGACAGCAACAGGGAATTCGCGCGCCTGCCGATGGCGCGCGACAGCAACTACATCCATCGTCTCTTTGTCGACGGACTGAAGGAGGGCGCGCGCTACGGCTATCGCGCCGACGGTATCTATGCGCCCGACAACGGCCTCTGGTACGATCCCTCCAAACTGCTGATCGATCCCTACGCCAAAGAGATCGACAGGCCGTTCCGCTACGATCCCCGCCTCGGCATCTATGGCGAGGACAGCCAGGATCTGATGCCGAAGGCGATCGTCACCACCGATACCCGAGCCGCGATCCGCAAGCCGCTGTTCAAGCCGGGCGGCTTTATCTATGAGGTGGCGGTGCGGCCCTTCACCATTCTCCATCCAGATGTGCCGGAGGCTGAGCGCGGCACGGTCGCAGCGCTTGCCCATCCCTCCGTCGTCGCGCATTTGAAACGGATCGGTGTCGACGCCGTCGAACTGATGCCGATCACCGCCTGGATCGACGAACGCCATCTGCCGCCGCTCGGCCTCACCAACGGCTGGGGCTACAATCCCGTCGCCTTCATGGCGCTCGATCCGCGGCTCGTCCCCGGCGGCGTGACCGAGTTGAGAGAAACGGTCGCGGCCCTCCATGCCGAAGGCATCGCCGTCATCCTCGACCTCGTCTTCAACCATACCGGCGAGAGCGACCGTTACGGCGCGACGCTGTCGCTGCGCGGCCTCGACAACCTGCATTATTATCGCCACGCCCAGAATTGCCCGGGCGAACTCGTCAACGACACCGGCACCGGCAACACGCTCGCCTGCGATCATCCCGAAGTTCGCCGCCTCGTGATCGACAGCCTGCGCCATTTCGTGCTCAACGCCGGCGTCGACGGTTTTCGCTTCGATCTCGCCCCGGTGCTTGGCCGCACCGCGACGGGTTTTGAACGCGACAGGGGAACACTGGCCGCGATCCTCTCCGACGATGTGCTTGCCGACCGGATCATGATCGCCGAACCCTGGGATATCGGTCCCGGCGGTTACCAGCTCGGCAATTTCCCGCCGCCCTTCCTTGAATGGAACGACCGGGTTCGCGACGACCTGCGCTGCTACTGGCGCGGCGACGATTGGAAGACCGGCGCGCTGGCAACCGCACTCGCCGGCTCCTCCGACATCTTCTCGCGCAACGACGGCAAGAAAACGCGCAGCGTCAATTTCCTCGCCGCCCATGACGGCTTCACGCTGATCGATCTCGTCTCCTACGAAGGAAAGCACAACGACGCCAACGGCGAACACAATCGCGACGGCCATAACGAGAACCATTCCTGGAACAATGGTGTCGAAGGCGAAACCGTCTATCCGACAATCCGCAAGCGCCGCCGGGACGATGTGATGGCGCTGATCTCAACGCTCTTTGCCACCCGCGGCAGCATCATGCTGACGGCGGGCGACGAGGGCGGCCGCAGCCAGCACGGCAACAACAACGCCTATTGCCAGGACAACGAGATCACCTGGCTGGACTGGAAGGCGTTGGACGAGGATCTCATTGCCCACACCGCCTTCGTTGCCGGGCTGCGCCGCCGCTTCACCGTCTTCTCCGAGCCGGGCTTCCTGTCAGGAAACGGCGATGTCGAATGGATTTCGCTCTCCGGCGAGCCGATGACCATTGCCGAATGGGAGACGCCGTCGCTCTCCACCCTCGGCATGCTGTTATCGACCGGTGACCGCTCCTCTCGCGGCAGGCAGACCCGGCTCGGTGTGCTTTTCAATCGCTCGGGGAGCCGCCAATTTTTCACGCTGCCTTCTGAGGGCGAACCGGACTGGCGCCAGTTGACCCCGGATGGAGTGAAGAAAACCGTTGGCCGCGCAATCGTCGAGCCGCGCTCAATTGCCTTTTTCGTAGAAAATTGACCGCCGCCCCTCGCTTGCGCAGATCCTTGTCGCAATCGTCACAAATGCACGATAAGGCTTTGCCGCGGCGGCTTATTTCACGAGGAATTCATGGTCACGGAAATTTCACTCTCCGACGTGCGGGGATTGATCGGCATGGAAACGGGCCTTTCGGATTGGGTCACTGTCGACCAGACAATGATCGACGCTTTCGCGTCGGCGACCGACGACCATCAGTTCATTCATACAGACCCTGAGCGGGCGGCGGCCGAGAGCCCCTTCGGCGGCACCATCGCCCACGGCTTCCTGACCCTGTCTCTGCTGTCGACGATGAACTACAACTGCCTGCCGAAGGTGCGCGAGCAGACCCTGGGCATCAATTACGGCTTCGATCGCGTCCGCTTCATGACGCCGGTGAAAAGCGGCTCCCGTGTCCGCGGCCGCTTCCTGCTTTCCGAAGCCCGCTTCCGCGGCGCCGGCATGCTGATGACCACCTATGACGTCACGATCGAGATCGAGAACGAGAAGAAGCCGGCGCTGACGGCAAAATGGATCACCATCATCCAATTCGACCCGAAGGACCGCCCCGAGGACATCTGAGCAAGACTGCTTTTGTTATTCGGCCGAATTGAACACGGCTTCGAGAGCGTGTCCGTCGGGATCCATGACGAACGCCGCATAATAGTGCTCACCGTAATGGGACCGCAGCCCGGGACGACCATTGTCACCGCCGCCATGCGCGATTGCCGCCGCATGAAACCGATCGACCGCCTGCCGATTCGGAGCAGCAAAAGCGAGATGAAAGCCGGGACCGGGCGCACGCTGGCCGTCCGGGCGATGTTTGATCGCCAGCTTGTCTCCGCCGCCGGGAAGGCCATAGCCGACGGCCTGTCCCGTTTGTCCCGGCCTGATATCGTCCCAGACCCTGATATAACCGAGCGCGGCAAGGGCGGCATCGTAAAACGCCGCCGATCGCTCGATGTCGGAAACGCCGAGGGAGGCATGGTGCAGCATTCGCTTACTCCTTGAATGAGCGCACGCCCGCGATTCGCTGAGGCTCAATGCCCCGCATCTTCGGCCGCCTCGTTCAGCAGCCCGAAGACATAATCCGAAAACGACCGCCAGCACTCCACCCGGAACGTGTCTTCTTCCGTGCGGAAAAGCACGATTTCCGCCTTGCCGAAAATCGTGCGCGATGCGGCGCCGACCGGAAAGGAAGACAGTGACAGATCCTGCGGGCAGCCCGCTGAAAGCGTTGCCTCCGCACCTGGTCCCGAGACGATGATCGCGACATTGCGGTGGGAAACATCGGTCGCCGAATGCAGCGCGCCGGCACCGGAAGAGAGCGCTACCAGGTCGGCGCCGGCCTCATCGACCACCAGCCACTCGTCCGGCCCGAGCCAGAGCGCCGATCGCGCACCTGCCCTGCTGGACGTTTTCGGAGTGGTCGGCACAGACAAGCCGAGAGCAGAGGAAAGTGCCGCGAGCGATTCCGCTGGCGCGCGTAGCGCCACCCGGCTGGCGGTGGGAGCCGTCGTCAGCCGCACCGCTGCGGAGCCGCCGAGACGTCCGGCAAGCGCCGGTTTGCGAATTGCGACATCAGCCATGGATGCGGCCTCCTTCCTTGTCAAAGAATACCAGATCCGTCACTTCGACGGTGATCGTCCGGTCCGGCATCGGCACATAGAGCGTCTCGCCCATCCGCGCCCGACCACCGGCGACCAGCGCGAAGGCGATCGACCTGCCGCAATTTTCCGACAAATAGGCAGATGTGACATGGCCGAGCATGGTCATCGGCTTCGGCTCGTTCGGGCTCGCGACGATCTGCGCGCCTTCCTCGAGCACCAGCTTCGGGTCCTTGGTGACGAGGCCAACGAGCTGCTTGCGCCCGTCCTTGACGAGATCCGGCCGCTTCAATCCACGAATGCCGACGAAATCCGTCTTTTTCTTCGAAACCGCCCAGGAAAGCCCGGCGTCATCGGGGGTCACCGTCCCGTCGGTATCCTGCCCGACGATGATGTAACCCTTCTCGGCGCGAAGAACGTGCATCGTCTCCGTTCCATAGACGCAGGCGCCGAGCGGCTCGGCATTGGCCCAGACCGCTTCGAGCACCGACTGGCCGTAATCGGCCGGCACATTGATTTCGAAGCCGGTTTCGCCGGTGAAGGAGACGCGGAAGAGCCGCGCCGGCACCCCGCAGACCGTGCACTCGGCAACGCTCATATGCGGGAAGGCTTCGTTCGAAAGATCGAGGCCTTCGACCAGCGGCGCGACTATCTCGCGCGCCTTCGGTCCCTGCACGGCGATGACAGCCCATTGTTCGGTCACCGAGGTCAGCCAAACCTTCAGATGTGGGAATTCCGTCTGCAGGTAATCTTCCATGTGATGGAGAACGCGCGGCGCGCCGCCGGTCGTCGTCGTCACATGGAAACGGTCGTCCGCCAAGCGTCCAACAACGCCGTCGTCATAAACGAAGCCGTCCTCGCGGGTCATGATGCCGTAGCGGGCCTTGCCGGGCTTCAGCGTATCCCAGGCATTGGTGTAGATGAGGTTGAGGAATTCCGCCGCATCCGGCCCCACCACCTCGATCTTGCCGAGCGTCGAGGCATCGAAGATGCCGGCCATCTCGCGTGCCGTCCGGCATTCGCGAGCGACCGCCTGATGCATGGTCTCGCCGGCCTGCGGATAGAACCAGGCGCGCTTCCAGTTGCCGACATCCTCGAAGACCGCGCCATGAGCTTCTTCCCAGGCGTGCAGCGGCGTCTTGCGTGTCGGATCGAACAGCTCTCCGCGCGAATGGCCGACCAGCGTACCATAGGTGACCGGCGTATAGGGCGCACGGAAAGTGGTGAGCCCGACCTGCGGGATTTCCTTGCCGAGCATTTCGGCGGCAATCGCCAGGCCATGCATATTGGAGAGCTTGCCTTGGTCCGAGGCCATACCGTTGGTCGTGAAGCGCTTGATATGCTCGATCGAATGCATGCCCTCGCGCACGGCAAGGCGGATATCCTTGGCGCAGACGTCGTGCTGGAAGTCGATGAAGGCCTTGGCATTGGTCTTCGGCCCGGCGCCTTCGGCAGCACCGATCATGCCGCCCGTCCAGTCATAGGCCTGCTCGGCTGAAATTGCGATCTTCTCGCCGCTGCTTCTGCCGGTGGCCTGCGCCATCAGCTCGCCGGCGGCAAGCGACTCCTCGATCGTCCGCTGCAGGTCGTCGGTGCCGTTGCAGGCGCCGACCGAGAGGCAATCCTGCGCATAGGAGCCGGGCAGGAAACGCTGGCTTTCTGCGTCGAAGGCCACTTTGCCGCGCGACTGCGAGAACAAATGCACGGACGGCGTCCAGCCGGCCGAAACCAAGAGCGCATCGACTGCAATTTTGCGCGGCGAACCGCCGCCGTTGCGCGCTACCGTCATCGATGAGATGCGCAGCCGCCCCGACGTATTGACGACCGATTGGCCGGCCAGAACATCGATGCCGAGCGCACGCGCCTCTTCCAGCACCGCCGCTCCCGGCGCCTGCCTGTTATCGACGATGGCAGCGATCGAAACGCCGGATCGTTTCAGATCGAAGGCCGCCTCATAGGCCGAATCATGCGCCGTGTAGATGCCGACCTTGGTGCCAACCGCAACGCCGTAATGATTGAGATACATCCGCCCCGCCGAGGCGAGCATGATGCCTGGCCGGTCGTTGTTCGGAAATACCATGTGCCGCTCGATCGCGCCGGTGGCGAGGATCACGCGCTTCGCCCGGACCTGCCAAAGCCGCTCGCGCGGCAGATCGCGGGTAGGCTTGGCGATATGATCGGTGACGCGCTCGGCAAGACCGACGAAATTGTGGTTGTAGTAGCCGAAGGCGGTCGTGCGGATCAGCACTTCGACATTGTCCATGGCCTTCAGCCGCGCCACGGTCTTCTGTGCCCAGCTATTGCCGTCCTGTCCGTCGATCCTGACCCCGACATCGTAGCGCAATGCGCCGCCCGCTTCCGCCTGCTCGTCGCAAAGGATCACCCGCGCGCCGGTCTCGGCCGCAGCCAGCGCCGCCGAAAGCCCGGCAACACCGGCGCCGACCACCAGCACATCGCAATGGGCATAGCGGCTGGCATAATGGTCCGGATCTTCCTCCGTCGGGGCGACGCCGAGGCCGGCGGCGCGACGGATGAACGGTTCGTAGACGTGTTTCCAGGCGGCGCGCGGCCACATGAAGGTCTTGTAGTAGAAACCGGCGGCGAAGAACGGCGACATCAGATTGTTGACCGCGCCGACATCGAAGGCAAGCGAGGGCCAGCGGTTCTGCGAGCTGACGATCATGCCGTCGAACACTTCCTGCACGGTGGCGCGCACGTTCGGCTGCTTGCGCGCCGTATCGCGGGAAACGTCGATCAGCGCATTCGGCTCCTCGGCCCCGGCCGACAGAATACCGCGGGCCCGGTGATATTTGAACGAACGTCCCAGAAGATGTATGCCGTTGGCGATCAGCGCCGAGGCGACGGTATCACCTTCGAGCGCCGTATAGCTCTTGCCGTCGAAGCTGAAGCGCGCGGTCCTGGCCGGTGTCAGGCGGCCCTTGCCGGCGATACGGTTCACGCCGCTCATTGCGCCTCTCCTTCCACGGCTTCATATGTCTCGACAGGCCCATGCTGCTTGGCCGCCGCAGCGATCTCAGGCTTCGGCTCACCCGCCTTGTAGGTCACGATGAACTTGTCGGTCACCGTATCGCGCACCGCATTGAAGAAGCGCCCGCAGCCGTGAAAATGCCGCCAGCGCTCGAAGATCAGCCCCTTCGGATTGTCGCGGATAAAGAAATAGGACTCGAATTCCTCATCCGAAATCGAGGCGATATCGGCGGGCCGCGCGATATGCGCGTCACCTGCGCCACGAAATTCGAGTTCGGAGCGCTCTTCCTGACAGTAGGGGCAATAGATCAGCAGCATGTGTTACCCGTCTTAGAGTTCCGATCCGGAAACATTGGTTCCGGGAGGTTGATTGCAGAGACGCTTTCCCATCGTCACATAGGGAATGAGGCGCTTGAGAAGCTGTTCGAAATTGTCATAGGGCTCCAGCACACCGGTCATGCCGATATTCGCAAAAGCCATCTTGGCGATATCGTTGTCGATCACGAAGGCACGTCCCGGCGTTCCGCCGACCTCGGGCACGAAATAGACGGCTGGCTGGCGCAGGACCATCGCGCAAAGCAGCGTGCCGCTCTCGGCAACGAAGGGCCATTCGCTTTCGCCGGCAGCCCTGTGGATCTCCTGCAGGCGGAAATCCCCGACGCCGGGAAAGACGTCACCGGCCGGCATTGCCGCGCCGCTGATCCCGATCGTCAGGAAAGCCGCCGTCCACATCAGTGCGCCACCGCCGCCGCCGCCGCTTCGTCGATCAGCCGGCCGCTGCGGAAGCGCTCCAACGTCAGCCCGGCGTTGAATTTGTGCGGCTCGTCGCGAGCAATCAGATGCGCGAAGAGATTGGCCGAGCCCGGCGTCGCCTTGAAGCCGCCGGTACCCCAGCCACAATTGACGTAAAGCCCGGGAACCGGCGTCTTCGACTGGATCGCCGAACGATCCGGCGTATTGTCGACGATGCCGCCCCATTGCCGCATCATCTTGACGCGCCGGAACATCGGGAAGAGCTCGCAGATGGCGTCGAGCGTGTGCGTGATGATCTGCAGCCCGCCGGTCTGGGAATAGGAATTATACTGGTCGGTGCCGGCGCCGATGACGAGCTCTCCCTTGTCGGACTGGGAGATATAGGCATGCACCGTGTTCGACATGACGACGCAGGGAAAGATCGGCTTCAGCGGCTCGGAGACCAGCGCCTGCAGCGGGCTGGATTGCAGCGGCACGCGCACACCAGCCATCTGCATGATGGTTGTCGTATGGCCGGCCGCCGAGACGGCGATCTTTCTGGCGCCGATGAAGCCGCGCGAGGTCTCGACCCCGGTCACCCGTCCGTCCGGACCGCGCCGGATGCCGGTCACTTCGCAATTCTGGATGATGTGCACCCCGCGGTCCGAGGCCGCCCGCGCATAACCCCAGGCAACCGCGTCGTGCCTGGCCGTGCCGCCGCGCCGCTGCAGTGCCGCCCCGTTGATCGGGTAGCGCGCGCCGGCCGAGATATCGAGCGGCGGACAATAGGCCTTCGCCTGCTCCGGCGTCAGCCATTCATTATCGATGCCGTAGAGCCGGTTGGCATGGATATGCCGTTTGAAGGACTGCTGGTCGTGAATATTGTGCGAGAGCATCATCACGCCGCGCGGCGAATACATCACATTGTAGTTGAGCTCCTGGGAAAGCCCCTCCCAGAGCTTCATCGAATGCTCGTAGATGTGCATGCTCTCTTCGTAGAGATAGTTCGACCGGATGATGGTGGTGTTGCGCCCGGTATTGCCGCCGCCGAGCCAGCCCTTTTCGATCACCGCCACATTGGTGATGCCATGCTCCTTGGCGAGATAATAGGCAGCTCCCAGCCCGTGGCCGCCGCCGCCGATGATGACGACGTCGTATTCGGCGCGCGGCTCAGGCGAATTCCATTGCTTCTCCCAGCCCCTGTGGCCACGAAGGGCCTCCCGTGCCACGGCAAAAACCGAATATTTCCGCATCCGCCTTCTTCTCCTTCGGGAAAGGGCCTGTTCTCCGCGCTCATACAAATCGCAAATCCAAATGCGGCACAACGGTTCTTTTGCGACGCGCGAGAGCTTTGGTTTCGACACGCTGAAGAGAATGCCGCTTCGGGCGAATGACGCAAGCGGCGGCATTTCTGCTTGTCCGTCGACCGGCCGCCTAACCCAAGAGGGTTAGAAGACAAGCAATTACTAAAATGTTAACAATCACATGTGTGGGGTATGTGTATCATGTGGGGTTGGCGCTCAGTATCAGTCGCGACGCTTTGCATCGCGTTAAACGGCGCATGGCCGGCGCTCGCCGCCGAGCCGGTCGGCCAGGCCGTCGTCGTCAAGACGCAGGTGACGGGACAGAGCGGGCCGATCGAGGTCGACACCCGCGTTCATCGCAACGAACGCATCAAGACGTCGCAATCGGGGCTTGGCCAATTCGTGTTTCGTGACGGCACGAAGCTCGCGGTCGGCTGGGGTTCGTCGGTCGTGATCGATAAATATGTCTTCGATGATTCCCAATCGGTCAAGAAACTGACGATTAGGGCGGCAAAGGGCACATTCCGCTGGGTCAGCGGCAATTCCAACTCCTCGGCCTACCAGATCCTGACTCCCGCCGGCACGATCGGCGTACGTGGCACCGCTTTCGATTTCTACGTCGGCCCGGATGGCACGACCGCCATCGTGTTGCTGAATGGTGCTGCCCGTTTCTGCGGCCCCGGCGGCTGCCGGCAGTTGCAGCAACGCTGCGATTGCGTGGTGGCCAAGCCGAATGGCGATATGTCCGCGGCACGCCGGGTCGACCCCAGCATCCTCGCGACGCTCGGAAATCAGCGCGCCCTACCCTTCCTCTCCGGCAATCAGCGACTTGCGGGCGGCATCGGCATGCTCGGCGGCTGCAATATGGCCTCCGTTGCGCCGGAAAGAAAAGACAGAACGCGGCCTCCACCGGCAGTTGCGCCTGCTCCGCAAAGGCAGGATCCGCCACAGAGACAGGCCGAGCCGCAAAAGGAGCGACCGAACAAGCCCGACAAGCCGCATCATGACAAGCCTCATCATGACAGGCCTCATCATGACAGGCCGCACCACGATCAGCCCCATCATGACAAACCGGACAGGCCCGACAAGCATGATGGCCATGGCCGGCATGACGATGATGGCAAGCCCGGAAATCACGGTTTGGATCATCGGGGGCACGAGCGCCACCATGATAGAGATAGAGATCGCGATCACGACAACGATCGGAACCGCGACAGGGGTCATAATTTCAATCGCGGTCGCTGAGGCCTGTCAGTCTGCGGCGCTTTTTTCGACCTCCTCCGGCACCTCGCGGAAATGATCGGCCCTGCGGTATACGCGCTCGTAGAATTCAGCCAGACCGCCGATCACCTGCACAGCCCTGAGCTTTGCCGTACCGATAAGCTTCCGGCTATTCCTTGAGTGTGATTGCAGGGCCTGCATCAACTGGTTATGGACGACCTTGAGCGAGGCAAATTCCTGAGATGCCGCGACCCGCTCATCGCCGACAACGGCGAGGATCTGTGTGCGGTTGCTCTTCCCCTTTAGCGGGAGCGCGCCGGCCTCGATCAGCGCCATTTCCGGCACTGACCGTGCCGTGCTGTCGGAGATGAGGATATCGAAGCCGACCTCCTTGCAGGAGGACTCGATCCGAGCCGCAACGTTGACGGCATCTCCGACAGCCGAATAGTTGAAGCGGGTCTTGGCGCCCATATTGCCAACGCAGGCAAGGCCAGTATGTATGCCGATACCGATGCAGACCTCCTGATCAGGCCCGAAGCCAAAGGCGTCGCCGGCGTTCAATTCAGCGAGTGTCTCGCGCATGGCAAGCGCTGCGCGAACAGCCTTGGCTTCATGATCCGCCACATCGACGGGCGCATTCCAGAATGCCATGATCGAGTCGCCGATGAACTTGTCGAGCGTGCCCTCATTCGCCACGACATGACGGCTCAACGCATCGAGCAGCGTGTTGAGGAAAGCGACGACATCCGTCGGCGCCAGCCGCTCGCTCATTTCGGTAAAATTCCTGACGTCGACGAACATCATCGTCAACTCGCGATCGTCTCCGCCGAGACGCAATGCATCGCGATTATGCTCGATACGGTGGAGCAGCGACGGGGAAAGATAATGTCCGAAGGCGCGCCGCACCTCGCGTCGCTCTCGATCGATCACCAGGATCTTGAACGAGGTCGCGGCAAAATGGGTGATCGATCCGCTGATGATCGGCGCCAGCGGATCGAAGAGAAGTCCTGCATAAAGAAAGGCGAGCCACGACGCGACAAGCGCCATAGCGGTAATTAGCAAACCGCAGACGAGCGCGACGGCGGGGCTGACGAAAGTCGTCACCACAACGAGCAGGCATCCGAGCACTGCGATGACGAGGATTTCAAGGCCATCCGCCCAGTCGGGCCGAGATAGGAATTGGCCGGAGAGGATCTGCTCCACCGCTTGCGCATGCAGCGAGACACCCGGAACGTTCTCGCCCAGTGCGGTAACGCGGATGTCCTGCAAGCCGGCCGCCGATGTGCCGACGAAGACGATGCTTCCGGCGATGGCGGCTTCGACTTCTGCGGAGGCGCCACCTGACGAAAGCACCTGACGGACGGAGATATACCGCTCGGCCCGGTCGGGAGTGACATAGAGCCAGAGCTCGCCCGCCGCCGTCAGCGGCACGACGAAATCGCCGATCTTAGCCGATGTCATGATACCCGCGTGGTCGGGCGCGCCCGATACCACGTAGGTCGATGCTTCCTGCGCGACGCGCAGCGCCTCGACCGCGAGATTCGGATAGAGCTGTTCCCCATCGGTCAGGAACAGCGGGACCGCTCGCACCACCGGCGAAGGGTTTCCCGGGTTGAGGCTGATGTGGCCGAGGCCCGCCGCGTTGGCCTCCAGTTGCGGTCTGAGCGGCGTCGAAGCGCCGAGACGGGGCGGGGCCGAGATGGGGCTTTCGCCCGTGAATGCGAAGCCCGCTTTTACGGGCGGCCGGTAATTGCCTGCGTTGGAAAGACCGAAGCCCAGCACAACGGGCTTGTCGGCAATCGAACGGGCGAATATTTCGTCATTGTCGGGTAGCTTTTCGGCAAGCGAGGGATCGACCCCGACCACCTCACGGACGACATTGCGCGGCGACAACCGATCCGGCTCGGAGAAGAGAACATCGAAGGCGATGGCCGCGGCACCCATTTCCGAGAGCCGGTCCACCAACAGGGCCAGCCGATCCCGCGGCCACGGCCATTGGCCGAATTCGCTGAGCGAAGTCTCGTCGATGTCGATGACACGAACCGGCATCGGCTCGAAGATCCTGGGAACGAGCCGCTGATACTCATCGAACGTCACGCCGCGGATCAGCTTAAACATCCCGGGATCGCCGGCGCGCAGCATCGTCAGCAGAGTCACGATGATCAGACCGATAACGACACCGATTTGCTGCTCGCGCGTCATGATCTCACCGGCTGTCCCTCCCACGGCCGCTCGAGCGGCCCCGCACTGCCGGCTGACAGGCTACGCCGCTTTCAGCCCGAACGCCATTCGCACCTGCGCTCCAGGCGCTTCTTTTCGGTTTCCCGCCTTTTCTTTCCGTCCACCGGCGCAACAGCATCTTCCGCCGATCACGATGAAAGGCATACAGCGCGAGATCGTGCCCTATGCGGTCGATGGGCTGACGCTCGGCGCCGATCACAAGAACCGCGTCCTGAGCGAACATCTCTCCGATCTCGACCCGCATTTGGATATGAGCCGGCTGGAGCCTGCCTATCGACTCCGGGGTCAGGACGGCGCTGAAAGAGGTAATCGCCGCCCTGGATGAAGCCCAGCCGGAGGCGGCCGGATCGTGACCGGATATCGAGGCAAGCGCGATTTTTCTGCCCGCCTTCCATATCCATCTGGACTTCCCGTACCCAATCTGCTATCCCGCATCACCAATCGCAAGGCTGCTGCCGCGCGAACGTTATTGTTTTGCCTCTGGCCGCTGCGCCGCCTCCGGCATCAACCAACCAAAGGAACGTGATTCTCGTGCAGGTACTTGTCCGCGATAACAATGTTGATCAGGCTCTCCGCGCTCTCAAGAAGAAGATGCAGCGCGAAGGCATTTTCCGCGAAATGAAGATGCGCGACTACTACGAGAAGCCGTCGCAGAAGCGTGCTCGCGAAAAGGCCGAGGCTGTTCGTCGTGTTCGCAAGCTGGCCCGTAAGCGCGCCCAGCGCGAAGGTCTGGTCGCAGCACGCTGAGCGTTGCCGTCGTTTTTTCGACGTTTTCAGATGCATTGTGGCGGGGGCGATGGGTTCGCCGCCGCCTTTTTTAGTTTGCCGCTGAAGATCGCATATCCGCGCACCGGATATGCCGCATGGGGAAAGCGAGCCCGAATGGCTGTCAACACCTTTAATCCGTCCCGCGCTTTGCGCTTGCAGAAAACGGCATTCCTGCCCGCTTTGGCGCTGGCGGCAATGTTCGGCCTCGCCGGCTGCGAGACGACCAATACCACGGATGCCGTGATCCGTATCGATAAGGCGCAGGGTTCGGAAGAGAATATCGCGTCGCTGACGGCTGTTATCAACGCCAACCCGAGGGATCCCGAAGGTTACAACGTCCGTGGTTCCGCCTATGGCCGCGCCGGCCAGTTCCGTCCGGCGCTGAACGATTTCAACACGGCATTGCAGATCAATCCGCGGTTTTTCCAGGCTTACGCCAACCGCGCTCTCGTCTATCGCAACATGGGCCAGCAGGCCCAGGCGATTGCCGATTACAATGCCGCCCTGCAGATCAATCCGAGCTATGACGTCGCCTATATCGGCCGTGGCAATGTCTATCGCATGGCTGGCCAGGATGATCAGGCTTTCAACGATTTCGACAAGGCGATCCAGCTCGGCACCACCGATGGCCGCGCCTATCACAATCGTGGCCTGATCTATCAGAAGCGCAATCAGCAGGATAAGGCGATCGACGATTTCTCGAAAGCGATCTCGCTCGCGCCGAATTCGGCCGAGCCCTATAATGGCCGCGGCATTTCCTATATCGCGCTGAACGACGACGACAACGCCTTTGCCGATTTCAACCATGCGATCGAGCTTAATGGCAACATCGCCGAATCCTGGGCCAACCAGGCGCTCGTCTACGAACGCCGCGGCGACAAGGCGAAGGCTGCCCGCTCCTATCGCCATGCGATCGGTCTCGATCCGAAGTACCAGCCGGCTCGTGACGGCCTTGCTCGCGTCGGCGTCGCCCCAGCCGGCTAAGAACATCATCGGGCGGCTCGCAACCGCCTCTTGCCGGTGGCACCGCTCATCGGGACTGCGGCCAAGTCTCTGATGGCTCAAACGAATCTTCCAGCCGTTAGATATCATTGAGGTGATATCGCGCCATGCCGGGCGGAGGAAGCGACGCTGCCGCAAAGCCGGCCGTAGCGCCTTGCATAGAGAAGCCTAAAAAGCGTCCATCATCGCCGATGGCCCGTCATAGTGTGTTGCAACCTGCTCTTGCTCCCCCTAACATGGACCTGCTTCGATAGCCCGCTATCGGATGTTCGAACACGTGTTGGGGGCGGTTTGCGAGAGATGCGGATCTTTGCTTTCCTGGCCGCAAGCCAAAACCGTTGCGGGCCAATCGCATTACAGCGCCGCGCGTCTTTTCAAACGCGCAAAGGACGCTTTAGCACTTTGAATTCCTGCATTATTTTGTCCTTAAATCCATCCCGATTTAAGGAATTATGCATGTGCGCATGCGATGTGGCGTAACAGATGAAAATCGTAGCGCTGTTCTTTCCCAAGGCTTCGATCGGCACCTACCTCGTCGCCATGGCCGTGGCGATCGCACTGCCGATCTTCGCCTTCGTAGCGCTGCTTCTGCTGCAGCTGGAGGACAACCAGCGTTCGGCGCTGAAGCGCGAGACCGCCCAGGATGCGCTTGCCCTTTCACGCATCATCGACCGCCAGCTCCAGGACATGGCGACGACCCTGCGGCTGCTTTCGAGTTCGCCGGAGCTTGAAAACGGTAATTTCGCCTCCTTCCATGAGCGCACGGAAACGGCCCTCAGAGACAACACGCTTTTCGTCATCGCCGTCGACCGCACCGGCCAGCAGCTGCTCAACACCCGTCGGGCGTTCGGCACGCCGCTCGGCAAGACGGCGAACATGACAGCTCTCGAGGCGGCCATGGCGTCCGGTCGCATCGAAGCGTCCGACGTCTTTCGCGGCCGGACCAGCGGCGAATGGGTCTATAACGTCACCCTGCCGCGGAAGAATGAGCCGGTCGCAGCCCTTATCATCACGCAGAACGCCCAGGATCTGCGCAAGCTCGTGACCACCGAGGGCCTTGCCCCCGGCTGGTCGGCCGCCGTCATCGATGAGAGCGGCCACGTCGTCGCGGCCACTGGCCCCGCCAATCTCGAACCCGGCACGCCCTTCGATCCGCGCATTCTGCCGGCGCTCACCGTGTCCCGCGGCGTCTTCGAGGACGAAGCGATCCTGCCGCACATGCTCCTCGGCTATGCTCAGATTCCTGGCTGGTCGTGGAAGACGGTGATATGGGGACCGATCGCCCAGGCTTCGATCCTCAGCACCTGGCGTTTCCTTATCATCGGTGGCGTGGCGCTGGTGCTCGTTGCCGTGCTGGGTGCCTATGCCGTCGCAAGACAGGTGCGCACTACCATTCGCGATATCGCCGACATGGCAAACCGAATGGGCGAAGGCCATATCGTCTCGCCGGTCGAGACCAGCGTCATCGAGGCGAACCAGGTGGCAATTGCCCTTTCCAATGCCTCTTTCGATCGCAGCCAGACCGAGGACCGGCTGCGTTTCGTCATGCATGAACTCGTCCACCGCACCAAGAATCTTCTGACACTTGCCCAGGCAATGATGCGCCAACTCGCCAAGCAGTCAGACAGCGTCGAGACCTTCCGCGCCGCCGTCGCCGACCGCCTCGAGGGATTGGTGCGTTCGATCGAGCTCCTGACCAGCGAACAATGGGGAGGGGTATCGCTGCGGCGGGTCGTCGACATTCATTTGCACGCCTTCCCGCAATCGCGCGAGCAGATCGACATCAGCGGCGAAGACTTCGTGCTGAAACCGGATGCCGTGCAGAATCTCGGCCTCGCCTTGCATGAACTCGCCACCAATTCGGTGAAATACGGTGCGCTCTCCGTACCGCAAGGCCGTGTCCGCTTCGAATGGCGCGACGTCAGCGAGGAGGACAAGCCGGATGCCCTGCTCCGCTTCACCTGGGAAGAGCGCGGCGGCCCGCCGGTCACCGAGCCATCGCGCTCGGGCTTCGGCACGACCGTTATCAAGGCTCATGCCGCCTCCGCCTTCCGCGGCACGGTTGAGATCGATTTCCGGCCCGAAGGCCTGTTATGGGTGCTGACGGCGCAGCGCGCCACGCTGGAGCGAGAATAGAGCGCCGCGCGTCTCTTCAGACGCGCTAAGGACGCTCTATCACTTTGAATCTGCGTCCCGGAACAATCGCAACCTCCACCCGTTTCGGACAGGTCGTTCCAAAGGAGAAAGACCATGTTCAAGCAAACGATGATCGCAGCCGCGGCGCTGACAGCCGTTGCCTGGGCGAGCCCGGCGGGCGCGGAAAATTATGTCACGCTTGGCCGTCTGGTCTGCGGATCGGATGGCGGCCAGGGCCTGATCGTCACCTCGCAGAAGAACCTTATTTGCACCTACACACCGGCGGCCGGCGGTGCCAAGGCGGTCTATGCCGGCAAAATTGAGAAATTCGGCCTCGATATCGGCCAGACCGGCAAGAGCGTCATGATCTGGCAGGTGCTGGCGAAGACCGGCACGGATATCCCGCAGTTCGCCCTTGCCGGCGAATATTACGGGATCGGCGCCGACGCGAGCATCGGTGCAGGCGCCGGCGCCAAGGTCATCGCCGGCGGCACAGACAAAGCATTCATGCTCCAGCCGTTGAACGTCCAGGCTCAGGAGGGCCTGAACCTGGCAATCGGCGTCGAAAAGATGACGCTCGTGCCGGGCGAGACCTGACGAAAGCGGCTGTGTCGGCCAAGTCAGACAGCAGTTGCCTGCCTGCATAATCAAACAGCCGCCGAAGGGCGGCTGCATCGATCAATGCGCGAGCGCCTTGTTGATATCCTCGGTCATCTTCTTCGCGTCGCCGAGCAGCATCATCGTGCCGTCCTTGTAGAACAGCGTATTGTCGATACCGGCATAACCCGAACCGAGCGAGCGCTTGACGAAGAGGCAGGTCTTTGCCCGGTCGACGTCGAGGATCGGCATGCCGTAGATCGGCGAGGTCTTGTCGTCACGCGCCGCCGGATTGGTGACGTCGTTTGCGCCGATGACATAGGCGACGTCGGCCTGAGCGAATTCCGAGTTGATGTCCTCGAGCTCGAACACCTCGTCATAGGAAACATTCGCTTCCGCGAGCAACACGTTCATGTGGCCGGGCATACGGCCTGCGACCGGATGGATCGCATATTTCACCTCGACGCCGTTCTTCTTGAGATTATCGGCGAGTTCGCGCAACGCATGCTGGGCCTGGGCGACCGCCATGCCGTATCCCGGCACGATAATGACCTTCGATGCGTTGGCCATCAGATAAGCCGCATCCTCGGCCGAGCCGAGCTTGACCGTCCTGTCTGATGTGTCGGGTCCGCCGGACGCCGTCTCACCGCCGAAACCGCCGAGGATGACGGAAACGAAGGAGCGGTTCATGCCCTTGCACATGATGTAGGAGAGGATCGCTCCGGAGGAACCGACGAGCGCGCCCGTGATGATCAGCGCCAGATTGCCGAGCGTGAAGCCGATGCCGGCCGCGGCCCATCCCGAATAGGAGTTCAGCATCGAGACGACGACCGGCATATCGGCCCCACCGATCGGCACGATCAGCAGAACGCCGAGCGCCAGCGACAGCGCGACGACGGCCCAGAAGTCGAAATGACTCTCGGTGGCGGCAAGCCCGATAATGAAGAGCACGATCAGCGCCAGCAGGCTCGCATTGATCACATGCCGGTAGGGCAGCAGGATCGGCTTGCCGGACATGCGTCCGTCGAGCTTCAGAAAGGCGATGATCGAGCCGGTGAAGGTCAGCGCCCCGATCGCAACGCCGAGCGCCATCTCGACGCGCGCCTCGGTGTGGATGTGACCGATCTCGCCGATGCCGAAGGAAGCAGGTGTGTAGAGCGCAGAGGCCGCGACCAGCACGGCGGCAAGGCCGACCAGCGAATGGAAACCGGCCACGAGCTGCGGCATCGAGGTCATGGGGATGGTGCGGGCGACATAGGCGCCGACGCTGCCGCCGATGGCAAGACCAAGGACGATCAGCACGAAGCCGCCGAAGTCAGGCGTCGCCAGCACCAGCGTCGTCAGGATCGCGATCCCCATGCCGATCATGCCGTAGAGATTGCCCTTGCGGCTGGTGGCCGGATGCGACAGGCCGCGCAGCGCCAGGATGAAGAGCACGCCGGAGACGAGGTAGAGGAAGGCTGCGATATTGGTCATCGGTCCCTCACCGGTCCTTCTTGCGGTACATCGAAAGCATCCGCTGCGTGACGAGGAAACCGCCGAAGATGTTGACCGAGACGAGCACGAGGGCGACGAAGCCGAAGCCGGTCGCGAGCCCGCTGGTCGAGATGCCGACGGCCAGAAGCGCGCCGACGACGATGACGGAGGAGATCGCATTGGTGACGGCCATCAGCGGCGTATGCAGTGCCGGCGTCACCGACCACACGACGTAATAGCCGACGAAGATCGACAATACGAAGATGGCGAGCTGGAAGACGAAGGGATCGATCGCCCCGCCGGTCGCAGCACTTGCCGCTTCCGGTGCCTGGGCCGCCGCCGTTATGACGGCGGTCACCGCCTGGTCGAGCTGCTCCAGCGCTCTGTCCATTGCTTCACTGGCCATCAGATGTCTCCCTTCTTCGCGCCGCCGAAGGCGGGATGAACCACGTCGCCGGCATAGGTCAGCATCGTCGCCTTGACGAGCTCGTCGTCGAGATTGACGACGACGCTCCGGCTTTCCGTGTTGACCATGGTCTCGAGGAAGGTGACGAGGTTCTTGGCGTAGAGCGCCGAGGCGCTGGCCGCAACCCGGCCCGGCATGTTGGCGAAACCGATCACCCTGACGCCTTCGACGTCGGCGATCTCGCCGGGGACGACGCCCTCGATATTGCCGCCGCGCTCGACCGCGAGGTCGACGGCGACCGCTCCTGATTTCATCGAGGCGAGCATGGCGCGCGAAACGAGGCGCGGCGCCGCACGACCGGGGATCAGCGCGGTGGTGATGACGATATCCTGCTTGGCGATGTGTTCGGCAACCAGAGCCGCCTGTTTCCTCTGATAGTCGGCGGACATTTCCTTGGCATAACCGCCGGTCGTTTCCGTCGCCCTGAACTCCTCGTCCTCGACGGCGATGAACTTGGCGCCGAGCGAGGCGACCTGCTCCTTCGCGGCGGGGCGAACGTCGGTGGCCGAGACCGCAGCACCCAGGCGGCGCGCGGTCGCAATCGCCTGAAGACCGGCGACGCCGGCGCCCATGACGAAGACCTTGGCGGCCGGCACTGTGCCGGCCGCCGTCATCATCATCGGCATGGCACGGTCATAAACCGCCGCTGCCTCGATGACGGCCTGGTAACCGGCGAGATTGGCCTGGGACGACAGCACGTCCATGGACTGAGCGCGGGTAATGCGCGGCATCAGTTCCATCGCGAAAGCCGAAAGCCCGGCACTTGCCAGTGCCGCGATCGCTTCGTCATTGCCGTAGGGATCCATGATGGCGATGATCACGGCGCCGCTTTTATAGCCGGAGATTTCCGATCCGCTAGGACGGCGCACCTTCAGCACCACGTCGGCCAAGGCTGCATCCGCAAAACTGCCGATCCTGGCACCGGCGGCCTCGAACTCCCCGTCCGGAATGCGCGAAGCCGCACCGGCACCGGCTTCGACGACGACGTCGAAGCCGAAACTCTTCATCTTCTTCACGGTCTCGGCGGAGGCGGCGACGCGCGTCTCCTCGCCCGTGTTTTCCCTTGCAACGAAAACGATATTGCCCAACTGCCCCCTCCTCCGGGTCAGCCAGACCGCCGCAGGCTTCCCTGCGCGGGCCAAGCACCTCATTCAAAAGCTTCGGAGAAGCTCTCCTCCCCTCAGAGCGCCGTGCGTCCTTTCGGACCACAAAGGACGCTCTGACCCTCTGAATCCACGCGATCAGCGGAGCAGGAAGATGCCGGCAGCGAGTAGAATGATGAAGACGAAGAGACCGCCGAGAAGGCCGGCGCCGCCGAAGAAACCGGCGGTCATCGCAAGCAGGAGGACGATGAGAAGCATCGAGCCGTATTTCGCGCTGGCGACGAACATGTCGTAGGTCTTTTCATGTTCCTTGTAGTCCATCGGCGCGCCGGTCTCGACCGGTCCGGTATGATGTTCGGCCATAAATATCGTCTCCCTGAAATGCCTCTGCACTGCTTGATTCCCTAGCCTGAGCGAGGGAAATCCCTTCCTGCAGGAATTACACAATGACAGGCGAAAGCGCAATGCATGAGAATGCCGCAAGCACGCCTCGCAGCGACCTCATCCGGACGAGAAGACGACCTCAACGGTCGGATGAAAGGAGGTCCGGCGACAGATACCATCTTCGTCTGTCGCCCGCCCCTCATCTGCCCTGACCGGCATCGCCACTCTATCGCGGAGAAAGGAAAATCACAGCGGCAGATCGGTGCCAAGTTCGCCTGGCGGCACGAAACGCGCCGTCGGAATGATGGTGAGCGGCGGCAGCGTGTCGTTCGGAGTGCGCGAAAACATCATACGCTGCTCGCTGGCGCTGGAGATGAAGAAGGGATAGCGCGTCAACAGCTTGCGCCCGACCTCGACCACATTCGTCGCCATCAGCGTCACGTCAACCCCGTAACTCTCCGCCAGTCGGCCGGGCACGATGGTATCGGCATAGAAGACCCGTTTGTAGAAGGCGGCATGCGGGGGCCGGACGGACTGAATAACGCGGTCAGCCCGGAAATACGCTGCCGCAACGATGGCGGGTCTCAGTGTCAGATAGGGAACCCAGGGCATATCGGCGGCGAACTCCGGGTCGGCCGCGAAACGCGCTGGGTCGATCAAGGTCAGCCCGGCGTCCAAAAGCTCATCCATCGCCTCGGGAAAGGCCTCTCCGGACCGGCTGATACGATGCTCCGGCGTCACATAGTGAAGTCGGATCGTACTGACCAGTTCACCATAATAGTACAGACCGAAGATATAGGCATGGCTGTCGAAATCGACATCGTCCAATAGACCTCCCGGGGCAAGCGACAGCGCGTCGTGGGCCTTGTAGGCCTTGTAGCGCAGCCGCTCCACCTCCTCCATGTCTTCGCTGCTTTCGACACGGCGATATTCGACGTGATCTAGAATTTCCAGGATTTTCTTGCTGAAATCGCTACGCGTAAAAAGTGTGTCTGACATTCTCTCGATCCGCTCGTTAACGGATCATTAATCATACGCCGCCGATATATAGGCAAGAAAATCTGAAAATTTGCGTTGAATTTAAATTATTAAGGTTAACGGCGCGCAAGATTTTCGGCTGGGATAACCAGTCACTTGCAGGCGGCTCAGGCGACCTTGTTGCGACGGCGCTGGACGGTGCGGCGGCCGATGCCCTCTTGTAGCAGCGTGATGTTCTGGGAAGGCACCGGCCGCGAGAAAACGTAACCCTGCACGAGATCGGCGCTGCGGTGCTTGTTCAGCAGCGCCAGCTGCTCCTCGGTCTCAACCCCCTCGATGACGATCTTCAGGCCCAGTTCGCGGGCGAGATTGACTGTGCCGCGCAAGAGCTTGAGGCGGCGCGCATCCTCGACGATGTTGCGCACGAAGGACCGGTCGATCTTGACGATATCAAGCGGCAGCGTGTCGAGATAGCTGAGGCTGGAGAAACCGGTGCCGAAATCGTCGATGGCAATGGTGATGCCGCGGGACCTGAGCTCCGCCAGGATGGCGCGCACCGCCGCCGGCTCGTCGATCAGGCAGCTCTCGGTGACTTCGAGATGCAGTCGTGCCGCGGCGAGGCCGGAATGGGCAAGCGCCTCGGCAACCACCGAAAGGATGTCGGCATCGCGCAGATCCCGCGCCGAAAGGTTGACCGAAACGGCGATATGTTCGGGCCAGGTCATGCATTCGCTGCAGGCCTTGAACAGCACGAAGCGGGTGATGTCGGAGATGATGCCCATATCTTCGGCGAGCCGGATGAAGACATCGGGGGGGATCGAGCCCCTCTCCGGATGCACCCAGCGCGCCAAGGCCTCGGCACATTCGATCCGCGAGCCGTCGGCCCGGAACATCGGCTGGAAGACGAGATGCAGCGCCTGCGCCGAGACCGCGTCGCGCAGATCCGCCTTCAGCTTCTGTTGCTCGATATAGCGGCCGTCCATCTCCCGCTCGAATCCTGAGATGCCGCCCTTGAAGCGCGACTTGCTTTCGAACAGGGCAAGATCCGCCTTGACGCTCCATTCGTCCATCGCGAACGCGTCGCTTTCGAGAATCGCGTAGCCGGCGCTGAGCGAAACGAGAAAAGTCACTTCGTCGACCTCGTAGTTACCCTGGATCGCGGCATGAACACGGCGAATTTCGCGGTCGAGCGAGGCCTGCTCCTTCGCACGCGGGAAGAACAGAATGAACTGATCGCCCATCAGCCGGCCGAGGATGGCATTACCGGACGCCTGCTTGATGCGGGCGGCGATAGCGCAGAGCAGATGGTCGCCGGTCACATGGCCGCGCATGTCGTTGACATGTTTGAAC
This sequence comes from Rhizobium aouanii, assembly GCF_037002925.1. NCBI lineage: Bacteria > Pseudomonadati > Pseudomonadota > Alphaproteobacteria > Hyphomicrobiales > Rhizobiaceae > Rhizobium > Rhizobium aouanii. The sequence continues at coordinate 292,573 of NZ_JBAMYD010000007.1, forward strand.
TCGTCGATATCGAGCACCATGAAGCCGAGCGGCCCGTTCTTCTTCGGATGCTTGGCAAAATACTCCTGCACCAACTGGCCGAAATATTGCCGGTTGGGCAGGCCGGTCAGCGCGTCGAAGCGCACCATGTGCAGGATCTTCTGCTCCGCCTTCACCCGGCTTGACACGTCCTCGAAGATCAGCACGGCGCCGCCGTCGGCCCTGCGGCTGGCGGAGAATTCGAGCGACAGGCTCTCGGGAAAATGAATGAGCGTGCGCGACAGGCTGCCCTCGGCGACCTGGGTGAGCTGGCGCAGGATGAGTTCCGGCTGCGAGGCATCCATGAAGCTGTAGCGCGCGCCGTAGCGCAGCACGGCGCCGAGGTCGCGGTCCTTCAGCCGCTCCGGCGCACCGATCTTCAGAAGCTCGCAGGCCTTGCGATTGACCACCTGGATGCGGTTTTCGGCATCGACCATGACGAGGCCGTGCGGCATGTTGTTGAGCGCCGTATCGAAACGGTCGGCAATGATAGTGATTTCCCGGCGCGCAATGACGTTCTCATAGAGAAACTCGCGCACGCCGTTCGCCATGGCCCGCGTCGTCAGCCAGAAAGGAATGAGGAAGATCGACAGCACGCCGCGATAGAAATCCAGCACCAGCAGGCTGCAGACGATCATCGGCAGGCAGCAGAAGAACGTCTGGAGGTCGACTGCGAAGCGCGAGCCGTAGTTGCGGCCGACGACGGAAACCATGGTCGCCATGGTGACGGAAATGCAGGCAAGCTCCGCAAAGGAATCGCGCACGACGAAGATGGCGTAGCCGCTGGCGATGCCGAGGAGCGCGGTGGTGCAGGCTCCAGTGGCAACGAGAATCCGCTCCCAACGTTCAATTCCGGCGTGCGACAGGCTCTGCTTGTCGACACGATCGAACTGCCGGAAGATGGCCATGCGAGCGCCGAAGACCAGAAGGAAGGCGACCGACAGCAGGATGTAGATGGAGTATTGTGTCTTGGCAGCCACGGCAAGGCACGTTGCAACATGTACAATCACGCCAACAAGAAGCGTCATGCGATTCCCGGAGAGGGAACTCACAAACGACAGATACACATCTATTGGGACCCTATTCGGGTTATCTGGCTTCATCCATACTTTCCCTGTGCGCGGGAATTCTAAGCCCAACCCTTTAAAAATTGATTTCAATGGAATCAAACATTTGGTCAAATTTTCTAAAACCATAGGATGAACCGCACAGCCTACGCGAGTTAATGCATCCTACCGGCGAGATTAATGGAATAATTTATCCACGCCTGGGTTGTTGAAATATTTGACGGCCATGGGGTCCGACCTCCGCGCCTAAGACTATACTCCGACGCGAGGCATTTATCCTTCCAATTTCAAAGGCCGTGGTCTACATCGATTGCAAGAAGGAAAAGCTGCCGGAAGACCGGTGGGGCAAGAATAAGGGGAGGCGAATGTCGGTACTTCTGGCCGCAAGCCGGCTGATCGATTCGATCAGTCAGTTCATGGGCAAACTTTCCGAATATATGGTGCTGTTCTGCTGTCTCATCAGCGCCGGTAACGCCATCGTCCGTTATGCCTTCAACTACAGTTCGAACGGCTGGTTGGAGATCCAGTGGTATCTCTTCGCCTTCGTCGTCATGCTCGGCGCCTCGCATGCGCTGCGCAACAATGAGCATGTCCGCGTCGATCTGATCTATGGTTCGGTTTCCGACAGGGCGAAGATCTGGATCGACGTCGTCGGCCTCATTCTCTTCCTGATCCCCGTCTGCGTCTTCCTCACCTGGGTCTGCTGGCCCTTCTTCGCACTGTCCTACCGGCAAGGGGAAATATCGGGCAATGCCGGCGGGCTGATCCGCTGGCCCGTCAAACTGATCCTGGTCGCCGGCTTCGCGCTGCTCTCCCTTCAGGGTCTCTCGGAACTGGTCAAGCGGATCGCAGCCCTCACCGGCCACATCAGCATCGACACGAAATACGAAAAGCCGCTGCAGTAAGGCGGGCTGGGAGACACGGATTTGTTTGATTTCGGCTTCATCCCGCCGGCCATGTTCGTGGGCATGGTCATCTTCATGCTCTACGGATTTCCGGTCGCCTTTTCGCTTGCCGCCGTCGGCCTGTTCTTCGGCATTATCGGCATCGTCACCGGCCATTTCGGCGCGGTCTGGTTACAAGCGCTGCCGCCGCGCTTCTTCGGCATCCTTTCCAACGACCTCCTGCTCGCCATCCCCTTCTTCACCTTCATGGGCGCGGTGCTGGAGCGCTGCGGGCTGGCCGAGGATCTGCTCGAAGGCACCGGCAAGCTCTTCGGCGGCATACCCGGGGGCCTCGCCTATGCCGTGATCCTCGTCGGCGCCGTGCTCGGCGCGATCACCGGCACGGTGGCCGCCTCGGTGATCACCATGGGGGTGATTTCGCTGCCGATCATGCTGCGCTACGGCTACAACCCGCGCCTTGCCACCGGCGTCATCGCCGCCTCGGGCACGATCACCCAGGTGATCCCGCCCTCGCTCGTGCTCGTCGTCCTCGCCGATCAACTCGGCAGGTCGGTCGGTGACATGTATCTGGGCGCGATCGGCCCCTCGATCCTGCAGGTGACGATCTTCGTGCTCTTCATCCTGGTGATGTCGATTATCCGGCCGAAATCGATGCCGCCGCTGCCGAAAGAGGTGCGCGGCGATTTCAACTGGGCTCTGCTCGTGAAGGTGCTGATGGGCATGGTCCCCTCCATCGTGCTGATCTTCCTCGTGCTCGGCACGATCTTCATGGGCCTTGCAACGCCGACGGAAGCAGGCGCGCTCGGCGTCGTCGGCGCCATTGTGCTTGCCGCCATGAATCGCCGCCTCACCTGGCCGCTGATCCGCGAAGCCATGTCATCGACCACGCACATCACATCCATGGTGGTGATGATCCTGATCGGCTCCACCTGTTTCAGCTTGGTCTTCCAGGGCATGGACGGCTCGCGCTGGATCGAGCACATGCTGTCGGGCATTCCCGGCGGGCCGGTCGGTTTCCTGATCTTCGTCAACATCTTCATCTTCGTGCTCGCCTTCTTCCTCGATTTCTTCGAGATCGCCTTCATCGTCATTCCGATGCTCGCACCCGTCGCCTCCAGTCTCGGCATCGACCTGATCTGGTTCGGCGTCTTGATCTGCGTCAACATGCAAACGAGTTTCATGCATCCGCCCTTCGGCTTCGCGCTTTTCTACCTGCGCTCGATCGCCAGCCGCGACGTCAAGACCTCGGATATCTACATGGGCGCTCTTCCCTGGGTCGGCATGCAGCTGATCCTGGTAGCGATCGTGATCTTTTGGCCGCAATCGGTCACCTATTGGCTGGACCGCGGCCCGAAGGTCGACCCGAACTCGATCAAGATCGAAGTCCCGGGCTTCGGCGGCCAGCTCGGCCTGCCGCCGCTGGGCGGCGGCAATGGCTCGCCGCAGATCCCAGGCCTGACCCTGCCGCCGCTGAACGGCCTGCCGGGAGCACCGCCGCCACCGGCCAAATAGACTAGTCCAGCAATAACAAAACCCCGGATGGAGATCCGGGGTTTTGCGCTCGTCTGAAGCGTCGACGGCGGAGAGCTTAAAGCTTTCCGGCCCGCTGCTGAATCATCATGAACGTATCGAAGGTGTATTCCGACAGCTGCATCCAGAGATAGGCGTCCCGCTTGAAGGCGGTCTGGTCGTCGTAAATCTTCTTGAAATACTGGTTCGTGCCCGAGATTTCGCTGTAGATGCCCGTGGCTGCCTGGAAGCAGGCTTCCATGATCTCCTGGCTGAACGGGCGCAGCGTCGCGCCCTCCGCGACGAGCTGCTTCAGCGCGGTTGGGTTCTTCGTGTCGTACTTCGCCAGCATGTTGGTGTTGGCAAAGGCGCAGGCGTCGGTCAGCGCCGCCTGATAATGCTTGGGCAAGCTGCTCCACTTTTCGAGATTGAAAAATCCATGCACGGTCGGGCCACCTTCCCACCAGCCCGGATAATAGTAATACTTCGCCACCTTGTGGAAGCCGAGCTTCAGGTCGTCATAGGGGCCGACGAATTCCGCCGCATCGATCGTACCTTTTTCCAGCGCCGGGTAGATATCGCCGCCGGCGATCTGCTGCGGGATGACGCCGACCTTCTCCATGACGCGGCCGGCAAGGCCGGCAATGCGCATCTTGACGCCCTTGAGGTCATCGAGCGTATTGATTTCCTTGCGGAACCAGCCCCCCATCTGCGCACCGGTATTGCCGGCCGGCAGCGCATACATGCCCTGCGTGGCATAAAACTCGTTCATCAGCTTGTTGCCGTTGCCTTCATAGTACCAGGCATTGGTCAGGCGGCTGTTCAATCCGAACGGGATGGCCGTTCCGATGGCGTAGGTCGGGTCCTTGCCGACGAAATAATAGGAGGTGGTGTGGGCTGCCTCGACCGTACCGGCGGCAACCGCATCGACAGCCTGCAGGCCGGGCACGATTTCACCGGCCGCAAAGGGCTGGATCGTGAAATTGCCGTCCGTCGCGGCGGCAACATGCTTGGCGATATCCTCGGCTCCGCCATAGATCGTATCCAAGCTCTTCGGAAACGACGACGTCATGCGCCACGCGATCTTCGGATTCTCCTGCGCGATCGCAGGCGCTGCCAATGCCGTTGCGGCAACCGCACCGGCGCCGGCGGTTCCCGCCTTCTTGAAAAACGAACGACGATCCATCAAAAACCTCCCGTATAGATGGTACTGCGCGGGCGATCTTCACCCCTACCCGCAGCAAGGGCAAACCTAAGCATGGCGGGGGCCGCGATTCAAGCTTTAGTCTATTAGCCTTTGGCATCAAGACGGCAATAAGGCAGCCCGCACGTATCCATCAGAATCAGCGGCTTAGCGGTACAAGGCGCCGCTTCCGCCGAAATTTGGCCACCCGATGCAGCCAAGCGTTGACTTGACGGCCGTTTTGGCGGCAGAAACGGCAAGCATAAGATTTCACCGGGGCTGATATGACGAAACCGATCGTTGCCATTCCTGCCGATATCCGCAGCTTCGACGGCGCGACCTGGCATGCCGTGCAGCATCAATATCTGCGTGCCGCATTGAATGCCGCCGGCGTCATGGCCTTCATGATCCCGGCCTTCGAGGAAGGCTACGATACCGATGCGATCCTCGACCGCGTCGACGGTCTGCTGGTGTCCGGCTCGGCCAGCAATGTTCATCCCTCGCTCTACGGTGCCGAGGTGAATGACAAGCACGGCCCGTTCGACCCCGCCCGCGACGCCACCAGCCTGCCGCTCATCCGCCGCGCCATCGACCGCGCCGTCCCGCTGCTTGCCATCTGCCGCGGCATCCAGGAACTAAACGTCGCCCTTGGCGGCTCGCTGGCAAGCGAGATCCAGGAACAACCCGGCATCTCGGACCACCGCCGGCCGGAAGGCGTTGACCGGGACGGCATGTACGCCATTCGCCAGACCGTCCACGTCAAGGAAGGCTCCTGCATCGCAGGCATTCTCGGTCCGGGCGAGATCCGCGTGAATTCCCTGCATCGCCAGGCAATCGCCAGAACCGCCCCACGCCTGCAGGTGGAAGCGATCGCCGAAGACGGCACGGTGGAGGCCGTTTCCGTCATCGACGCCAAGGCCTTTGCCGTCGGCGTGCAATGGCATCCGGAATATTGGGCTGAAACCGACAAGTCTTCGAACCAGCTGTTCGCCGCTTTCGGCGACGCCGTCCGCAGCTATGCCGCCGCCAAGCTGCCGATGATCCCCGCGCAGGCGATCGCCTGACGGCGCGGCGCCCGCGAAGCGCTAGTCTGTTACTCGGCAAGCATCGTCCGCGGAGCCAGCCTAAGTCTTTCGCGGCGTCTCCGGCACCGGCGTCAGCGCCGCACCCTTCTCGAACCAGGCAATGAGATTGTCGGCGACGAGATCGGCCATCGCATTGCGTGTAGGCACGGACGCGGAGGCGACATGCGGCAGCAGCACGGCATTGGTCGGTTCCAGCAGGTCGGCCGGCACGGTCGGCTCTTCATAGAAGACGTCGAGACCGGCAGCACCGAGCGCGCCGGAAGCAAGCGCCACACTCAGCGCCTCCTCGTCCACCGTCCAGCCGCGGCCGACATTGACGAGAATGCCGTCAGGGCCGAGTGCTGCCAGAATATCGGCATCGATCGTCTTGTGCGTCTGCGGCGTCTTCGGAACGATGGCAATCAGCGTATCCACCGCTTCCGCCAACCCCTTCAGCGTCGGGTGATAATCATAGGATACATCGGCATGGCGCGAACGTGTGTGATAACTGATCTTCACCTTGAACGGCTCCAGCCGCTTGGCAATTTCGAGGCCGATACGGCCAAGGCCGTAAAGCCCGACATGCCGGCCCTTGAGCGAGAAGCGTGACAGCGGATAGGCCGTGCCCGGCTTCCAGTTGCCCGCGCGCAGCCAGGCTTCGGCCCGCGGCAATTCGCGGACCGTGTTCAGCAGCAAGCCGATCGCCGTATCGGCGACCTCGTCGTTCAGCACATCAGGCGTATTGGTGACGACAATGCCTTTTTCTGCGGCATGTTTCACATCGACGCCGTCATAACCGACACCGAAATTGGCGATCACTTCGGCATGCGGCAGCTGGTCCATCCAGGCGCCCGGGAAGGAACCGGACACGGCGACGCCGCGGATGCGGCCGGCAATCTCGCCGTCAAGCGCAAGCGCCTCCTCGCGCGGGACGGCGATAATCTCAAAACGATCCTTCAACCTTTCGAGAACACGGTCGTGTATCTTCCCAGGAACGAGAATGGCGATGCGGGACATGGCTTTTCCTCTTTGATGGTGGTCTTGGTTCAGGCGCGCGGCCGATGGGGACTGGTGGACTGGCGAATGCGCATTTCCGGCTTGATCAGATGCATACCGTCAGGCTCATGGCTGCCGGCAAGGCGATCGAGCAGCGCCCGGGCGGCCAGGCGCCCGACCTCGGCCTGACCGTTCCAGACGGTCGTTAGCGCAGGCGTAGCGATCGAGGCCTCCTCGAGATCGTCGTAGCCGGTGACGGAGATATCGCGTCCCGGCACCAGGCCGGCGCGCGCAATGCCGTTCATCAGGCCGATCGCCACGAGATCGTTCCAGCAGACGGCTGCCGTCGGCTTCTGCGGCAGCGAAAGGAAATGCACTGCAGCTTCGAAACCGCCCTGTTTCGAGCGCGGACCGGGGATGCGCAGGTTCGGATCGACCTCGATGCCGGCCTTGCGCAGCGAATTGACATAGCCCTGGTAGCGATCGCGGCCGGTGGATGTCTGGTCGGTGCCGCCGATCATGGCGATCGAGCGATGACCGAGGCCGATCAGGTGGTTGGTGGCAAGCGAGATACCGTAGCTGTCGTCGCCGCGATAGGTCGGCAGATCCTGCCCTTCCATCGAGCGCGCGACCAGGATCGCCGGCATGCCGTTGTCTTCCGCCAGTTGCACGTCCTCCGGCGGTGTACCGATCGCCGGCGACATGATGACGCCGTCGCCGCCGAGCTGCAGCAACGTCTCGATGAAGGTGCGCTGCTTTTCGACATTGTCGTAATGGTTGGAAAGGATGAAAGTGTGGCGGCTACGATCGAGCTCGCTTTCGATCGCCTTCAGGATCTCCCCGTAGAAGGGGTTCATGATGTCGTGCACGACGACGCCGATGATGCCGGAGCGCGAGGTCCGAAGGCTGGCGGCACGGCGATTGTAGATATAGCCGAGCGCGCGCGCCTGTTCCTTGATCTTCTCCCGGGTATTGCCGGCAACGAGCGGACTGTCGCGTAAGGCAAGCGATACGGTCGCCGTTGAAATGCCGAGCGTTTCGGCGATTGTCGAAAGCTTGATCTTCTGGACCACGTGTCCTCCTCCAGGCAGCACGTACGCAGCAAGACCCCGCCAGCAAACCGGCGCGGCCCTTAAAATGTTTAATTAAAAGATTTAATCGGTGGAAGCAATTCGTCTTTCAGGGAAATTTCAGTCTTCGTCCGGTTCTTCGATATGAATGGCTTCGGCCTGCAGATTGGCATCGATCGCCTTCAGCAAGCGGACGAGATTGCGAATTTCCTTCTCGGAGAACTCCTGCGTCGCCAGCCTGTCGCAGGCCGAGGCCGCCATCTCGATCCCCTGCACGCTGCCGCGGCCGAGTTCGGTGAGATAGACCTTGGTGAGCCGCGCATCTTCCGCATCGGGCTTGCGCTCGAGAAAGCCCTGCGCCTCCATGCGGCCGATCGTACGCGTCATCGTCGGCGCCTTGACGCCGAGCTTCTGGGCAAGGCCGCCGGCCGTCATGCCGTCGCTCTCGGCAAGCGAGAGAATGACGCCGTCCTGGCCGGCATAGAGGCCGCTTTCAAGCAGGTTGCGCGAAAGCACCGTCCGCATGGAACGCGCCGCCTGGGTCAGAGCCGGGGAGAGATCGACGAGCGTATACTCGGTCTGGTCCTTCTTCTTGGACTTGTTCTTTTTGCCATCCTTGTGCTTCTTTCCCATAGCCATCCCTTTGATCTTTAAGCCCCGACGCCGCTGCGATATGACATTGCTCAGGATCTCGTCATAAACAAGAGGCAACGACCGGATGATGACGCCTTCGCCGCGCTTCGAGGACAGCAACCCGGCCTTTGCACCTGACGGGCGCCATCTGATCGCCGTGTTGCCGCTCGGCGCCCATGAACAGCACGGCCCTCACCTGCCCTTCGAAACCGACACCCTGATTGCCGAAGGCATCGTCGGGAGATTGGAGATAGCCCTGTCCGCCGGCCTGCCGGTCACCTTCCTGCCCGCCGAATCTGTCGGCTATTCCATAGAGCATATGGATATTGAAGGAACGAAGACGCTTGCCTTCGACGACGCGGTAAACCGCTGGCTCGGCATCGCCGAGGGGCTGGCAAAGCGGGGCATCCGCAAATTCGTGATGCTAAACGCCCATGGCGGCAATTCGCCCGTTATATCAATCGTCGCGACCGAGGCGCGGGTCCGCTTTGCCATGCTGGCAGTGGCGACGAGCTGGACCCGTTTCGGCGTGCCGGATGGGGTGGTCACGCCGGAGGAAAAGGCGATCGGCATCCATGGCGGCGATGTCGAGACCTCGGTGATGCTGGCGCTTCATCCCGACAAGGTTGATATGGCGAAGGCGGCGGACTTTTCCTCGCGACAGACGGAATTCGCCCAACGCTTCAAACATCTGCGCGCCTACGGGCCGCACGCCTTCGGATGGAAGATGTCGGATCTCAACAGGCAAGGCGTGGCGGGCAACGCCGCAGCTGCGACGGCAGAGAAAGGCGAGGCGCTGATTGCCCATGCGGTAAAAGGACTGGTGGAATTGCTGAGCGATGTCGATGCTTTTGACATCAGGCAGTTGCGGTAAATACCGATCGTCTGCACCGGCCAGATGATGTGATCTTATAACATTATAAAATCCTTTGAACTGCCGTGCCCATGCCATTATATGAGACCAACCGTTCAAGCAGCCGATCCCAAGCCGTTCGGCCGCACGCCTAATCCTAGAGGTTCTCATGACCGACGCGATCTCCACCCAGAAGCCCATTCCCGTTACCGTGCTCACCGGTTATCTCGGCGCCGGCAAGACGACGTTGCTCAACCGCATTCTCTCCGAAAATCACGGCAAGAAATATGCGGTCATCGTCAATGAATTCGGCGAAATCGGCATCGACAACGACCTGATCGTCGAGTCGGACGAAGAAATCTACGAGATGAACAACGGCTGCGTCTGCTGCACGGTGCGCGGCGACCTGATCCGCGTCGTCGAAGGCCTGATGCGCCGCCCCGGCCGCTTCGACGGCATCATCGTCGAAACGACCGGCCTTGCCGATCCGGTGCCGGTCGCCCAGACGTTCTTCATGGATGACGATGTGCGCGCCAAAACCGAGCTCGACGCCGTCGTCGCCCTCGTCGATGCCAAGCACCTGCCGCTGCGCCTGAAGGACAGCCGCGAGGCCGAAGACCAGATCGCCTTCGCCGACGTCGTCATCATCAACAAGAGCGACCTGGTGACCCCGGAAGAACTTGATGTGATCGAGGATATCGTCCGCGCCATCAACCCGGCTGCCCGCGTCTACAAGACCAGCCGCTCCGGCGTCGACCTCGCCCGCGTGCTCGATCAGGGCGCCTTCAACCTGGAGCGCGCGCTCGAAAACGATCCGCATTTCCTGGAGCACGGCCATGACGACCATGTCTGCGGCCCCGATTGCGATCACGACCACCACCATCATGACCATGATCATCACGGTCATCAGCATGATGAGCACGGTCACGACCATCACCACAATCATCATCATGGCGCGATGTCGGCGATCCACGATGTGACGGTGCAGTCGGTGTCGCTGCGCGGGGGCGAGATGAACCCGGAGCGCTTCTTCCCCTGGATCCAGAAGATCACCCAGACGCAGGGGCCGAATATTCTGCGTCTCAAGGGCATCATCGCCTTCAAGGACGATCCCGAGCGTTACGTCGTTCAGGGTGTGCACATGATCATCGAGGGCGACCATCAGCGGCCGTGGAAGGAAGGTGAAAAGCACGAGAGCCGTCTCGTCTTCATCGGCCGCGAACTCGACCGCGAGAAGCTCGAAACCTCCTTCAAGGCCTGCGAGGCAGCCGCCTGATGCCGACAGTTGCACCGCTTGATCTCGACGGCCACGTTCTGGCCGTCGAATTTTTAGGTGATGTTCCCTTCTTCGCAAGCGCAAACGGCACATTCCACCGGCTGGACGGCGGCGACAGGGTTTCCGAAGCCCACCAAGGCATGCTCACCGCGATCCGCGATCCCTACAGCGAGAGCCTGATTTCGGGCGGCGAGGACGGCAAGGTGCTGCGCATTGCCGCCGACGGCAGCGTCAGCGAGATCGCGACCGCGCCGCGCAAGTGGATTTCGCAGGTGGCAGCCGGCCCGCAGGGCGCCGTTGCCTATTCCTACGGCAAGAGTTCGCTGGTGTGCCTTGCCGACGGCACGACCAAGGAATTCCCCGAAGAGCGCACGGTCGAAGGCCTTGCCTTTGCACCGAAGGGCCTGCGCATCGCGGCCGCGCGTTACAACGGTGTGTCGCTGCACTGGATCGGCATGAATGCCAAGCCTATCGATCTGGAATGGAAGGGTGCGCATACCGGCGTCACCTTCTCGCCTGATGGTAATTTCCTCGTCACCTCGATGCAGGAAAACGCATTGCACGGCTGGAAGCTCGACATCAAGCCCGGCACCGAAGCCCGCCACATGCGCATGACCGGCTACCCCTCCAAGGTGAAATCACTCTCCTGGTCGGTCAAGGGCAAGTGGCTCGCGTCTTCAGGCGCGCCCGCGGCAATCGTCTGGCCCTTCCAGGGCAAGGACGGACCGATGGGCAAGGCGCCGCTGGAGCTCGGCACGCGCGCCAATATCATGGCGACCGCGGTGAAGTTCCATCCGCTCGAGGATATCCTCGCCATCGGCTTCATCGACGGCATGATCCTGGCCGTGCGCATCGCCGACAGCAAGGAAGCGCTGCTGCGCCGCCCCGGCAAGGGCGCGATCACGGCGATGAGCTGGAGCAAAAACGGCAAGCTGCTCGCCTTCGGCTCCGAGGCCGGCGATTGCGGCGTCATCGACATTTCGGCTTGAGGCCCGTTGCCGGCAATGGACGACGCCCTGATGAAACCCGAAATCATGGCGCTCACCGCCGATCACATGCAAGCCGCGGCCGGAATCAGGCGCGTCGCCCTGTGGCAACGGCTGCCCTGGCTGCCTGATCTGCATACGCCTGAGCAAGAGGAGCAGTACTGGCGCATGCATCTGCTGCCGGATTGCTCCATCCTCGGCGCCGCCATGGGCAACCAGCTCGTCGGTGTCATCGCCTATGGCGACAACTGGATCGAGCAGCTTTACGTTCTCCCCGGTTTCCAGGGCATGGGCATCGGCTCTTCACTCCTCGGCTGCGCCAAGGAGGAGATGAACGAGATCAGGCTCTGGACGTTTAGGCGTAATGCAGGCGCTCGCAGCTTCTACGAACGGCACGGTTTTACCGCCGAGAAGGAGACCGATGGCGCCGACAACGAAGAGCGGGAGCCTGATGTGCTCTATCATTGGCGCCGGCTTCCGGAGCGGACACTTCGCCTGCAGCCATCCGGTGGCTAGAATATACTATCGGACCCAAGGCCGTAGGATATCGGGGCTTGCCAAATGCCGTGCCCGGGCGAAACATAAACCACGAGCAGGAAGCGCTTTGCGCTGCCGTGGCTGACAGAGGAAACGGAAATGTCGAAATCGACCCGCCTCGGTTTGGCCGAGCAACAGCCGCAGCCTTTGGCCGACGCGTCCGTCTGGACCGTGATCCGCGCCGAGGCGGCTGAGTTCGCCGCGCGCGAGCCGATATTGAGGCAGCTGCTTGCCGCTCAGGTAACGGACACTGCCAACAACGATGAGATCATCGCCCGCGTGCTGGCCGCGCGGCTCTCCGTAGCGCAGGTGGAAACGGGTGATCTGTTCGATCTCATCCTGTCCACACTTGATGACGATATCATGCGCAAGGTCGAGGCCGATCTCATCGCCGTGCGCGAGCGCGATCCGGCCTGCACGACATTTCTGCACGCACTTCTCAATCTGAAGGGCTTTCATGCGCTTGAGACGCATCGCATCGCCCATGCGCTCTGGATCGCCGGCCGTCCGGAGATCGCCAGTTGGCTCGCCAATCTCGTTTCGCTGGTCTTCGGCCCGGATATCCATCCGGCGGCACGGATCGGCGCATCCATCATGCTCGACCACGGTTCGGGCATCGTCATCGGCGAAACGGCTGTCATCGAGGATGAAGTGTCTATCCTGCAGAACGTCACGCTCGGCGGCACCGGCAAGGAGACCGGCGACCGCCACCCGAAGATCCGCCACGGCGTGATGATCGGCGCGGGCGCCAAGATCCTCGGCAATATCGAAATCGGCGCCTTCAGCAAGATCGCCGCCGGCAGCGTGGTGCTCAAATCGGTCCCCACGCATTGCACGGTTGCCGGCGTGCCGGCAACGGTCGTGCGCATCCACCGCGCCGACGAAATTCCGGCCGAGACGATGGACCAGAATATCTAGAGCAATTCCAGCAAAAGTGCACAGCGGCTCTGCGCCCGGAATTGCGCAAAGGCAAAAAGATAGAGGCGTTTCGAGCCCCGTTCCTACGCAGCCTGCTGATTTTCCCCGAAGGCTTCCACCCGGTTGCGGCCCTCGCGCTTCGAACGATAAAGCGCCTCATCGGCCTTCTGCATCAACCGTTCAAAATCTCCGCCGCTTTCCGCGCGCGCGGTAACGCCGATGCTCAGCGTTGGAAAGACGGCCAGATCCGGCCGCTGCATGACGGCGCCGGCGAAGGCGAGACGGATGCCCTCGGCAATCGCCATCGCTTCCTTCAGGGAAACGTTTTTCAGCACCGCCAGGAATTCATCTCCACCTTGACGGGCGAGCAGGTCGTCGGAGCGCATGATGCCTCTCGCAACGCCGGCGAAAAGCCGCAGAATGTCGTCACCTGCGGCATGGCCATGCCTGTCGTTCAATTGCTTGAAGTGATCGATATCGATGATCAGCAGCGATACCGGCTGGGAGCCAAGGGCGGGCAGATGCTGGGCAAGGCCGCCGCGATTAAGCGCGCCGGTCAGCGGATCGTGGTGAGCGAGTTCGGTCAGCTGATTTCGGCTGCGCTCGGCGGCCATCAGCACCATCGCCATGCTGCGCAGCATGATGAACGCGACCGCCGATACCGCCATCCAACTGTGAATTGCACTGCCGCCGAAAGGATCCGGCCCACCGATCTCACCGGCCGCCGCGAGAATGCTGCGAACCGCAAAGATCGCGGCAGTGCAGGCGTAGAGGCCGACAAGCAAGGCTGCGGAATAAAGCCTCTCGCACCGGACAATGCTGATCGCCTCCCTTGCAACGGCAAGATCGCAGAGGCAGCAGATGACGGAGACGTAGAGGAGCCTCGCCGAGACTGCCGATGGATCGCTGACGATGAGAACGACAGGAACGCTGACGAGCAAGGTGGCAAGCCAGAAAGTGCGCTGGTCGAGCGCTCGTCCCGAAAACACGCGCACGGCAAAGAACATCAGCATATAGCCGGCGATGGTGACGATATTGCCGCCGTCGATCGAGACGGAGGTGGGAACGAGATTGCGCAACGCGACGAGGAAAGACCCGACGCCGACAAGAAGGTTGCTCAAGCCCCACCAGAGCGGCCACCTCTCGAAGCGGCCGGTCGCATAGGCTGCAAGCTGGAGAATGCCCAGCACGAAACAGCTCACGGCAACAATGAAATAGATCGTCCTGAGATCCAGCAGCATGGCGCTTTCCCGAAATTCTCGCGGAACTTACAGGAAGCGTTTTGCGGTTTGATTGGAGCCTTCGCTAAGAATTTAACGATCGTGGGTTTTTCCCTGCTGCATAATTCAAAATCCTACAGCAGCCTTGGCGCGTCTGAAAGACGCGCGGCGCTGTCGTCAAGCGGCCCGCACCGAGCCGATGATGTCCGCCAACAGGCCGTGCAGCAAGTCCCTGTAGCCGTTTCGGGCAGACGGACCGCTCTCTTCCGAGGTCATAACGACAGTGAGATCCAGCGACGGCACGATGTAGAGCATCTGCCCGCCGTAACCCCAGGCGAAATGCACTTGCTCGCCGCCGATCTGCCGCGTGAACCAGCCATAGCCATATTCATCGCCGGAGAAGCGCGAGTTGGTGCGCTGCTGCCACGACTGGGCGATCCAGTCGGCAGGGACGATCTGGCGGCCGTCGGCGATCTTGCCGCCGTTGCGGTAGAGTTCGCCGAAGGCAAGCAGGGACCGCGCGCTCATCGCCATCTGATTGCCGCCGAGATAGATGCCCTGCGGATCGCGCTCCCATGCACCGATGCGGAAACCTTCGACAGGACCCAGCCATTCGCGCGCCAACACCAGCGTCGGCCGCCGGCCGACCTTGGTGAGAATGGCCGACAGCAAATGCGTGGATGCGGTGGAATAGAGCATCTCGCCACCGGGCTGATCGACGAAAGGCTGCGACAGCGCAAAGCGCACCCAGTTGCGCGAGGAGACCCAGCGGCCGTAGTTCGCCCCCGACATGCGATCGAGCCCAGCCTGCATGGAGAGAAGATTGCCGATGGTGATGTCGTTGATGCGCGGGTCTGGTGCTGCCGGAAGATCGGCCTTCAGGATCGGCGCGATCTTCTGGTCCGGCCCCGTCAGCAGGCCTTTGTCGATGGCGATACCGACCAGCGCTGAGATGATCGACTTCGAAGCGGATTTGATATTGGTCGACTCCGAGGGCAAATGACCATGGAACCCACGTTCGCTGAGCACGCGTCCGTCGCGCGCGACAATCACCGTCTTGAGAGGCCTCATCGCGGGGTCGCTCGCCACGCGATCGAGACGCGGGCCAAGCCCGCCGACGCCGGAAGCCGTGCTCTGAGCAGTCGCCGGTCCCGTTGCGGCAAGCGGCAGGCAGAAGAAAAGCAGAAGGGAAAGAAGGCGGATCATGCGACGCAAGATAGGATATCGCCGCGATATGTTCGCGTGCCGGCGACCCATTTCACGCGATTGTGTTTCCGTGTGTCGGGGAGCTAACGACCGCGCCGCTTCACCCGCCAGAAAGACAATCCGCGCCGCAACCACACCAGGCCCGCCTGCCTGCGTGGTCAAACGGCGCGGATATTACCAGCCGGGGGGAAAATTCCCAACTTGGCCGGCCGGTCGGCGCAGCCTTACGGCTCCGCGCGTCGTTTGAGGCCGACCCGGCCCAATCCCGTTCTAGGCTGCGCGGCGAACCGACGCGCTGGCCAGCATGCGTCCCGAGGGAACGATCATGCCGGCCGCGCCGTCAAGCCAGCCTTCCGTGAGCTCGAGCGCCAGAAAGCGCGAGCGTTCGAACGGACCCGGCATGACAAGATGGCGAGCCTTTTCGGCAAAGAAGCCGAAGCGCTCGTAATAGCCAGCATCGCCGACGAGCAGGACGGCACCGTGCCCGCGCTTCTTCGCTTCGAGAATCGCCGCGCGCATTAGCGCCGAGCCGATGCCCTTGCCGCCCTGATGGGGCGCAACGGCGAGCGGCCCGAGCAGCAGCGCATTGATCGGCGTGCCTTCGTCATTGACGCCGGCCTCGATGTTCCAGAGCCGCACCGAGCCGATGACATGGCCGTCGCGATCACGCGCGACGAGCGCAAGGCCCTCGGCCGGGACGCGGTTGCGGCGAATCTTCTCCGACGACTTCTTGCGGCGATCCGGACCCATGACGCGGTCGAGCAGGTTTTCACGCGCAACGACATCCGAGGGATTTTCGGCGTCGATGGCGAAAGGGGTGGGCGCAAAGAATGCGCGGACAGAATCAAGAACAGCGGCCATCTTGGCCTCCCGTACCCAATACCGTTATCAGCGGCGATGAAGGAAAATTGTGAAGTTGCCGCCCCGGCTGGTTACGGGGCCGGCGGAAACGACCTTAGATGACGTAGGCCTTCAACGGGTCGAAACCGTTGAAAGCGACCGCCGAATAGGTCGTCGTATAGGCGCCGGTGCCTTCGATCAGGACCTCGTCGCCGATCGAAAGGGAGATCGGCAACGGATAGAGGTTCTTCTCGTAGAGCACGTCGGCCGAATCGCAGGTCGGACCGGCAATGACACAGGGCTCCATCTCGTCGCCGTCGTGTTCCGTGCGGATCGGATAGCGGATGGCTTCGTCCATCGTCTCGGCGAGACCGCCGAACTTGCCGATGTCGAGGAAGACCCAGCGGGCATCGTCATTGTCCGACTTCTTCGAAATCAGAACGACTTCCGCCTTGATGACACCGGCATTGCCGACCATGCCGCGGCCCGGCTCGATGATCGTCTGCGGGATCTGGTTGCCGAAATGCGTGCGTAGCGCCTGGTAGATCGACTTGCCGTAAGCTTCTGCGGACGGAACGTCACGCAGGTACTTGGTCGGGAAGCCGCCGCCCATGTTGACCATCTGCAGGTGGATGCCCTGCTTGGCAAGCGATACGAAGACGCGCTTGGCATCGGCGAGGGCCGAATCCCAGGCATCGACCTTGGTCATCTGCGAACCGACATGGAAAGAGACGCCATAGGACTGCAGGCCAAGCTGATGGGCGTAGACGAGAACGTCGACAGCCATCTGCGGAACGCAGCCGAACTTGCGCGACAGCGGCCATTCGGCGCCTTCGCCATCCGTGAGCACGCGGCAGAAGACACGGGCGCCGGGAGCGGCGCGCGAGATCTTCTCGACTTCCTCGTGGCTGTCGACGGCAAAGAGGCTGACGCCGAGCGCATGCGCACGGGCAACGTCACGTTCCTTCTTGATCGTGTTGCCATAGGAGATGCGGGCGGCGGTCGCACCGGCTTCGAGCGCCATTTCGATTTCGGCAACGGATGCACAATCGAAATTGGAGCCGAGGCCTGCAAGCAGCTTCAGCACTTCGGGAGCCGGGTTGGCCTTGACGGCGTAATAGATGGCGCTGTCCGGCATGGCGTGACGGAAGGCGTGGAAATTGTCGCGAACGACGTCGAGGTCAACCACGAGGCAGGGACCATCGGGACGTCGGGTTGCGAGAAAGTCGCGGATGCGCTGGGTGGTCATATCGATTCCCTCTTCCAATTCCAGAGCTCCGGCATGAACCGGAGGACAAAGGGCATACGATAGCTCGCATTGGAACCAGCCGGTGGAGACCCCGGAACCATAGCAAGCGCTCGATGCGCAGATAGTGAACCAACGCCGCGATGCGGTGTAAGTTCGGCTTTGTCTGCCATGGATTGGAGGGAGAATCCCAACCGCACTTCCGGCAATGATGGTGTGCCTCTTCAGTAACCCCCGCTGATGGAAAGCAGGGAGAGAACAAAAAGGCCCGCACCGTCGTTGCTTCAGGCGTCCTCGCATTTTCCGGTTGGCCGGAATAGCGACTGGAGGGGTTAATTCCAGGTACCTTACCGATTTCCTCACCAATTCGAGGGTTCGGCGGACACCCATGGGCACGTGCGACTTTGGGCTGAGTGGGAAATAAGAATATTCGCCTTCATAATCAAGCGATTTTTTGATCTCGGTCCAAAAAAATTATTGAACAAGTCAAGCCAATTTGTTCAACATTCCGAAACAACCCGAGGGGTGCCATGGATACCTTGACCCGCATACGCGCTTTCATCGATGTCGTCGAGGCCGAAGGCTTCTCCGCCGCGGCACGGCGCACCGGTCGCTCCAAGGCGCTGCTCTCCAAATATGTGCGCGAATTGGAAGACGAGCTCGGCGCCCTGCTGCTCAACCGCACCACCCGGCAGTTCTCGATGACCGAGGCCGGCCATACCTATTACCGCACCGCCTCCGATATCTTGAAGGAGATCGACAACCTCGCCGATCTCGTGCGTGAGAACAATGCGCAGCTCAAGGGACGGCTGCGCATCTCGGTGCCGCGCACCTTCGTCGATGCCGATGTCGGCCAGTCGCTGATCGATTTCGCCAAGGAGAATCCGGACCTTTCGCTGGAGATCGCCGCCGACGACCGGTTCGTCGATCTGATCGAGGAAGGCTTCGACGTGGCGATCCGCATCACCAAGCTCGAGGATTCCGGCATGATCGCCCGCAAGATCTCGGATTTCCGCATCCATATCTGCGCCACCCCCGATTTTCTCGAGCGTCATCCCGATCTCGATCATCCGACGGCCCTTTCCAGCGTCCCCTTCATCGTCGATACCAATGCCCGCACCCAGGCGAGCATCCGCTTCCACAATCCTGACAACACCTCGTTCGCAGTTGCCGTTTCCGGACCGATAGAGGTGAACAGCCCGCATGCGACATTACGCGCAGCACTGGCCGGCATCGGCGTAGCCTTCATCCCGGATTTCATCGCCCGCAAGCCAATCGAGAGCGGCGAACTGGTAACGTTGTTCAACGATTACATCCCCACCGACCGCGGCATCTATGCCGTTTACCCGCACCGGCGCTACCTGCCGGCCAAGGTGAGGATTTTCGTCGATTACCTGCACAACTGGTTCAAGAAGCACCCATGATGCGACACCAGGTTCCATGTTGATCCACATGGCTGAGACGATCGGACGGCGACGATCGGGGATCCGCTATGAAGCCCGTCCCAATTCCGTCCCAATTTCTGGCAAGAAGTCAGGGTCACCGAACAGAGCAGCGGAATAGATGAAACATTCGACGATACTGATGGCGGCGCTTCTTTCGCTGGCGCCGGCCGCCGCCTTTGCCCATCCGCACATCTTCGTGGAAGCGCGCCTCGAGGTCGTGGCCGGCAAGGACGGCAGTGTCGAGGAGCTGCGCAATGTCTGGCGCTTCGACGAGGTCTTCTCCTCCTCCGTCGTCATGGATTTCGACAAGAACACCGACCTGAAGCTGGAGCCGAACGAGCTCGCTGAGGTCGGAAAGACTGTGAAGCAGTCGCTTGCCGACTACGATTACTACATGAACCTGACAATCAACGGGAAGAACATCACCGTCCAGAAGCCCGACATCATCCATGTCGACTACAAGGACGGTCAGTTGCTGATGTTCTTTGCGGTGAAGCCGGTGGAGAAGATGCCGCTCAAGGGCAGGCTCAGCTTCGGCGTCTATGACCCGACGCTCTACACATCGATCGACTTTCCCACCGACGGTGAGCTGGCGATCGTCGGAGACGGCTTCAAAGCCTGCAAACAACAGGTGGTGCGGCCCGATGCCGACCAGGTGATATCGGAAAACAAACAGTCGCTGACGGACGCTTTCTTCAACGATCCAACCGGCACCAACATGTCCAAACTCTTCGCCACCCGGCTGGAGGTCACATGCTGACGAAACGCCTGTCCCTCATCCTTCCCGCTGCAATCCTTGCGCTGGTAACGGCTGCAGGCCTCGCCCATGCGCAGTCGCCGCTCGGCATCGGCACGGCAGAGCCGAGCTTCCAGCCGACCGGCGGGCCGTTCGCACCGCTTTTGCTCTATGTGAACTATGAACAGCAGGCCTTCTATCGGGCGCTGACCGGCGCCTTGAAGGCGATGCGCCAAGACCCGTGGCAGCTGGCATCGCTGATCGGCCTCTCCTTCGCCTACGGCGTCTTCCATGCCGCCGGCCCGGGCCACGGCAAGGCGGTCATCTCCTCCTATATGATTGCCAACGAGATCGAGCTGAAGCGCGGCGTGATGATTTCCTTCATTTCGGCCTTCATCCAGGGCGTGGTGGCGGTAGCGCTGGTCGGCGGCGCCTGGCTGGTGCTGCGCGGCACCGGCATCACGCTGACGATGGCGACCCACGCAATGGAGATCGCAAGCTTCGTCATGGTCATCCTGTTCGGCGGCTGGCTGCTGTTTCGAAAACTGCGCTCGATGGCGGGCAATATGCCGCGCCGCCGGCTGATGGCGACGCCGGCAGGCCCGGTCAGCATGATGCTCGACTGGAAGGACAATGCCGCCGAACGCCAGGCCTACGCCTTCAGCGGCAAAGCGCAGGCGGTCGAAGCCGGTCACACCTTCGTTCCTGGCATGGTCTGCGAGACCTGCGGCAATGCCCATGTGCCCGATCCGGCCCTGCTCGGCGGCGACAGGTTCAGCGTCCGCGAGGCCTGGTCGGCGATCGTTGCCGTCGGCTTGCGCCCCTGCTCCGGCGCCCTGCTGGTCATGACCTTCTCGCTCTTGAACGGCCTCTATCTCGGCGGCGCGCTTTCGGTCGCCGCCATGTCGCTCGGCACGGCGATCACCGTTTCCCTGCTTGCCACACTTGCCGTCACTGCCAAGAGTGCGGCCGTCCGCCTCTCCGGACGCGGCTCGACCGCCTCGATCTGCGTCGGCAATGCCATCGAAATTCTCGGCGCCGTGCTCGTCATGCTGATGGGCGCCCTGCTGCTCGGAGCCTCGCTGCAGGGATAAATTACTTTCCCCGGCCGCGCTGGTAACGCGCCCGCAGCCAGAAGACTGCGAAAAACGCCATGATCAGGCAGACGCCGACGACGATCGCCAGCGTCGGCGAGAAATTGCCGATCCACAGCACGATGGTCGGCAGGAAATAGATGACGAGAGCAGCGCTAAGCAGGATGACGGCGGCGGCGGTCGCCTGCGAGCGGCTTTCCGGGCTCATACGAGCCTTTCCTTTTCGAGATCGGCGCGGATATCCTGCAGGCAGCGGATCTGGTTGCCCTCGGCGTCGAAATTCCCGGGCGAAAGCCAGGCTTCGAAGGCATCGTTGATCACCGGCCATTCGGCATCGATCATTGAGAACCACGCGGTGTCGCGGTTGCGATGCTTGGAGATCATATGCTGGCGGAAGACCCCTTCGAAGCTGAAGCCGTAACGCGCGGCCGTCGTCTTGCTCGCCTCGTTCTTATTGTCGCATTTCCATTCGTAGCGGCGGTAGCCGAGGTCCTCGAAGACGTGCTTGGCCATCAGGTAATGCGCTTCGGTCGAAAGCGGCGACCGCTTCATCTCGGCCCCGTGCGCCACTCCGCCGATCTCGACGACGCCGTTTGCCGGGTCGGCGCGCATATAGTTCGCCATGCCGACAATCTTGCCGGTGGCGTTGTCGCGGAAGATATGGGTGAGCCAGCCGGACTTGGTATTGACGGTTTCCAGCCAGTTGGCGAAATCGTCGATATCGGAGAAATCGTCCTGGGCGAAATAGAGAAGCAGCGGGTTGATGCCCATGCCGCCGAGCCCGTCCCACAGCGCCTCGAGATGTTCCGCGCGCCGATAGGGCTCGACAGTGACGAAACGGCCCTTCAGCGTCACCGGCTTCGGCGCCGGGCAGCCCTTGAAATTTGCAAGATCGCGCATGTTCACTCCCCTTTTCGGAAGAGTGGATAGGCCAGCCACCCGACAAAGGCAACCGACCTAAAGCGCGTCGCGCTTTAGGTCCTTATTTCCAACGCATGTCGTTGTCGCAAAAGCGCTGCACACTTTTGCGCGACATGCTTTAGCTGTCACTGTGACAAGGTCACCTTGGCGGAGGATACCGTCGCCTCGATATGGTCGACCAGCTGGTCGGCGAGACCGAGGCGACCTGCGAGCAGGTCGAGATAACCGCGCTCGGCGCGTGAATCCGGCTCGATGGTGAGCCGCGAGGCGGTGTAGAGCTCGACGCGCTGTTCTTCCGTCACCGCGGCGGCCACGAGCGCATCGATATCCGTCGGCGAGGCGAGTTCATGCTCGATGAAGGCCGCAGCCTCGCCGCTAACATCGGCGGCCTTGACCCTCTCCATGATGAGGGCGCGTTCCGCATCGTCGATATGGCCGTCGGCCTTGGCGGCGGCAATCATCGCGCGGATCAGCACCAGGGCGAATTCATTGCTGCCGGCAGGCGACGTCGGCCCGAAACCGGATTCGGCAGGCGGCGGCAGAAGCACCGGATTATTGGCGGACGGTGCATCGGAAGGGGCAGCGGGGGCCTGTCCGGCCTGGTAATTCTTGTAGGCTTGGTAACCGAGGCCGGCAATCGCGGCAAGACCGCCGATCGCCAGTGCATTGCCGGCAATACTGCGGCCGGTCTTGGTGCCGAGCAGCGCAGCAGCAATGGCGCCGGTCTTCATCGGATTGTTCCTGGCCGTCTGAACGGCATCACCCGCCCTGTCGCGGACCGAGCCGCCGAGACCCGGAACCTGCGAACCCAAGAACTGGTCGAGAAGCTTTTTTGCGTCGAACATTCCTCGTCATCTCCCTGTTGAAGCTGGAGGGAACATAGGTTTGCGACGGGTGAAATACAAATGCGGCGTGCCGAGTTGCCACCCCCCTCTGCCCTGCCGGGCATCTCCCCCACAAGGAGGGAGATTGGCTCGGCGTGAGGGTTTCCTCAAACAATTGGCTCAAGCGGCGGATCGGGAGAAAGAGCTGGCCTCCTGCCGATCTCCCCCCTTGTGGGGGAGATGT